>USAL01000006.1 GCA_900552545.1 uncultured Sutterella sp. | reverse complement strand
TATGTATTCACATTCTTTGTATGCTCGTACATTTCATTTGCCGTGCGGGGAACTTGTCCGTAAAAGGTCTTGCGTTCCGGTGCGGCGGCTGCGTTCTTATCCGGGATAGATTCGAACAATGCGAGGAAATCCTTTGCTGACTTCAGCGCAAGGGTTTTAAGCGTCTCATATTCTTCTGTTGTCAGTGGTGCTTGTTCGCTTTCAAAAAACACATCGGAATCCGCATCCCGAATTGTAAGCTCGGAGCATTTTTCTCCGACGATCACGATTTCCGCTTTGCCCTCGGCCTCCATGCCCAGCCAGCTGCAATAAGAAACGATTTCCTGCGGCATCTTTGCCTTTGCGATTTCAAGGCTTTCGCCACGGGTATATGCACCGACAAAATTTGTGGCATAAAGCAAGGTGTCATTGCCATTATGCTCCCATACGCAGTGAATGATCATAACACTCCTCCGATTGTCCAAAAAGGGCGCTGCCCTTTTTGGACAGACTCAGTCCTCGATGACGCCGCCGCCCAGCACCTGGTCCCCGTCGTACAGCACCACCGCCTGTCCGGCGGTGACGGCCCGCTGGGGCCGGTCAAAGACCACCTCCATGCGCCCGTCCGGCAGGGGGGTCACGGCGGCCTCGTCCTCCGTCTGGCTGTACCGGGTCTTGGCGGTGACCCGGATGGAGCCCGCCGGGGCGGCCCCGGCGATCCAGTTCACCCGGCAGGCGGTGAGGCGGCTGGTGAACAGGTCCCGGTCATCCCCCAGCAGAATGGTGTTGTCCCGGGCGTTTTTCCGCACCACATAGACGTGCTTCCCGGCGGACACCCCCAGCCCCTTCCGCTGGCCGGTGGTGTAGCAGGGAAGGCCCTTGTGGCGGCCCAGCACCCGGCCCTCCCGGTCCACAAAGTTCCCGGGCTCCAGGGTCACATGGCCGTATTCCTGCAAAAACGCCGTGTAGTCCCCATCGGGGACAAAGCAGATGTCCTGGCTGTCGGCCTTGCCGGCGTTCAGCAGCCCCGCCTGGCGGGCGCTTTCCCGGATGGCGGGCTTGTCATAGTCTCCCACTGGCAGCAGCAGGTGGGCCAGCTGGCCCTGGGTCAGCTGATAGAGCACATAGCTCTGGTCCTTCCGCCGGTCCCGGCCCCGCAGCAGGCGATACAGCCCCGTGTCCGGATCCCGGTCCACCCGGGCATAGTGGCCGGTGGCGATGTAGTCATACCCCAGCACCAGAGCCCGGTCCAGCAGCGCGCCGCACATCAGGCAGCGGTTGCAGTCGATGCAGGGGTTGGGGGTATGTCCGGCGCAGTATTCCGCCACGAAATGATCCATCACGTCCCGGCGGAAGGCCTCCACCTCGTTGAATACGTAAAATTTCATCCCCAGCCGGTAGGCCACGGCACGGGCATCCTCGGCGTCGTCGGCGCTGCAGCAGCGGCTGTCGCTGTTGGGGATCAGCTTCAGCATGGCGCCGTCGCAGTCATAGCCCTGCCGCCGCAGCAGCAGCGCGGCGGCGGAGCTGTCCACGCCCCCGCTCATGCCGATGACGACAGTTTTCATGTCCGTGTGCTTTGCCAAAAGTGGTTTTCCTCAACCGATGTAGCTTACAGCATTCGGGGAAAAAGGAAGAAAAGGAAGGAAAGGGAAGCAAGGCGGGGATAAAAGAGCCCTGTCGCGGAGGGCCCGACAAGCAAAAACCGCCCGGCTGCCCTCGAAGGCAGCCAGGCGGCGGGATCCATCACAGGCGTGTGAAATCACACGCGCCCAGAGACGGGGCCTTAGTGCACCGTCGGCACGAGCGGCTCGACGTTGGCCTGCGGGGCGTGGCAGAGCGTGCACTCATGACGCGCGGGCGCCATGACGAGCTTGCCGTCGACCTTGGCCCAGTGCGACTGGGGCATCGAGGTCGGAGCGCCCTTCACCTTGGCTGCACCGATTTTTTCCGTGTTGCCGTGGCACATCAGGCAGGGATTGCTCTCGGGCGTGATCTTCATGCTCGAGATGTCGTGCGGAATCATGGCGGGCATCCCGTACTGGGTCTCGCGGTAGAGTCCGGCGCCCATTTCGAAGGCCTTCGGCGTGGGCGTTTCAAAGGGACTCGTCTTTTCGAGGCTCGTCTGGTCGATGTCGATGGGCTGCGGGGTGGAGCAGGCCGCGATGAGGTTGACGGCGGCCACGGACATCAGGGCGGAAGCGATGAGGGTTTTCATAGGATTTACTCCTTTGCGGAATTCTGTGTGGGGACGCCGGGGCGTGCGCGAAAGCGCGGTGCGAAAACGATCGCGTTTTCCGGGCAGACGGCCGCGCATCGGCCACAGCTCGTGCATTCGCCCGAGGCGATCATGCCGCGGCGGGCGGCGTCCTTGAAATTGATGACCTGCGGTTCGGGACAGACCTTGAGACACTCGGCGCAGCGCGTGCAGCGCGCGTCGTCAAAAAGAGGCTTCAAAACACCGACCTTGCCTACGACCGACCAGAAGGCGCCAAGCGGGCAGAGGTGTCCGCACCAGCCGCGCTGCACCACGAGCAGATCAAGGGCAAAGACGCCCAGGACGCTGGCGAAGAACCCGAGGCCCACGCCCCAGATCGCCTCGCGCCACAGGAACGCCTGCGGGCTCACCCATTCGAAGGCGGCCGTGCCCGTGACGACGGAGGCGGCAAGCGCGCCCACGGCAATCGCATAGCGCGTGTTGCGGTGCACGCGAAGCCAGTCGCTGCGAAGGTGAAGCGCCTGACGCACGCTCGCGGCCGCATCGGTGACGATGTTCATCGGGCAGACCCAGGCGCAGAACGCCCGGCCGCCGGCGACGATGTAGACCGCAAGCACGATGGCGGCGCCAACCACCATCGTCATCTCAGGCGCATGTCCCGCAAAGAGCTTCTGCACGAAGGCAAACGGGTCGGCAAGCGGAATGGTTCCGGCAAAAAGGCTCGAGGTGAGGTCGCCCGACAAAAGGGGCTTTCCCAGAACCGTCCAGCCCAGCCGGGCCGTGCCGATGAAAAGCGCGAGAATCGCAAGTTGCACCACGCGCCGCACGCAGGCAAGAATGAAGAGCCTGCGGGCGGTGTTGACGGCGCCTTGTCGTGCACCGGAGTGCACTGAAGTCATTTTCTGAGCACTCATTGCAGCGGATCGTCCATGCTGTTGAGATAGTCAAGACCGCCGGGTGCGGCGGGAGCCTGGGGTTGGCCGGCCGATTTGGGCGAGGAGCCCACGGCAGGCACGCCCGGGTGGTGCGGCTGATCGCTGCGCCAGCCCAGACGGTAGTGCTCGCCGATGCGGCCCAAAAACGCCTTGCGCTCAACGATGTTGATCGAGGGCTGCTGCGTCGGGCAGCTCCAGGTGCACAGCCCGCAGCCCGTGCAGTCATCGGGATGAATGACGGGCACGAACACGGCGTGCTTGGAAAGCTGCCGAGGATGCGGATCCAAGGTGATCGCCTTGCCCTTCACAGGGCAGATGCGAAAGCACACCTCGCAGCGCAGGCCCTGCCAGCTCAGGCACGCGTTGGGGTCGATCGCAGCAATGCCCATGCGGGCCTTGCGGATGTCGTCGAACTCCCGATCGAGCGCGCCCGACGGGCACACGCGCACGCAGGGAATGTCCTCGCACATGTAGCAGGCCGTCTCGCGCGGCGTGAAAAAGGGCGTGCCCGCAGGCGCCGGATCCCCTAGACGCGCAAGCTTGAGCGTGTCGTAGGGACAGGCCTTCACGCACAGGCCGCACTTGACGCACTTATCGGCGAAGCCTTCGTTGGCGCCGGGCGGCAGCGGTGCGAAGCCCTGCGAGCGTGCGTCCTTCACCACGGCCGAAAGGCCGCAGGCGGCTAGCACCGCAACGCCCGCACCCTGAAGCGCAGCGTTGAGCACCTCGCGACGGTTGGCTTTGATGGTCATGACTATCGTGGCCTAAAGCAGATGGTCTCTTTTGGGTCTTCTCTTTGTGTGTGTTCTCAAGGTCTGACGGCGGACGCCCCGTTCGCCAGGAAGGACTCGGAGTGTGCAAGGCGCTTCATGAAAAGCGCCCTGCGCCCTCAGGTCCCTCTCAGGCAGGAGGACGCGGGGACGTCCTCAAACCGGCAATCAGGCCTCGGTGACGCGCACGGCCGACTTCTTGTAGTCGGGCTCGTTCGAGAGCGGGTCGGTCGCGTCCACGCACAGCTTGTTGGTCTGCACGGATTCGTCAAAGAACGCCATCCAGACCGTGCCGCGCGGCATCTTCATGCGGCCCTGCGTTTCGACGAGCGCCTTGATCGCGCCGCGGCGGCTCGTGATCTGGGCGGTGTCGAGGCGCTTCAGGCCGCGCTTTTCGGCGTCCTTGGGGTTCATGTAGACCACGGCCGAGGGGGCTGCGCGGTGCAGCTCGGGGACGCGGCGCGTCATCGAACCCGTGTGCCAGTGCTCGAGGATGCGGCCCGTGCAGAGGTTGAGGTCGTACTCGGCATCGGGCTTTTCGACCGGCTCGGCAAACGGACGGAAGAAGATCTTCGCGCGTCCCGGCAGGGGCTTGGGCGTCTTGTCGGTGACGCCGTCGAGGTTGCCCTGCGGAATCGCCTTCTGGAGCTTGCCGTAGAACTCGAAGTCGCCCGTCTTCACGTACGGGTCGTACTCCGCGTTGAAGCGGTAGCTCGTCTCCTTGCCGTTGACCACGGGCCAGGTAAGGCCGTGCACCTTGGGATCGAGATAGGTGTCGAAGTCGGCGAGATCGTGCCCGTCGCCCAGCGTAAATTCACGGTACTCGGTAAAGACTGCCTTTTCCGGGAACCAGTCGACGCCGAGAGCCTCGGCCGTCGAGTTGAGGGCGCCCGGGTACTTCGCGTCGGGCCACTTGCAGGCGGCTGCCGCGGGCATCGAGCCAAAGAGCGCGTCAAAGAGCGTGGCGTCGGCGCTGATGCCCATGGCCTTGGCCTTCTCGAGCACGTCGGGGAGCATCTTGCCGCCCGAGAGCTTTTTCTCGCCCCAGCATTCGCTCACCTTGAAGCGCCGCGCGAACTCCATCATCATCGCGATGTCGGAGCGCGCCTGCCCGGGCGGCGGCACCATCTGCTGCCAGCCCTGGGTGCGGCGTTCGGCGTTGCCGTAGAGGCCCCACTTTTCAAAGATCATCGCAGCGGGCAGGATCAGGTCGGCGACCTTGGCCGAGAGGGTCGGGTAGACGTCGGCGACGACCACGAAGTTTTCGGGCTTTCTGGCGGCGCGCAGCCAGTGGTTGGCGTTCGGAGCCGACTGGAAGATGTTCACCACCTGCGTCCAGAGGAAGTTGACCGAGCCGTCCTCAAGGCCGCGCAGGAGGCCCATGATGGCCTTGCCCTGCACGGGGTTGGTGGTGCCTTCGGGCACGTGCCAGAGCTTTTCGGCCTTCTTGTGGTGGGCGGGATTGCCGATCAGCATGTCCGAGGGCAGGCGGTGCGAGAACGCGCCCACTTCACGCGCCGAGCCGCAGGCCGAGGGCTGGCCCGTGAGCGAGAAGGCGCCGTTGCCCGGACGGGCGTGCTTGTTGGTGAGAAGGTGCAGCGCGTAGATCTGTTCGTTCACCCAGACGCCGCGCACGTGCTGATTGACGCCCATGCACCAGAAGGAGAGGATGTCGGCCTTCTTGGAGCAGTAGAGGTCGGCAAGAGCGACGAGCTTCTTCTTGAAGCTTTCAAGCGACTCGTCCGGATCGCCCTTGGCGAGCTCGGCCACGAAGTCAAGCGTATAGGGCTCAAGGCCGCGGCGGTATTCGTCAAACGAGATCTGCCAGTGGTTGGCGGCGGCTCCTGCCTGCTTCTGCTCGACCTCGATGCCCGCCTTGCGGCGCTGGCCGCGGGCTTCGGCCGCCGAGAGCGTGATCTTGAGCTGCTTGGCCTGGGTGTCCTTTTCAGCCTCAAAGGCGTACTTGTCCGTGGGACGCATGCCGTAGCCGATGTCGACGGTGCCGGTCGCAAAGATGCAGTGCTTGCTGATGAAGTCGGCGTCGTAGGCCTTGCGGCGGACGATTTCGCGGGCGAGATAGTTGGCGATGGCGAGATCGGTGTTGGGCTTGAAGATGATCTCGATGTCGGCCATGCCCGAGGAGAGATTGGTGTGCGTCGTGAGGTTCACGATGCGCGTTTCCTTGTGCGTGAGCTTGCGGTCGGTGACGCGGCTCCAGAGCACGGGGTGCGCTTCGGCCATGTTGTTGCCCCAGAGCACCATCGTGTTGCACTTTTCGATGTCGCCGTAGATGTTGGCCGGTTCATCGACGCCGAAGGTCTGATAAAAGCCCACCACGGCCGAGGCCATGCAAAGGCGTGCGTTGGGGTCGATGTTGTTGCTGCGGAAACCGGCCTTCATGAGCTTGCTCGCGACGTAGGCTTCGGGAATCGTGTACTGGCCCGAGCCCACGATCGCAACGCCCTCGGGGCCCTTCTTTTCATAGACGCGGCGGAACTGGCGCTCCATCTCGTCGAAGGCTTCCTGCCAGGAGACGGCTTCGAACTTGCCGTTTTTGTCGTACTTGCCGTTGGTGCGGCGCATCAGCGGCTGCGTGAGACGGTCCTGACCGTAGAGGATCTTGGCGTTGAAGTAGCCCTTGATGCAGTTGAGGCCGCGGTTGACCGGCGCATCGGGGTCGCCCTTGGTGGCGACGACGCGCCCGTTGAGGGTGCCTACCTGCAGGCCGCAGCCCGTGCCGCAGAAGCGGCAGACGCCCTTGCGCCAGACGATGCCGGCGTCGGCATCCTTGGCGGCCTGCGCCATTGCCTGCGTCACCGGCAGACCCACGGTCATGGCCGTGGTGGCGGCCACGCCCGCCTTCAAGAGTTCACGGCGCGAGATCGGGATGACTTTCTTGGTCATGTTTTTTCTCTCCTGTGTGTCCCGCCCTGGGCGCCTGTGTTCCTTCTTGTACGGGATCGGGGCAAAGCCGCCGGGCCGTCCGGGATGCATGCGGCGCGAAAGGGCAGTTGAAAAAAGTGATTTGAAGCGGAGGTGTTGCTAGGAGGGTTGTGCTGCGGGAGCCTCGCTCTCGACGGGGGCGTCGTCGGCTTCAAGCTCGCGGTGAACGACGAGGCTTACGTCGATCACGTCGGGGAGCTTGCGCAGCGCTTCAAAGCGATCGGTTTCGGCCTCGATGCTGTCTTCGGAGATGACGACGACAAAGCGGCCGCTTTCGGCGTCGCGTTGGTAGATCTCGGCGTTGGGAACGCCTGCGATGGCCGCCTCAACGGCCTGGGCGTGCTCGGGTCTGCAGCTGACGACGACACCGGAAACAAACATGCAAAACCTCTCTTTTGGGCCAGAGAATGCGCTTTCTCTGGCGGTGAGTTCAGGGGACTCAAACTCAATCAAGCGGATGCTTCGGAAGCGGGGGAAAAGACTGCCTCGGGCGATAAGACTAGGCCAAGAGGCGTTTTCAACCTTTTTCCGAATGCGCAGCTTAATCATATCCAAAAGCAGGGAAAATTCAAAAATCCTGAAATATCAGAGAAAGATCGCGCGAAAGCACATGTTGGAAGAAGGCGTCGGCAGGAGTTTTTAAACTAGGCCAAGCACCAAAAAAATTGATTTTTCAGGGAGAGAAAAGGCCTGATGCCAGAGAGCGGTGCAAAGGAATTGGAGCAATGCTCGATTTGAGGCATTCCGCACGAGGGCAGCTCAAAGACGAAAAAGGAGCCCAAAGCGTTAAGGAGTCGGCTCCTTTTCAAGCGCAGATAAAAACAAAGCGGAGACACCCTCAAAAGGTGCTCCGCTTTGTCTGGTTGCCTCCCCTCTTCTAGACGGGGGAGCTATGTGACTAACCCACCAGTAGTCTTATTTTTATTAGATGTAGCCGTAGATCATGCCAAGGATCCAGCCCACAACGACGGCGGTCAGAACACCGATCAAGCCGGGTGCGATGAAGGAGTGGTTGATCACGAACTTGCCGATGTGCGTCGTGCCGGAGCGGTCGAACGTAATAGCCGCAAGGTCAGACGGGTAGGTCGGCAGAATGTAGTAGCCGTAGGCGGCGGAGGCCATGGCCACGATCACTCCAGGAGGCGTACCAATCTGGATGGCGACGGGAACCACGATGGCCACAGCGGCAGCCTGCGAGTTCACGAGCTTGGAGACGATCAGCAGAACGATACCGAAGGTCCACGGAGCAACCTTGATCCAACCGGTCAGGGAGTCCTTCAGGGCGGCGATGTGGTTCGAGAACATCGTATCCGACATCCAGGCCACGCCGTACACCGAGACGATGGCGACCATACCGGCATTGAACACGGCAGTCTTGTTGATCTTCTTGGCACCGCAGAACATGACCATCAGCAGGCCGGAGAAGAGCATGAACATCTGAATGACGAGGGTCATGGACAGACGCTTCTTGCCGACGAGAGGACGAAGTTCAGGCATGGAGCCGAGCAGAGCGACGACCGCAACGGTGGCGAGGAAGATCCACAGAGAAGCCCACTGCTTCTTGGAGAACTTCACGCCGATCAGGGTCGTGGTTTCGCCGTAGACGTACTTGCGCTGTTCCGGATCAGCGATGAGGGCCTGGAACTTCTCGTCCTTGTCGAGGTCCTTGCCGCGGAACACGGAGAACGTGCCGACGGCGAAGATGCCGACGATGGCGGCCGGGATCACGATCGCGAAGAGCTGCATGAAGCCGAAGGGGCGGCCACCGACCATCTGGCCGTCAAGCAGAGCGATCATCGACACGGCGGCCACAGCAGCCGGCGAGCAGATCACGCCCATCTGAGCGGCGATGGTGGAAGCAGCCATCGGGCGTTCCGGACGGATGTTGTTCTTGATGGCCACGTCATAGATAATGGGCAGCATGGTGTAAACCACGTGACCAGTACCGCAGAGAACCGTCAGGAACCAGCAGAGGTACGGAGCGAGGTAGCAGACAAAGCGCGGATGCTTGCGCAGCGCCTTTTCTGCGATGGAGAGCAGGCAGTCAAGACCGCCCGCAGCCTGCATGGTAGCGCCAGCGCACACCACGGCCATAATGGTCAGGATCACGTCCACCGGCGGCTTGCCGGGCTTCAGGCCGAAGCCGAAGATGAAGATGATCAAGCCAACGCCGCCCATGAGACCCAGCGTCATACCGCCTCTGGGTGCTGCATAGAACAAGCAGGCAAGGAGCACGATGAACTCTAGCCAAAAATCAAAACCAATCATTTTTCTTATCCCCTCGGTAGGTTAGGACGCGTCAATTATCAAACTGCCGACACCACTTTTGGGGTAGACCGTTGTGTCTATTTAGCTGACTTTTGACCTGTGTCCAATTGTTAGTGCTTTTTACACTTGCAAAAATCAGGCCAAAACAGCCTGATTTTTGTTAAAGAAATCCCCAAAAAAATGGATTAATCGCAGGGTGATACCTACTCATAGGCAAGGGTTTGTTCTATACCATGTTTGGGTTATTCCTGTTAACTGCTATTTTTTTGAAAGTGCAGAGGGTTAACACCTAGGTCTTAAAGCCTAGGTCTGAACGGTTGAATTTTGGCTGCCTTCATTGGTTGTCTTACCGGAGGGCTTCCGACTACGTCGTTTCGTACGGCCAGTCGAGAATGCCGCCGAAGTTGTGCACGTGCTTCCAGCCTCGTTCGGACAACCAGCGCGCGGCAATGCCGCTGCGGCGGCCGCTGCGGCAGTAAAGCAGGTAGAGCGCGTTCTTGTCGTCCATCTCGGGCGGAATCTTTCCCGCGAGGATGTCGTCGAGCACGATGTTGCGCGCGCCCGGGATGTGGCGCGCGCCGAACTCTTCGGGCGTGCGCACGTCAATGACGGCGGGCGGGTTGTCGGCGTGCATCAGGTCATGTGCCGTGTCGGCGGGAATGTCGATGTCCTTGAGGTCGTGTAAGGCGTCGGTCATTGCGTGGTCTTCAAAGAAAATCCAAAAAGAAGCCCGAAAAGTCCGTCTCGAACTTTCCGGGCCGGCGGTCGATTCTAAGGCCTGCCGGGGCGGGAAGCCCTCGGCAGGGATTGAATCTCGGGCGCGCTGACTTAGAAGCGGTGCGACTTGCCCGCCGTGTCGCCCGCCGGGCGGGCGCTGCGGCAGGGCTTGATGACGAGCGAGGGTTTCGTCGCTTCACCCGAAGGCAGCGGAGCAATCGCATCCACCGTGCCGTGCTTGCGGCGCAGCTCCTCGATGTCGCCGAACTCAATGGCACGCTCAGGGCAGCTTTCAACGCAGACAGGGGAGCCGCCGCGGCTTGTACGGGCCACGCAGCCGTCGCACTTGCGCATTTTTCTTGCCTTGGTGTCGAGCTGCGGTACGCCGTAGGGGCAGGCCTTGGCGCACATGCCGCAGCCGATGCACTTGGCGGTGTCGATCACGACGAGACCATCCTCTGTGCGCTTGGCATGTGCACCGGTCGGGCAGACCTTCACGCATGCCGGATCGGCGCATTCGTTGCAGCCGAGAGAAACATAGTATGCGAAGACGTCCTGCCGCCAGGTGCCATCCCAGTTCTGCCGCCATCCGCCGCCTTCGTACTCGACGACGCGGCGCAGGTTCAGACCGACGGGCATGTTATTCAAATCCGCACAGGCAACCGAACAGGTACGGCAGCCCGTGCAGCGGCTCACGTCAATAAAAAATCCTTTCTGAGACATTGTTCTTTACTCCGTGTTCAGGCCTTGCGGACGTCGACCAGAATGGTGTGCTGGGCGTTGCCCTTGCCGAGCGGGCTCGGGCGGTGCGAAGTGAGGGTGTTGATGCAGCCGCCGACGTCAACGCGCTTGCTGCCGATCATCTGCGGCTTGTACCAGGCGCCCTGCGGGATCGTCACAACGCCGGGCATGATGCGGGGCGTCACGCGCGCAGGCAGCCGTACCGTGCCGCGGTCGTTGAAGACGTCGACCATGTCGCCGTCGGCGATGCCGCGGGCACGGGCATCGAGCTCGTTGATGAAGGCGGCGTCCGGGTGCAGCTCGCGCAGCTTGGGCAGGTTGTGGAAGGTCGAATGGATGCGGCCGTGACCATGGAAGCCGAAGCACTGCAGCGGATACTTCTTGGCAAGCGGGGTGCCCGGCATGTCCCAGGTGCGCCAGTAGACCGGAATCGGCGAAATCACGTCGCCCTCGGCCAACTTCCAGTCCTTGACCATCTTGGCAAGAGACTCGGAGTAGATCTCGATCTTGCCCGAGGCGGTCTTGAGCTTGTTCTTTTCCGGATCCTTGCGGAAGGCTTCAAGCGCGATGGGATCCTTGCGGCGGCCCCAGACCTTGGCCATGCCGTTTTTCCAGAAGGTCTCAAAGTCGGGAAGTTCGGGCACCTTCTTGCGGGTCTCGTCGTAGCACCAGCGCAGCCACTCTTCCTGCGTGCGGCCTTCGGTGTAGGCCTCCTCAAGGCCGAGCTCGCGGGCGATCAGGCGGCAGATCTCCCAGCTCGACTTCTGTTCGTACTGCGGCTCGACCGCCTTCTGGATGGCGAGCATGCAGGCAACGTCGCCGTGGCTGCCGCCCTGACAGGCAGCATCGTTGGTCTCCGGCCCGAGAATGTCGGGCAGAAGAATGTCGGCGTAGCGGCACGAGGGCGTCATCATGTTGTCGCAGACGACGAGGAACTCGAGTTTGCTTTCGTCGGCCAAAAGCTCGTCAGTCCAGTTGCAGTCGCCGTGCTGGTTGATCATCGTGTTGCCGCCCGAGTTGACGATCATCTTGATGTTCTGCGAGAGCTTCTCGACACCCTTGACGCCGTCGGTCGTGCGGCTCATTTCGGTGCCGCGGTAGATGGCGTCGGTCCACATAAAGACGGGAATCGAGGCCTGAACCGGGTTCTTGCCGACCGGCAGGTACACGGCCGGGAAGGGCGTATTGCCTTCGTGCTCGCCCGAGTTCGTGCCGGGCAGCCCGATCTGCCCCAGAAGAATCGGCACCATGGCGATCGCACGGGCGGTTTCCTCGCCGTTGGCGTGGCGCTGCGGACCCCAGCCCTGGGAGACGAAAAGGGGCTTCGTCTTGGCCATTTCGCGGGCGAGGTTGCGGATCACGTCCACCGGGATGCCGGTGATCTTCGAGGCCCATTCCGGGGTCTTGGGCGTCTTGTCGGCGCCGCGGCCGAGAATGTAGGACTTATAGTCGGCATTCTTGGGAGCGGAGGAGGGCAGCGTCTTTTCGTCGTAGCCGATGCAGTACGTGTCAAGGAACGCCTGGTCGACCCAGTTGTGCGTGATGAATTCGTAGGCGAGCGCATTCACGAGCGCGGCATCGGTGCCCGGACGGATCGGGATCCACTGATCGGCGCGGGTGGTGGCGGTGTCGGTAAAGCACGGGTCGATTACGATCGTGCGCGGACGATGACGCTGCATGGCGGCGTCGACCTGATAGCCCTTGCCGCCGCCCGAGGGACGCATCACCGAGAAGTTGTTGCCGAAGACCACGTAGAGCTCGGCATGGGCGATTTCGCTCGGCAGCGACGCCGGACGTCCGCCGTAGGTGAAGGGGAAGGAGGCCTGCAGCTGCGCGTTGGAGTACGAGCCGTAGTACTTCAGGCACCCGCCCATGAGGTTGATAAGGCGCTGCCAGGCGCGGCGCGAGCTCACAAGCGACTGCTGGCCCGAGCAGTACTGCCAGTAGATGGATTCGTTGCCGTAGGTTTCCTTGATGCGCTTCCACTGCGCGGCAATGGTCTGCACCGCTTCCTCCCAGCTGATGCGCTCGAACTTGCCTTCGCCGCGGCGGCCGACGCGCTTCATCGGGAACTTCAGACGGTCGGGCGAGTAGATGCGTTCGCGCATGGAGCGGCCGCGCTGGCAGGCGCGCAGCTGCCGGGGCCCAAGCGTATCGGGTTGGGTGTTGTCGGTTTCGATGCGGATCACCTGACCGTTCTTGGTAAAGCAGCGCACCGGGCAGCGCTGTCCGCAGTTGATGACGCAGGCGCACCACTTGTACTGGCCGTAGTCTTCGACGGCGGCGGCCACGGCCTGTGCGATCGGGCTCAACTGAAGGCCGCTTGCCGCAACCGCGGCAAGAAACGTCCTTCTCGAGATGACGAAGTCGGGCATAGAGTTTTCTCCTGAAGAGGCGAAAAGCGAAAAAGTTGTGAAGGGGTTTTGCGCCGAATGCGTGCCGCTGCGCGAGAGAAAAAAATCGAGGTGTTGCAAGTCCTCGGAGTGATTGCAGAGGGAGCAAAGGCGTTCGCTTTCGCTAAGAAAAATGTGTCGGGAAACATGTGGGTATATGTTTCCGGACGACAGGTATACGGCTGGTATACCGATGGCCGGCAGTTTAAGTGATCGAGTTTTGACCATTGCGTAAAGACGGCCAAAAAAGATTGTCTTAGAGCAAATAATGGAGCAGTTCCATAGGATTAAAGTGATAAAGAAGAATGTTCCGGTTCGGTCCGAGATTCGCCCGGGAAGCGGGGAGGGGGCGCCGCGAAGTGCTAGATTTTGAGCCCTCTACGACCTGACTTTATTTGCGGTTTTTCGGAGTTCATTGATGAACATGCACAACATGATCGGCGCTGGGAGCGCCGCGCGTCTTTTCGTCGGCCTCGCCGCGGCCATGATGCTTGCCGCTCCCGCGGCTGCGGCAGTCGATGATGGTGCCGCAGCAGCAGGCAACACAACGATCGAGTCCTTCAACAAGGCCAAGCGCCTGCTTGAGCGCGAGGTGTATTTCGATCACCGCGTGACGCTTTACTGCGGCGCCGCGTTTGATGCGAAGAAAAACGTGGTGATTCCCGAGGGCTTCACGACGCCCAAGCACGCAAGCCGCGCCAAGCGCATCGAGTGGGAGCATGTCGTGCCGGCTGAAAACTTCGGGCGTGCCTTCATCGAGTGGCGCGAGGGCGACGAGTCGTGCGTCGACAGCAAGGGACGCAGCTTCAAGGGCCGCAAGTGCGCCGAGAAGGCCAACAAGACGTTCCGCTACATGCAGGCCGATCTCTACAACCTTTATCCCGCGATCGGCGCGGTCAACGCGATGCGTTCGAACTACCGCTACGCGATGCTGCCCTCGGAGTCCGCGACGTTCGGCACCTGCCAGATGAAGATCGACGAATCGGGCCGTCGCGCCGAGCCTCCTGAAGCCTCCCGCGGGTCTATTGCCCGTTCGACGCTTTACATGGCGGCTAGCTACCCGCAGTATCGGCTCTCTTCAGCCCAGCGCCAGCTGATGGAAGCTTGGGACCGTCAGTACCCCGTCGATCAGTGGGAGTGTCTCAGAGCCAAGCGCATTGAAAAAATCCAGGGCAACGAGAACGCCTTCGTGGCCGAGCCCTGCCGCAAGGCGGGCTGGTACTAGCGCTGGCCTTTTTCGGATGTAGGCTTCCCGGGCGAAAGCATGCGCTCGACCTTGGCGGCCACGGCTAGCCCGAGCTCTTCCGTCTCCTCAATCGTGAGGTGCACGTGATCGGGCTGATCGGGCAGCCCCACCACCGGGGCGGCGGCAAGAAAGTCGGCGCCTGCCGCCCGGACGGCGGGCTCGATCACGCGCGCCCAGTCGCGCGACTTTTCAAGGGCGCCGGAAAAGAAATCGCCGTAGGGCGTGTCGTCGCCGTCGAAGGCGGGCGGCAGAACCACGAGAACGCGCGGGGCGGCGTACGACGTGCGCCGCTGCCATGCGGCCGTTCGCACGCAGGCCACGAGATTTACGAGCCCTTGGGCAACGCCCTCTGCATTGCGCCCATGGTGCCGGGCGAGGTCGTTGGCGCCGAGCATCACGATTACGAGATCAACCGGCATGTGTGCCGACAGTGCGGCCGGAAGCGTTCGCAGGCCGTTGTAGGTTTCGCCCGGGATGAGGCCGCTGCCGGGGCTATCCAGCTCATCGAGGTCGGTCGTGCGGCCGCCCAGGGCGTCGACTTCGACGCGGCAGCACTCGGGGATCCTGCCCGAAGACTGCAGCGCCTTTTTCATGACTTCGGGCCAGGTGCTGGAGCGCGGCATGCGCGAGACGATCTGCGTGTTGACGTCGTAGATCCAGCCGAAGGTGAGCGAGTCGCCGTAGACGAAGATGCTGGTGCCGTCTGCGCGGCCAGAGGGTTCTTCGGGCTTATTGCCGGCAGCAGAGACAGCAGAAGCGGCTGATGAAGCGGCGGTCGCCGTGACGGCTGCGGCGCCGACGAGTACGCAGAGCGCCGCACGGCGCAGAAGTGTCGAGAGCATGAAAACCTTGAGGGGGGCAAAGAAGAGGGAAGAGGGGCTGCAGCAAAGTGCAGAAACAGATAAAAGAAAAGGCTCTCGGACATCAGTGGAGGGCCTTGATGAAGCGTTTTACACCGGCATCTCAAAGTAGATGACGTCGAGATAGTTGCCGAACTTGCAGCCCGCCTCGGTGAGCGTTCCCACGAAGCGAAAACCGAGCCGCTCGTGCAGCTTGATGCTCGGGACGTTGTCGGCCGTAACGAGTGAAACCACGCGGTGCGTGCGCGCGTCCTTGCGCGCAAGATCAATGACGGCGCGCGAAAGGGCCAGACCATAGCCGCGCGAGCGGTGCTGCTTGTCGATATAGACCGAGAGCTCGACCGTGGTGCTGTAGGCCTTCTTGGGGTTGAATTCCGAGAGGCTCGCGTAGCCCACTGCCCGGCCGTCGACGTCGGCCACAAGAAGCGGGTGATTGTCCTGGTTGTGCGAGAGAAGCCAGTGGCGGCGCTCTTCGAGCGTGGGCACCATCGTGTCGAACGTCGCGGTCGTTTCGAGTACGGCGTCGCGGTAGATCGAGTGCAGATCGATGAGATCAATTTCTTTGGCAGGACGAATGATCACAGACTTCCCCTTTTTTTGAATTATTTTTTGGCCTTTGGAAACGAACGACCGATAGTACTGCGAATGCTCAATTCTAGATTTTTCGCGTCGGATCGAAATACGGTGAATGGCCTAAAAAGCCTTCGGAGACGTCGCACTTTTTTGAAAGAAAATGTGCGCGGGGGCGCGATCGGTGAACGTTGAAAGCGGACGTAAAAAAAAGCCTTGCGCAGAAGCTTTGCGCAAGGCGCTGCGTGAGGAGCGAAGCGGCGGGCGGCCTTTTCAAGCCGCCTTTATCCGCCTTTATCCTCCATAAGGCTCCCACTTTCCGCGGTTGAGCTTGAGGTAGTCGCGGCCCTTGTATTCGAGCACCGCGGCCTGACCGTTTTCGCTCACCATGTGCGTCTGCGGCAGATCCTTGACGAGCGTCTCGAGCGGAACCGCGCCCGCGCTCTTGGCAAAGAAGTTCGTCTCGATCGTGCGCCCGATCAACGTCGTAAGCGCAAGGTAACTCGAACTGCCCGAGACATGAATCTGGGTCTTCGGGAGATCCTTCAAGCCGATGAACTTTGCGAGAACCGGCACCTGCGTGATGCGACGGCTCGGGATGTCGCGCAGACGCGGCGTCTGGATGCGGTCGCCGCGCACGGCTGCGCCGTGCTCGGGCACGACGAGCAGAAGCACCTTGCGCTTACCCTTTTCAAGCTCGTTGATGAAGGTGTCGAGATCGTCAAGGAAGCGCTTGGCGCGCGGCTCAAAGGCCTCCCAGCGGCTGTGCAGCGGCAGGCGGTTGCCGTCGTGCAGCGCGATGAAGTTAAAGAGCGACACCGTGCGGGCCTGCTTGTCGCGGTTCATCACGCGCGTCCAGTGGCGCATCACGGAAAGCGTATCGGCAATTTCCTCATTGTTGAACGACATGTACTTGAGCGGGAACTTTCGCTGCTCAAAGGGCGCGGTGAGACCGGCCTGGGTGCGCATCGTGTTGAGGTAGTTGTCGTAGGCGCCGCTGTGGTCAAGGAAAAGGTGCTGCTTGAAGCCCAGCGAATCCAACCGGTTCATCACTTCGCAGTCTGGGCGGCGCGCCGAGTAGAGCGCGTCGTGCGAGGGCTGCCCGCAGGCGCCCGTGAGAAGCCGCAGCGCCGCAGGACCCGAGTAGGAGGTGGCCGAGTTGAAGTTGTCGAAGCGGATGTTGAAGCGCCCGAAGACCTTGTGGTTTTGCAGGTTCGCGGCCTCAAGATCGTCGTTGGAAAGCGAGCAGATGTTGAGGATGATGATGTCAAAGGGCGTGTCGCGCGCCGAAATTCCCGTCGGGAACTGCACCATGCGCTCCTTTTCATAGTCAAGGAACGTCTGGTACCAGTTCTGCACTTCCTCGCTTGCGGCGACGGCGTCGCTTGTCTGCACGCTGTTGGCCTCGGCCAGAATCTCGGCCTGCGTCTTGGGACTTTCGGCCTGCGCCAGAACGTGCGGCGCGCGCACGGGCGCCGCAGGCTGCATGAAGAGCGGCTGCACGATCAGAAAAGCCATGTAGAGCGCCGTGATCGTGGTGATGCGCACAAAGTCGCGCAGGAGGTAATAGCCCAACACGATCACCACGCCCCAGCCGATCATCTGCGGATTGATGAAGTCCCAGACGAGCTGTACGACGTAGTTCACCGAGAAGCCGGCGATGCCCGAGGTGTTGGCGATGATGCTCTGCGGCCCCGGCAGCCAGCTCTCAGACCAGACGAGCGCAATGCCTAGCCCGATGGCAACGAGCTGACGCAGCGCGTTCGTCACACGACCCGTGATCGGCACGAGCACGAAGAGAAAGAAGACCGCGTTGAGCAGCAGGTCAAGGCGCAGATAGCCCGTGTAGGCGAGCGCGAACTCGCCGATGAAGAACACGTTCCAGAGCCCGAGGCCGAAGTAGGTGCGCCGCAGGGGATGAGCGGAACGCGCTGCGCCTGCGCCCGAAGACTCGGACGTCGGCTGGGTTTGCTTGAGGCTCACTTCTGTGCTCCTTGCGTTGCGTCGTCCTTCGCAGCGGCGGCGTCAGCGTCGGCTGCAGGCGCCTTCTCAGTCTTCTCCGCCTTTTCAGCCTTTTCCACTTTTTCCGCCTTCTCCACCTTCTCCTTGCTCTGGGCGGCAGGAGCCTCATGCACGGGCTCTGAGGCGGCCTCGGCGTGTTTGGCCGCTGTTTGAACCTGAGCCTTGGCCTGCTCGGCCTTGCGGATCTCGGCTGCACGCGCATCGGCCGCCGCACGGGCGGTGGTGAAGTCGCGGGCGGCCGCGGAGATCTCAAGGCGTCCGTCGACGTCGAACCGATAGAGCCCTTCGTCAAAGCCCGCGCCGTAGAGCATCAGGACGTTGCGGTAGTAGTTTTCTCCGATGATGGGTTCAGACCCGATCACGGTGCGAATCAGATCAGCGGTCTTGGTGCCGTCGAGAAGCTCAAGAAGGCACGCGGCAAAGCCCGCCGACCCCGCCTGATTGACGGCGCCCGTGACGACATTCACCTTTTCGGGCGGCATGTTGAGCGATTGGGTCAAGGAAATCATCGGCTCGAACTGGGCTTTCAAGATGTCGTAGGCCGGATCCTCGGGCGAGAGCATGCCCGTCCAGAGGTAGACGCGAATCGAGTTGTAGCTTCCCAACGTGTAGTCGTCGCCCTCGGGGGCGATGAGCTTGCCCGTCTTGTCGATCTTGGCCCAGTCCGGAGAAAAGCCCGCCGGCGCCGTGCGCACGAGCGCACGCACGGTGCCCTCGGCCACGGTGGCCCAGTAGGGATCTTCGAGCGCCATGCGCCGCAGGATGAAGAGCGGCCAGTAGCTCGGATTAAGCGTCACGTGCGTGGGGTGGTCAAACCCCTGGCCGCCCGGCAGCAGCACGCGGCCGAGGTTGGGCACCTCGCGCACGTCGTTTTTCAAGAGCTGCATCATCGCGCGGGCCTTTTCGGCGTACTTGGGCTCGTTCCAGATGCGCGCGGCCTCAAGCAGGTCGTAGGCGATCCAGAGGTCGGAGTCGGTGGCGTTGTTGCTGTCGATGATGCCCCAGCTCTCGCCGTTTTTGCCCCAGAGCCAGCTCGGAAGCTGCTTGGTGATGTCGCCCTTGGCGAGGTTCTTCTCGGTCCACTCGAGGAGCCTGTCGAACGTCTCGCGGTCGTTGGCCACGAGCGCAAAGAACATCGCGTAGGACTGGCCCTCGCTCGTCGTGATGGCTCGCGGGTCGCTGTAGTCAATGACGCGCGCCGAGGCGTCGATGTTGGCCGCCTTGAAGCTCGTCCACATCGGCCAGGCGTTGGCGTTAATGGCAACAAAGGTCATGGCGCCGGCAATAGTCGTCATCAGCAGGGTTTTCATGTTCGGGGTTCTCATGCTCTTCTCCTGATCCAACGGCGCATGTTAAGGAAGATTCCTGCACCGGCCACAAGTGCGGCGGCAAGGGCGCAGAAGACGAGGATGAAGGGACGGTCGGCAAGCGACAACCACACGCGGCGCAACCACGGCATGTCGCCCACGGTGTAGGTCGACTCGGGGGCAAAGCCCGTGAGCGTATCCTCGCCCACGAAGACCGTGCCGCCAGCTGCTTCGGCAAGATCGCCCGGCCGCGCGAGGCGGCTGTTGAGCACGTGCGCGCCCCGGGCGCCTTCAGAGAGCAGCGCAACGAGCGTGCGGTTGCCCGCGAGCGGCGACTTGATCGAGCTGATCACGGCAAAGCCCGTGGTCAGGAATTCCGGCGCGGCGTCCTCGGTTTCTTCGGACTTGACTTCGTTCTTGGCGTTGTTTTGGCCTTGAGCCTTTGCGTCGGCCTTGGCCTCAGCCTTGTCGTTGGCCTTTGCGGCGGGCTTCTCAAACCACTTTTCAAGCGTCTGCGCGAGCGCATCGGCCGAGTCCTGGCTGATGTCGAGCACCGTGGCGGGAAGCTTGCCGACGACAAGCAGATCCTTGTTCTGCATGAGGGCGGTTTCGTCCGGTGAAGCGATCGTCAGATGCACGGGGGCCGTGCCGGTGGCCGCGCCGATGCGTCCGATCGCGTTGAAAAGCGTCGTGAGCTCGGCGCCCGAGGCCTTGTCGTCGATCACCGCAGCGGTCTGCGAGAGATCGGCGTATTTCGAAAACGGGAATGCGCCCTGCGTAAAGAGCCCGATCTCGGGCAGCTGCGCGTAGTGGTACATGCCGCTGAATTCGATCATCGAGGTCGGATCGATCTGGATCTGGTGCGTCGGAAGCGTCGAGGCGCGGCAGTTTTCGGGCGACCCTTCGTTGGTGACCGTCTGGTAGAACGTCTCAAAGGAGATGTCGTTGACGGCAGCAAGGCCCGAGGGCTTGCCGCCGATGGCAACGGCGGGACCCGTTTTGAGCGGCAGCGACACCGTCTTGGCGCCGCGGCTTGCGTCTTCGGAGAGATTCTCGCTGTCGGCAAGGTAGCCGTTTACAAGCGTTCTGAGCTGCGCAGGCTGCCCTGCAGCGGGCTTGGTGTAGCGGTACAGAAGGCTGATGTTGGCTTCCGAGGCGCTCGTGATGTACATGTCGGGCGCAAGGCGCATCTCGACGTGCAGGGCCGGGAGCGCCGTCCCGCGGGCGGTGAGCTGCTCGGGGTACTCCATGAGCTCGCGCAGCGGCACGGCCTCATCGGTGTTCACCCAGCGCGGGCTGCTGTAGGCGGGAAGGACGTCTGCGACCTTGAAGTCGCCCTTGACGCGATGGCGCGGCCCGATGAGCATCTGGTTGGAGGCAACGAGCGCCTGCGCGGCGGTCACAAGCTCCTTGTCGTTGCGCCCGCCCACGACGAGCATCTTCTCAAAGAGGCTCCCCGGGGCGTCGAACATCAAAAGCTCCGGCCCTTCAAAGACCGGGAGCTCGGCCATGAATTCGGGACGCCGTTCGTTGGTGGCAAAGACGACGTAGTGGCCCTTGCCCGGGAGCGACCCCATGTAGACCGGGAAGTCGGCGCCGCGCCAGCCCGAGAGGGCGCCGACGTGACCTGCGACCAGCGCCGCGGCAAGCTTCTGCTCGCGGCTCGGAGCCTCGGCAAAGACGAGCGGCAGCACCGTCGCGGCGTTGCCTGCGGCGTCGACAAAGGGAAGCGGCAGCTGCGCGAGGTCGTTGGAAAGTCGCAGATTTTGCTTTGAAAGCGTCAGACGGCTCGTCGGCGCGATGTCAAGCCACAGCGCCTTGTTGCTTTCGTTTTCGCAGACCACCTGATAGTGGCCCACGAATTCGACGGCGATCTGGTTGCGCTTTTTCATTGCCTTGGGGTTGAGGGCAAAGGAGGCGTGCGCGGGTTTGCCCATCGTGTCCTTTGTAAGCGCATGCGAGCCCTGCAGCTCGCCGTTTAAAAAGACGTTGATCTGCGAGGTCGCGGCAATGAGAGAGGGCGAGGCGGTGAAGTCAAGCTCAAGCGCGGCGCTGCTCACGATCTCGTCGGCGCGCACGCCGAAGTCGAAGTACTGCGTGGGGTTGGCACCGGTGAGCTTGACGGCCGTGGCCTGGCCTCCGGGCACAAGGCTGATGAGATCGAGCGTCTGCGCCACGTTCGTGGTGGCGTCAGTGCGCCAGACGGCCGAGGGCTTCTGGGGCTGGGCGTCGTGCGCGGCCTCCTGGTTGGGAGCGGCCGAAAGCGGGCGCGCAAGCCCCACGGCAAGCGCCAGGCAGGCGCTGCACCAAAGACTGAGTTTCAAGCGTTTGAATGGCTTCATGACAGTGGTCGATGTCAAGCCGCAGCGCGCGGAACGCGCGGCAGCAGGGACAGAATGAAACGGATTGCGCGGCCCACGGAGCCGGGCAGGAATTCGATGAGCGACTTGTAGCCGTAGATCGCAAGCGACCCAAGCCGCAGGAAGCCCGCGACGAAGTGATCGTCGACGTGGCCCTTGGGCGGGATGGCCCACATGCCCTCGCGGGCGAACGTGCAGCGGTTGAAGGCAATCTCCTCGCGGCTCGAGTGAAAGACGAGCGCGGCTTCAAAGGCGCCGGCGGCTTCATCGATCACCGTGACGCGCGCCTCAAACCGGTGGCGCTCGCCGCGCGAGGCGAGCTCAAGTACGAGCGTCTTGTCGGCTGCAAGCTGCGCGAGAACGCTCGCATCGGCCGCAATGCGCACTTCCTGCTGCGAGTATTCAAGAAGCTGCGCAGCAAGAGCAGAGCCTGCCGCGGCCTCGGACGATTTCATGAAGAGCGAGACCGGCACCTCAAGCGGGATGCGCGGCAGCCGGTGTTTTTGCACCTCTTCGACAGCCACGGCCGCGGCCGCGCCGAGCACCATCAGGTTGTAGACGATCCAGCCGATGTTGATGATCAGGGTCGACACCTGCGGGTCGGCCGCCGTCACGGTCTTGTAGATGCCAACGAGAAGCCCCGCGACATTGAGCGCAATGAGTACGAGCACGGGCTTGGCGATGCTCCAGTCGACGTACTTCTTGTCGATCGTCATGCCCTTGGCGGTGACGTTGAACTTGCCCTTGTGCGGGAAGATGAGCGCAACGGTCGTGGGCAGCAGGATGTACCAGGAGAGCACCGTCTCGTAGACGCCGCTTAAAAACGGATAGCGGTAGCCGCGCTGCAGGATCTGGTTTGTGATCGCCGCATGCACCATGTGCGGAATGACGTAGGCAAAGATGGCCGCCGCCGTGGCGTAGATCACGTAGATGTCGGCAAACATGTAGGGCAGCGGCGCCACAAGAAAGATCAAGCGCGGCAGCCCGTGTAGGAAATGCACCATGGCGTTGAAAAAGCACAGTCGCTGCGGCAGCGTGAGCCCCTTGCCGAGAAGGGGATTATCCAGGCGAAAGATCTGGATCATGCCGCGCGCCCAGCGGATGCGCTGCCCGATGTGGGCCGACAGGGATTCGGTCGAAAGACCCGAAGCGAGCGGCCGCGAGATGAAGGCCGACTTCCAGCCGAGGCGATTGAGCTTCAACGACGTATGCGCGTCTTCGGTCACGGTCTCGACGGCGATGCCGCCGATCTGCGCGAGCGCCGCGCGGCGCATGACGGCGCTTGAGCCGCAGAACATCACTGCGTTCCAGGTGTCGTTGCCCTTTTGAATGAAGTCGTGGAAAAGCGAGTTTTCAATGGGCATCGCCCGCTCAAGGTGCAGGTTCTTTTCAAACGGATCGGGCGAGTAGAAGTGATGCGGGGTCTGCACGAGGGCGATGCGCTTGTCCTTGATGAGCCAGCCTACGGTGCTTGTGAGAAAGTCGCACGAGGGCACGTGGTCGCAGTCAAAGACGACGATGAATTCACCCTCGGTGATCGTGAGCGCATGGTTGATGTTGCCCGCCTTGGCGTGGTTGTGCTCGTCGCGCTTGATGTAGTTCACGCCCACCGACGTTGCGAATTCGGCAAAGGCCTCGCGGCTGCCGTCGTCCAAGAGATGCACGCGCAGCTTGTCGGCGGGCCAGTCGAGGTTGAGTGCGGCAAAGACCGTGGGCTTGATCACCTCAAGCGACTCATTGTAGGTCGGAATGAAGATGTCGACCGTGGGCCACGTCGTGCGGTCGGCGGGCATCGGCCAGGGCTTGCGGTCAAGAACCCAGCAGACCTGGAAGTATCCCAGAAGCATCACGATGAAGGCGTAGATTTCCGCGGCGAGAAGCAGGAGACTAAAGAAGAGCTCCACGGGCGTTGCGCCGTGAATCGTCTGCGTGCAGCGCCACCAGAGATAGCGCCCGGAGACGGTGACCGAGATCACGAAAAGGACCATGAGCGTGACGCGCGACTTGACGTGCGTAAAGCTCCAGGCCGAAAAAAGCATGATCGACAGAAAGATCACCTGCCCCTTGACGTCAAAGGGCTGCGTGATGCACAAGAAGGCGAGCGCGGCCACCACCACCATCAGCGCGCGCACGAGCATCTTCTGAAGCCGCCGCGGCACGGGATTGACAAACGTCGAGGCGGCCTCGCGCTCTTCGACCGTTTCGCCCACGTGCGACAAAAGCCGGGTGCCGAGACCTCCGATCGCAGCTCCGAGGCGCTGCATGCCGTGCACGAAGGCGCGCACCGTGCGGGCGATCGGGTTTGAAGTAGAAAAGCGCTTCCAGTCGAAGGCGTAGACCACGCACAGGAGAAGCGACTGCAGGAAGATGCGCACGACGTCGGCCCCCGACGGACGGTCGAAGTTGACGTGCGGGTAAAGTCGCCTGCGGTTGGCGCGGATGTTCTGCCACCAGCTGCGCTCAAGCGGCACGAAGATCCAGGCAAGCACGAGCGCGACGGCGTTCACCGTGAGCGCAAAAAGACCGGTGCCAGCGTCCGACCATTCGGTGATGCTGCGGGCAAAGTGCCTGCGAATCTGTTTGAGCGAGAAAAAGAGCATGAATTGGGCAGGGCTACGTCGCCGGAAGGAAAAAATGCCGTCGTGCGCGTCTGTGCGGTCAGACTGGGTTCAAAGGGCGACGAAAAGGGCAATAAAAGCCAAAAAGGCAACTGCAGACTGAACGTTGCTTCAGTCTGCAGGTTGCCGAGAATTATAAAAGACTCCGTGCGGCGACCCTGCCTGAACACAGGAAAACGAGCCCCGAAAATTGTTTCAAAACGCGTGAAAATGGCTTTTGACTGCGTCAAACCGCCTTCGAAGGCAGTGAAGAATCGAGATGCCGCAGGGGATGATCTTCACTTAATCGTAGCACCAAGTCGGCTCTTGACATTGGTCAAGAAAACCTCGCGTCTTTTTCCTCGGAAGTAGAGTCGATGTGTCGGTTGGGGGTAGGTCGTTCGGCCAAGAAAGGTGGGGGCAAGGCCCTTCTTTTTGCGTGGTGCTCGGTCTGTCGGCGCATGAAGCCATCGACCAAAAGCGTAGACAGGGAGGCGTAATTCCGAGCGTATTGGTGTGTGTTGAGAAATTTTTGCTTTCCGTGTCAGTGTTTGCCCGGGGGTTGGGGTGTCGACAAACACCTTGAAGGGCGAGGCGGATGACCTCCCAACGACCGATTGACGCTCCTCGGGTGTGCTCATGACAATGAGGCCCTGAGATGATGCGCCGGTGTGGCCCGCAGTGCATGCCAAGTGGGTGCCGGTCGTCGTCTGTTCTGTAAAAGAATGACGCGCGAGACGTTGTCGGCGTTTTACCCCGAAGCGGCAGAGACTCCCCAATTCTGCCTTCCCGGCAAGCCGATCCTCGCGCCGGCAAAGAAGAAAAACTCCCCTCAGGAGGGTTCCATGGAAGTTTCTCGCAGAAGTTTCTTCAAGAGAGGTTTTCTTGTCGGCACCGGCGGCGTGGCCGCCGCACTCACGGGCAAGGCGATCGCTGCGCCCGCCAAGAAGGCTCCCTACAAACTTCAGAACGTTCAAGAAGTTACCAACATCTGCTGCTACTGCTCCGGCGGTTGCGGCACCATCTGCTCGTCGCGCAACGGCGAGCTCATCAACCTCGAAGGCGACCCCGATCATCCGGTCAACCTCGGCGGCCTGTGCCCGAAGGGCGCGGCCATGTGGGGTCTGCGCAACGTCGTCAATCCTGACCGCACCACGAGCCGCCATCCCGACCGCGTCATCTACCCGATGGTGCGTCGTCCGGGCTCGGACAAGTGGGAGCGCATCAGCTGGGAGCAGGCCGTCAAGGAGATCGCCCGCCATGTCAAGAAGACGCGCGACGCGAGCTTCGTTGAACGCGAAGACGGCGTCACGGTAAACCGCTGCGACGGCATCGCGAGTCTCGGCGCTGCTCAGCTCGGCAACGAAGAGGCCTGGCTCGTGCAGAAGTTTGCCCGCAGCCTTGGCGTCGTCGCCATCGACAACCAGACGCGCGTGTGCCACTCCTCGACCGTCTCGGGCCTTGCGCCCACGTTCGGCCGCGGCTCCATGACGAGCCACTGGTGCGACTTCGCCAACTCCGACGTCATCATGACGATCGGCTCGAACAACGTCGAAAACCATCCGCTCTCTTCGCGCTGGGTCGAACGCGCCCAGGACAAGGGCGCGACCTGGATCGTGATCGATCCGCGCTACTCGCGCTCGGCCGCGCAGGCCGACATCTACGGCCGTCTGCGCCCTGGCACCGATATCGCCTTCTTCGGCGGCCTCATTAACTACATCATCGAGAATGATCTCTGGCACCACGACTACGTGCTCAACTACACGAACGCGGCCGACATCATTCGCGAGGACTACGAATTTGACCCGGTGAAGGGTTTCTTCTCGGGCTGGGATCCGGAAAAGAAGAAGTACAGCGCCGCGACCTGGGGCTACGACGTCGACAGCCAGCGCCAGTGGGATACGCGCGAGGGCTCGCCCTTTGCCTGGGTGAACAAGCCGGGCACCCCCAAGTTCAAGACGCCTGCGCTCAAAGTCCTCAAGAAGGATATGACGCTCACCAACCCGCGTTGCGCCTTCAATCTCCTGAAGAAGCACTTCTCGCGCTACACCCTTGACATGGTCAACCGCATCACGGGCATGGACAAGGACGTGCTGCTCAAGGTCTGGCAGACCTACGCCTCGACCGGCAAGCCCGACCGCGCGGGCTCGATTCTCTATGCTCTGGGCGAAACGCAGCACACCTACGGCAGCCAGAACTGCCGCATCATGTGCCTCGTGCAGCTTCTCTTGGGCAACATCGGCAACGCGGGCGGCGGCATCAACGCGCTGCGCGGCGAACCCAACGTGCAGGGCTCGACCGACGTGGGCGCCTCGGTCCACCAGGCCCCGGGCTACCTCTCCTGGCCGCGCGGCGACATCCATCCGACGCTTGCCGACTACCTGTCGAAGGAAACGTACGCTGCGGGCTACTACACCAACAAGCCCAAGTTCTGGGTCTCGGCTCTGAAGGAATGGTTCGGCGCCAACGCGACCGTCGAAAACGACTACTGCTACGACCTGCTGCCCAAGATCAGCCCGGAGCATGACTACGCGTACTACTCGACGATCATGACCTTCAACCAGATGCGCGACGAGCGCATCAAGGGCTACTTCTGCTGGGGCATGAATCCGGCGCATTCCACGCCGAATGCCAAGCACGCGCGCAACTCGATGGCTAAGCTCGACTGGCTCGTCGTGGCCGACTGGTTCTTTACGGAAACGGCCGACTTCTGGCGCGCGCCCGACATGAAGCCCGCCGACGTGAAGACCGAGTGCTACTTCCTGCCTGCGGCCCTGATCTATGAAAAGACGGGCTCGATCAACAACTCCGGCCGCTGGATTCAGTGGCGCGAAAAGGCAGTTGAACCGCCCGGAGAGGCCAAGAACGACTTCGAGATCATGCTGATGCTCTGGAAGGAAATCCGCGGCCTTTATGAAAAGGAAGGCGGCGCCTGCCCCGATCAGATCCTGAAGACCAACATGGACTACACGATCAACGGAAAGCCCGATCTTCGTGCACTGTGCTGGGCTCTGAACGGCTACGAAGTCGCAACCGGCAAGCTCGTGCCCGCCTACGGCAGCCTGCAGGCCGACGGCACGACCGCCTGCGGCATCTGGATCTTCTCGGGCTACTACAACAACGAGGCCGAGAAGATGGATCCGATGAAGCAACCCATGACGCGCCGCAGTAAGGACGATCCGACGGGGCTCGGTCTCTTCCCAAACTGGTCGTTTGCCTGGCCCGCGAACCGCCGCGTGCTCTACAACCGCGCCTCGGCCGACTTGGAAGGCCGTCCGTACAACCCCAAGCGCGTCTTGGTCGAATGGAAGAACGGCAAGTGGGTGCAAAACGACGTGGGCGACTTCGTTACCGCCGCTGCGCCCGACAACAACGCCTTCTTCATGACCTGGGAGCAGAACGCAAGACTCTTTGCCTCGGGCATGAGCGACGGGCCGCTTCCGGAACACTTCGAGCCCCATGAGTCGCCCGTGCAGAACCTTCTGAACGGCGCCGGCGGCAACCCCTGCGCAGTCTTTACCGACGATCCGTCCGTGAAGCGCGGCGCAAGCAAGGACTACCCGTACGTGGTCACCACCTACTCGGTGGTCGAGCACTGGCAGTCGGGCACGCAGACCCGCAACATCCCGTGGTTGAACGAGCTCATTCCGTGCAACTTCATCGAAATCAGCGAGGAGCTTGCCAAGGAAAAGGGCATCAAGAACGGCGAAATGGTGCGCGTCTGGAACAACCGCGCCTCGGTCAAGGTCGCTGCGATGGTCACCAAGCGCATGAAGCCCATGGTGATCGACGGCAAGGTGACGCACGTGGTCGGCATGCCGCACCACTTCTCGTGGGGAACCAAGTTCGCCACGGGCGACAACGTCAACGATCTCACGCCCAATGTCGGCGACCCCAACTCGTGGATTCCGGAATACAAGGCCTTCCTTGTGAATCTGGAACGGGCAGCCTGATGCTGCGGTGTTTGAAGGAGAATAAATAATGGCTAGCAATAAAGAAGTTGCCATCCTGTTCGACTCGTCGCACTGCACGGGTTGCAAGGGCTGCCAGGTGGCCTGCAAGCAGTGGAACGTACTGCCTTCGCCCATGGGGCTCAACGCCAACAAGTTCACCGGCTCCTACCAGAGCCCGGCTGATCTGAATGGCGACACGCGTCTCGTGATGACCTTTGCCGAGCACGAATCGGGCAACAAGTTTCAGTACCTCAACTTCGCCATCGGCCGCCGGTCGTGCTTTCACTGCACCGACGCGGCCTGTGTGGAGATCTGCTCCTCGGGCGCGCTCTACAAGACCGAGTCGGGCGTCGTTGCCTTCGATACCGACAAGTGCAACGGCTGCACGTACTGCGAGTCGGCCTGCCCGTTCGACGTCCCGCGCTTTAGGCCCACGGACGATCGCATCGACAAGTGCACGCTGTGCCTTGATCGCCTCGAAGAGGGCGGAATCCCGGCCTGCGTGAAGACCTGCCAGCCCGAGGCGCTGAGCTTCGGTCCGCGCGACGAGATGATCGCCAAGGGCAAGAAGCGCGTCGAGTTCCTCAAGAAGAAGGGGTTCGAGAAGGCCGAGCTCTACGGCGAAAACGAAATGGGCGGTCTGCACGTGCTGCAGGTCTGCAAGCACGGGCACGAGGCCTACGGGCTTCCCACCAACCCGAAGAAGAATTCGCTCGTGACGATGGCTACGGCCATGCGCGCGGTGACGGGTGTGGGCGCTGCCGTCGTGGTCGCGGGTCTTGCCGCTTCGTTTGTGGCCGCCCGCGGCTACAAGCGCGACGAGGTCACGATCGACGAGGCCAAGAAGAGCTGGACGCCCGAGCAGCGTGCTCTGGCCGACCGTGAAGTCAAGGAGCTTCTTGAAAAAGAAGCCCGCAACAACTAACCGCTAGAGAGGTGATGACTATGACTCGCTACATCCAGCGTCATTCGCTGCTCACCCGCGTGACGCACGGCGTGGTTGCCATCTGCTGCATCCTGCTGGCGGTCACCGGACTGTTCGTCTTCGTGCCGAGCCTGGGGGGAGGCACCATGGGAGGCGCCTTCACGCACACCATGCGCATGATCCACCGCATCCTCGCGATTCCCTTCATCGTGGTGCCGATCATCGCGGTGCTGCGTTCTCCGGGCGGCTTCGTGCACCTCTTCAAGGAGGACATCTTCGGCAAATGGGACAAGGACGACGTCGCCTGGGCGATGAAGTTCCCGCTTTATCTCTTTGCCCCGGGCAAGGTGCACATGCCTCCGCAGCACCACGTGAAGTCCGCGCAGCGACTGGCTGACGGCGCACTCGTCTTCTTCTGCATCTTCATGGCTCTCTCGGGCATGGTCCTGTGGCTTAACACGGGCATCCTTCCCGACGGCGGCTGGAAGGTCGAGTTCTCGCAGGAGACGGTGCTTCTTGCGCACGTCGTGCACGACATCTTCTTCTTCCTCACGGTCTTTGTGGGCATTGCGCACATCTACCTCGGCGCGGGCATCTTCCAGCCCTACCGCGGCACGGCGCGCATCATGTTCGGCGACGGCAAGGTCAGCGAATCCGACGCCGCCTACCACTGGGGCTACTGGGCCAACGAAGAGCTGGCTCTGGGCAAGAACGTGACCGAAGAAAAGGATCCGGCCAAGAAGTAACCTGAAAACTACGGAAAAGCCCCTTTGCGGTTCTGCCCGGACCGCGAGGGGAGCCCCGCCTCCCAGCGCGGCGGAGCACTTCCCCTCAAAGGGCTTTTCCCTTAAGACTTTCAAATCCCCAACAAACACGAACGCAAGGACATTTCCTCCCTATGCTCAACATCAAGAACATTGAACGGTCTCTCGCCAAATACGCCGGCACCGAGGATGCGCTTCTTGCCGATAAGCTCAAGGTCTTCGGGGCGCTCATCAAGCGCGCGGCCGAGATTTCGGCCCGCTCCCAGACCGTCATGCCGCAGTGGACGCATGAGGACTTTGAGGCCGCGCAGCGCGGGACGATCACGCTTTTGAAGAAGTCGCCCGTCAGGCTCGACCCCAAAGCCTTTTATGAGGCGCTCACGGAACTTGCGGCGGTCTTTGTCGAGGCCTCGGACTTAAACGACGAAGGGCGCGCCCTGTGCGCTTGCGTCGACTGGCAGGCCCTTGCCGCACCCGAACTTGTGGCGCTTGCGGCCTCCGACCCCTACGCCTATCTCGAGCGCATCGAGAGCCTGGTGGAAAACAAGGACGTGCTCGAGATCTTTGTGCTCCCGGTGGCGGGCTTTGCGATCCGCGCGTTTCTTGATCCCGTGGCAAGTGAAGCGGGCCGCGAGATTGATGCGCTGCAGCCTGATACCGTGCACACCGAGCGCGCGCTCAAGTGCCCCGTGTGCGGCGGGCCGGCAGCAATTGCCGCCGTCGTCGGCACGATGCGCAACGGCAACGTCAAGAAGCTTTACTGCACCTGTTGCGGCGCGAGCTGGAAGTTCGAGCGCATCCGCTGCGCGGTATGCGGCGATGAGGCGGTTTCGGACCTCTCCTACGTGCACGACGAAAAGGACGAGTCGCACCGGCTTCACGTCTGCAAGTCCTGCGGGGCGGCGATGCCCACGGTCTTTGCGGGCGAGGAGTTGAACTTCAATGCCGACGTCGAGGGCATCGTGATGAGCGGGCTCGAGAATTTCTACGAAGAGGAAAAGGCCGGCAAGACGCAAAGCGCCTGACACTTGCAAAGAAGGGCACAACAAGAAGGACCGGGTAAAGAGAGGTCGGTATGCGGGAAAACATTTTGAAGACGGGCTTGTTCAACGACATTGAAATCGGCACCGGCAACGCCGCGGGCGAACGTGCGGAAACTTCCGGCATGACCGGCGCGCGCATCGTCGAAGTCCGAAAGCTCGACGCCGTAGGCGCTTCGACCGACTGGGTGGCCGAGGAGGTGCCCGTGGCGCTCGTCTACAACGGCATCTCGCACGCCGTGATGATGACCTCTCCCCTGATGCTCGAAGAATTTGCGATCGGTTTTTCGCTTTCCGAAGGCATCGTCGGGTCGCTTTCCGACATCTATTCGATCGACGTGCTTGACGGCTGCAACAACGGCAAGGAAGTGCGCATCGCGGTTGCAAGCGAATCCTTCTGGAAGCTCAAGGAGCGCCGCCGCTCGATGGTGGGCCGCACGGGCTGCGGCATTTGCGGCGTGGAAAGCCTCTCGGAGGCGGTGCGCGAGTGCCGCCGGGTGGGGAACACCCAGCACTTTGACATGCGCCACTATGCGACGGCCCTTGAATACCTCACCCGCGTCGAGCGCCTGGGGGAACTCACGGGCTGCACGCATGCCGCGGTGTGGGTCAATGCCGACGGCACGTATGCGGGCGGCGCTGAGGACGTGGGGCGCCATGCGGCCCTTGACAAGCTCCTCGGTCTGCGCGCAAAAAACGGCTGGAAGGACGGTGCGCGTCTGGTGAGTTCGCGCGCCTCCTACGAAATGGTGCAGAAGGCCGCGGCCTGCGGCGTGGAGATCATGTTTGCGGTCTCGGCGCCCACGGCGCTTGCCATCGACATGGCCGATCGCAGCGGCATGACGCTTGCCGCGTTCTGCCGCGCTCGCCGCACGAACGTCTATACGCACGCTGATCGCTTGATCGGCCTGTAACGGCTCCAGCAAGACGCCGTCCCATTTTTGGACGGTGTGCAAGGAATGACATTTTCTCCCCTGTAAGAAAGTTGACGCCGACTTCGGACAGTGGCTCTTTCGAGCTGCCCGATCGGCGTCTTTTTTTGAAATGGGCTTCGTCGGGCGCGATAAGCTGCCCGACAAGGTGCCCAACGATTTGCCCGACGACTTAACGACTACTTGTCGTAGTCGCAGACCGTGTGCCACAAAAGCTCGGTGCCTGCGAGGAAGTCCTCGATGCGCATGGCTTCTCGCCAGTTGTGCGAGCCGTTCTGGTTGGCGACGAAAATCATCGCAACCGGCACGCCGGCGTTGCCGAGCACGGCCGAGTCGTGGCCTGCGCCGCTTGGCATCGCCTGATAGGGGATGCCGTGCTTGCGCGCGGCCGCCTCGAGCCTGCCGCGCACGTCGTCGGAGACCTTGCACGACTCGCACACGAGCACGTCGTCAAAGACAAAGCGCACGCGCTTTTCGCGTCCGATGTCTTGGGCTTCGGCCTCCATGAGCGCATGAAAGCGCGCAAGGGTCTGCATGTCGAGACTGCGCATGTCGAGCCCGAAGGTGACTTCGCCCGGAATGATGGCAATGGCCGCGGTGCTTGCCGTGTTGACGACGCCGCAGGTAAAGACGAGATCCTGCCCGGCGGCAAGCCAGCTCACCCAGTGCCGGTCCATGCGCGAGAGCAGTTCGCCCAGGGCCATCACCGCATCATGGCGGAACTCGCGATCGACCGCGCCCGAGTGGGCGGTTTCGCCCAGCACCTGGCAGGCCTGGTGCCTGAGGTTGCCGCGAATGCCCGTCACGATGCCCACGCGCTCCTTGTCCGACGCGTCAAGCCGCGGCCCCTGCTCGATATGCAGTTCAATGAAGGCGGCGATTTTCGAGAGGTCGGCAAGCACTTTGCCAGAAGTCATCACGTCCGGATCAAAGCCCGCGCGGCGGATGGTTTCGGCAAGCGTGATGTCCTCCTTGCGGTGCTTGAGCGCCACTTCAGAGGGCTTGAGCCCGCCCGTAAGCGCCAACGACCCCACGTAGCAGCGCCCGAACCAGGAGCTTTCCTCCATGCGAAAGACGAGCACGCGGTAGTCGCGCTTTAGTTTGACTCCCTCGCCGTGGAGCATCTTGGCAACCGTGAGGGCCGCGCAGACGCCTGCAAGACCATCGAAGTTGCCGCCTTCGGGCACCGAGTCTCCGTGCGAGCCCGAGACGATCGCAGGCAGCGTGCGGTCTTCGCCCGGCAGCGTCAGCCACAGGTTTCCCGCCTGATCGACTTCGGACTGCATGCCGATGCTTTCACCGATGCGCGTTACCAGATCGTGCACGAACTGTTCGTGCGGGCCGTAGCCCATGCGCGAGACGCCGCGCCCGTCGGCGCTTTCCTTGCGTACCGTGTCAAAGAAGTCTTCAACAAAGGCCCGGGCCTTCTCCTGAAATTCACTCATGCGTCTTCCCTCCCTGTTTTGTGTGCACGCCGTGCGGCCCAGCACGTGTCGGGCCCGCTTGCGACGCTAGGAAATTGTGCGCGGACGCAGGGCAAAAGACAAAACCGCGCCTGTCCAAAAAGGAGACAGGATCAAGGGGTGGATGCAGGAGGCGGTGCGGGAGGGGAAGGGCGTAATGAAGGGCGAAAGGAGGGCAATGCAGGAAAAAGGAGGGCGTAAAAAGGCGGCTTTCCCGCTTGAAGGAAAGCCGCCTTGAAGAGAGCTTTAATCAGGCGCTGCCTGCGCCTGAAAAAGCACCGCTCTTAGAGCTTGGCGAGGTACTTGCCCACGCGGCGCCCGAAGGTCACCGTACGGCCGCAGGCCATGCCGGTCGAGAGGTTCGGGTACGTGTTGGCGAAGTAGCTGCCGCTGTCGTTGCTGATGACGTAAAGGCCCAGGATCGGGTTGAGATCGTTGTCAAGCGCGTTCATGTTCGTGTTGATCACGATGCCGTTGAGCGTGCAGAGGATGTCGCCCGTGTTCTTGGCGCCGTAGAACGGCGGCTTGTCGAGCGGCGAAAGACGGAAGGGTTCCTTGCCGTAGTCCTCGTCCTTGCCCTTTTTGACAAGCTCGTTGTAGCGCTTGACGGTCTTGGCAAGCTCCGCCGGCGGCAGCAGAAGCTTCTCGGCGAGCTCTTCGATCGTGTCGGCCTTCATCAGGAAGCCCTTTTCAAGCAGCACCGGGAAGTACTTCTTCTGGAAGACCTGCCAGGGGATGTTGGGCTGGGCGCCGTTCTCGAACGGATACAGGCGCGAGCAGCCGTGCATCTTGAACTGCTTGGCGTACTTCACCCAGTTGGACTCAAAGAGCGTGTAGTGGCAGTGACCCTTCTGGAATTCGTCGGCGTGCAGGATGTTTTCGTACGTGCCCGATTCGTTGATGAAGCGGTGGCTGTCGGCGTTGACCTTGAGCCAGGGCTGCGAGGCCATCCAGAACATGCCCACGTCGCCCTTCTGGGCGGTTTCGGCACCGTTGGGCTGATCCGGACGCAGGGCGCAGCGGTCGAACTTCATCGTCGTCTGCGTCTCGTCCATCTTGGCGCCACAGGCAGGCGCGGATGCCGTCGCCGCGGGCGCCCGGCATCGAGCGGACGCGCAGCATCCAGGGCTGTTGGTACTGCTCTGACTGATTAACAACAGGGGGTCAATTTAAACGACGTTTTCGGGGGTCAATTTAAAGGACGCTTGACAGCGCTATTCTCGAATAGCTTGTTTTGGAAGCTAGGGCTTATTTTGTTTGCGTGCTAACCGGCGCAGTCAGACTTGACAGCAACGGTGAAATGTGGGCCTCCTATCCGATTGTCTGTCAGTGCTGCTCGTTAAAGAACGAGCAGCAGAACCAAAGCAGGCCGTGAAGGAGAGACGGCAGTCAGAAAAGAGAAAACCCAGACGTCCGCAGACTGTCTGGGTTTTGAAATTGGTGGAGGTGGCGGGAATTGAACCCGCGTCCGAAGTGATTTTTTCGTCGGATCTACATGTTTAGTTCACTAATTTTGAGATCTTACCGACAGCACTGCCAATGAACGGGCCTACTGCCGGCCAGTCGCTAAGTTTCGGATGTGCCGTCGCGACACCGGCTCAACCTAGACTCTGTGAAATGACGATGCTGCCGGTTTAACCCGGCCCAAGCCAGAGACCACTTGGTGCATCGCTCGCGGCATTAAGCGGCGAGAGCGAAACGCTCGTTGTTGGCGTTTATTTTTGTCTAGCTGTTTAACGAGGTGACTAGACCTCGGCATGCACCGTACGACGTCCTACACCCCGTCGAATCCGGAACACCCCCGTTGGAACACGCAATTGTACCGGTGCGGGCCGGGCTTTTCCACAAAGCGGCCGGCAAGTTGTTGCGCGAAAGGTTCTGGGGCGAGTCGGAGCCTCTCGGTCACCGCACAGTGCGCAAAAAGAAACGCCTGACAAGTGTTGCGAGGGGAGGGGAAGGGAAAAAGAGGGATACGTCAGGGGCACTTCGGGGAGGGGTGAAAAAATGGGGAAAACGCGCGGTGCGGCCTTCGCCGCTGCGGCGGGCGTGCGGTCCGAAGGCATCGCATGCCCCATAACCGATCTTTTGAGGGAATGGCACGACCAAAATTGGTGCTTCATGCACTAAATTAGTGCATCGCAACGTACAATACCTGTGCGATTTTCGTGCACGTCCCCCTTGAAAGACGGCAGGATTTTGAGTTTGCCGAACTGGCACGGGAATTGCTTATCCATTACGTGAAAATCAGGTAAAGCCTCCGGGACAATCTGGTGTCTTGGATTTTCGGGCTTTGCCTCCCGGTACAACTCTTTCCGATTGGTTCAAGGAGAATCCATCATGACGTCGCCTGCTGACGTATTGCAAATGGTCAAAGACAACGATGTCAAGTTTGTTGACTATCGTCTTACCGATACCCGTGGTCGCGAGCAGCACCTGTCGGTGCCCGCGCATCAGCTCACCGAAGACACGTTCGAAGACGGCCAGGCCTTTGACGGCTCGTCGATGGCCGGCTGGAAGGGCATCGAAGCGAGCGACATGATTCTCATGCCCGACCCCGAGACGGCCCATATGGATCCGTTCAGAGAGCAGAACACGCTCGTGCTCACCTGCGACGTGCTCGAACCCGATACGGGCAAGGGCTACAGCCGCGATCCGCGCTCGCTCGCGCGTCGCGCCGAAGCCTATCTGAAGTCGACCGGCATCGGCGACCAGGCCTTCTTCGGTCCCGAACCTGAATTCTTCATCTTCGACGGCGTCACCTACGCCAACGATCCCAACTACACCTTCTTCAAGATCTTCTCGGAAGAAGGCCCCTGGTCGAGCCGCATCGAGTATGAAGGCGGCAATCTCGGCCATCGCGCCCCGTACAAGGGAGGCTACTTCCCGGTTCCGCCTGTGGATAGCCTTACCGAAATTCGTGCCGAAATGGTGACGTTGCTCGAGCAGCAGGGTGTTCCCTGCGAAGTGCACCACCACGAAGTGGGCGCTGCCGGTCAGTGCGAGATCGGCACGCGCTTCTCCACGCTCGTGCAACGTGCCGACTGGCTGCAGATTCTGAAGTACACGGTTTGGAACGTGGCTGCCGCCTACGGCAAGACCGCCACCTTCATGCCCAAGCCCATGTTCGGCGACAACGGCTCCGGCATGCACGTCCACCAGTCGATCTGGAAGGACGGCCAGAACCTCTTCGCGGGCAACGGCTACGCTGGTCTGAGCGAGCTCGCGCTCTACTACATTGGCGGCATCATCAAGCACGCTCGTGCTCTGAACGCGCTCACCAACCCGACCACCAACTCCTACAAGCGTCTGGTGCCGGGCTTTGAAGCTCCGGTGAAGCTTGCCTACTCCTCGTGCAACCGCTCGGCCTCGCTGCGCATCCCGCACGTCTCGAGCCCGAAGGCCCGCCGCGGCGAAGTGCGCTTCCCCGATCCGATGGCCAACCCCTATCTCGCCTTCTCGGCGATGATGATGGCCGGCCTCGACGGCATCCAGAACAAGATCCATCCGGGCGAGCCCGCCGACAAGAACCTCTACGATCTGCCGCCGGAAGAAAACGCCAAGATCCCGACGGTGTGCTCCGAGCTCTCTCAGGCTCTCGAGTACCTCGACAAGGATCGCGAGTTCCTCACCCGCGGCGGCGTCTTCAGCGACGACCTGATCGACGGCTACATCGCGCTCAAGGAACAGGAAGTCTCGCGCTATCGCTGCGCCGTGCATCCTGTTGAGTACGAGATGTACTACGCCGGCTAATTCTTAGCCATCCCGGCAGCGCGTTGTTCGTCCAGCTGGGCGCTGCCGGGGCAATTACTTCACTTCCCTCGGAACGGACAGTTTGCTTCGTTTCGTTCCGCGGCCGTCGGTACTGCCAGCGGCGGCCGTGGAGGGCTTTTTGCCAAAATTTCTCGACCGGCCTTGACGCCGGACCCGACGCCTTGAGCGTGTTTCTCTGAACCATCATGGCCCGTACATCGACACCCAACTTCTACGTCCATCTGCAGACGGCGGCCGACCTGCTGACGACGAGCATCATCGTGCTTGATCGTTTCGCTCGGGTCTGCTGGTGCAACAGTGCGGCGGAAGCGCTGATGGGGTGCTCGAGAAGAAACCTCAAGGGCACCGACGTCGGTCTGATGCTGCCGCAGGTGCGCGACTGGGTGGAGAAGTTTTCGCAAAAGGATTCCAAGTACGCGCCCTACAGCGCCGTGGCTGAGTTGCGGCGCCCGATGGATGATCCCGAACCTGTTCATGTGAGCCTGTCGCAGATCGCAGGCAGCGACGGCATGCTGCTTCTTGAAATCGCCGAGGTTGAAAAGGCGATGAAGCTCGCGCGCCAGGAGCAGGAGGCGGGGATGAGCGACGCGACCAAGGCGCTTCTAAGAAACCTCGCCCACGAAGTCAAGAACCCCTTGGGCGGCATTCGCGGCGCGGCGCAGCTTCTTGAGGGTGAACTCTCGACCCCCGAGCAGCGCGAGTACACCGAAGTCATCATTTCGGAAGCAGACCGGCTGCAGTCGCTTGTGGATCGGCTTTTGATTCCGTACCGCAAGGAGCGCCATGTCGATGAGGTGAATTTGCACGAAGTGCTTGAGCGCGTGCGCAATCTCGTTCTGGCCGAGTTTCCGCACGGCCTGCGGATCGTGCGCGACTACGACGTGTCGGTGCCGCCGATCAAGGGCGACCGTGAGCAGCTCGTACAGATTTTCCTCAATCTCTTGAGAAACGCAGCGCAGGCGACGAGTCATCTGATGTTCGAGGAGCGCGCCGAGGTGCTGTTGCGCACGCGCGTGGCGCGCCAGTGCGTGATCCAGAGAAAGCGCTACCGTCTCGCGCTCAACGTGCACGTCATCGACAACGGGCCCGGGATCGACGAGTCGATCCGCGAGAAGATCTTTTATCCGCTCGTGACTGGACGCGACGGCGGCACGGGACTGGGCCTGTCGATCGTGCAGACCTATGTCGAGCAGCACGGCGGCAGCATCGAAGTCGACAGCCAGCCCGGCCGGACGGATTTCAGTCTGCTTTTCCCTCTGAGTGATCCGCTCTGAAAAAACAATCGGGGAGACCAAAGTGAAGAGAATCTGGGTGGTAGACGATGACCGCTCCATACGCTGGGTTCTGGAGAAGGCGCTCAACCGTGCGCAGATGCCCTGCCGGCTCTTTGAGTCGGCCGAGGAGGTGCTTGAGGCCTTGAAGGACGAGGTGCCTGCGGTGCTGCTGAGCGACATCCGCATGCACGACATGAGCGGCGTTGATCTTCTGGCGCAGGTCAAGGAGATGCACCCCGAGGTGCCCGTGATCATCATGACGGCCTTCAGCGACCTCGACAGCGCCGTGAGCGCCTTTCAGGGCGGTGCCTACGAGTATCTCGCCAAGCCTTTTGACATCAACCGCGCCATTGAACTTCTGCGGCGCGCCTGCGAGGAAAGCCGCGCCCGGTCGTCCGAGAGCGGTACCGAGGCCGGACAGGAAGAGACCGAACCCGAAATCATCGGTCATTCGAGGGCGATGCAGGAGGTGTTTCGCGCGATCGGGCGCCTCGCGCACAGCAACGTGACGGTGCTTCTGACGGGCGAATCCGGCACTGGCAAGGAAGTCGTGGCGCGCGCTCTGCATCGGCACAGTCTGCGCCGCAACGCGCCCTTCGTGGCGATCAATACGGCGGCCATTCCGCGCGAGCTCCTTGAAAGCGAGCTCTTCGGCCACGAGCGCGGCGCCGTCACCGGCGCCAATCAGATGCAGTACGGGCGCGTTGAGCAGG
>USAL01000005.1 GCA_900552545.1 uncultured Sutterella sp. | reverse complement strand
GCGGGGGCGGCACGGGCCTTGCCGCGGCCATTTCGGCGCTTGAAAACGGTGCCGGCAAGGTCGTCATCATTGAAAAGCTGGGTTACCTTGGCGGGTCGACCAACGTCTCGGGCGGCGCGCTCAACGCCGTCGACGACAAACGTCAGAAGGCCCAGGGCATCAAGGACAGCATCCCCACCTTCTACGAGGCGACCATGAAGGGCGGCCACAACGTGGGCACGCCCGAACTCGTGCACTATCTCACCGACAACGCCTACAAGACCGTCGAATGGATGGAGGCCCAGGGCGTCAAGTTCCGCGACAAGATCGGTGCAGCGACGGGCTCGCTCGGGCAGCGCAGCCACTATGGCGTGGCGCCCGCGGGCAACGCCTACACCTCGGTCTTTGAGAATGTTTTAAAAACCAAGTACAAGGACCGCGTGACGTTTCTGATGGAGTGCCCGGCTCAAGAGATTCTCACTGATGCGTCCGGGCGCGTCACGGGCGTCAAGGCCGTGCGCCACGGACAGCCCGTGACGGGCAAGGCCTCGAGCGTCGTGCTTGCCACGGGCGGGTTCGGCGCCAACGTCAAGTTCCGTCAGGAGGTCAATACCGGCGTCTGGAAGGAAGTGGTGCTCGACAACCGCATCGGCACGACCAACATCAACAAGGCTGCCCAGGGCGACGGCCTCGTGATGGCAAAGAAGGTGGGGGCTGAGTTGATCGGTCTTTCCGACATTCAGCTGCATCCCAACGGCACGCCCGGCACGGGTCTTATGCAGGATATTGCGACCTCCGGCCGCAACCGTATCTTCGTGAACCTCAACGGCGACCGCTTTGTGAGCGAAGGCGCGGCGCGCGATACGCTCTGCAAGGCGATCTTCAAGCAGCCCGAGGGCACCTACTGGCTCGTGATGAACAAGCTGCGCTATCCCGATGAGAACAAGCCCGACAAGATGGGCGTGACGATGAAGGATATGCTCGCGCTCGGACGCGTCAAGCGCGCCGATACGCTGGATGAACTCGCCAAGGTGATCAGCGTTCCCGCCGCCAACCTCAAGGCTGCCGTGGCCGAGTACAACAAGGCCGCCTCGCATCAGGTTGAAAAGGACAAGTACGGCTTTGCCGCCACCAACACCGACGACGCCCCGATGACCGAGGGTCCGTGGTACGCCTGCCGCAAGGTGCCCACCGTGCACCACACGATGGGCGGCGTGAAGATCGACACCAAGGCTGAGGTGATCGGCACCAACGGCAAGCCCATTGCCGGGCTCTTTGCCGCGGGCGAAGTGACGGGCGGCATCCACGGCGCCAACCGTCTGGGCGGCAACGCCATTGCCGACGTCTACACCTTCGGGCGTCTGGCGGGAGCAAGCGCTGCGAAGTATGCGGCCAAGTAGTTGAACTCCTGCTCATGGCTGTGATCGGCACCTGATGCCTCGCGCGAACCGGACTCCTTGCGCAAGAGCTGCGGGCGCTGGTCAACCAAAAGCTGAAAAGGCCTGCGGCACCTCCTTTTTTGGATATGCGGCAGGCCTTCTTTGTGTGCGCGAATAGCCTTTAAGGCCGGACGATGTCGGGGAGCCGGCATGGCGAAAGCTCCCGCGGCGGGCTCTGATAAAAGCCGTTGTCGGCCCAGGTGCTCGCGCAGGGCACGTCGGTCAGCGACGGAGTGATCCAGCGCGCACCGAGAAAGCGGCTGCGCTCATAGTCGGAAAAGACCGGCGAGGCGGGATCAAGCGACTCGATGCGCACCGAACCCAGCGCGTGGATGAAGGTGCCCGCGCCAAGCGAGAGCGCCACGTGCTGGATGACGGGACTGGTTCTGTTCTCGTCGGCGGGCTTTCCAAAGGCAAGAAGGGCGCCCGCGGGAATCGAGCGGATGTCTTCAATCGTGAGCTCTGCGGCCTCAAGCGTATTGGTGACGGGTGCGGCCGAGGCAAACTGCTGATCGGCGTCGCGCCCGATGATGACGCCCGTGAGGCGCCACAAAAGCGAGAGAAACCCTGAGCAGTCCACGCCCTCGCTGCTTGCGCCGCCCCAGAGGTAGCTTGTGCCGGCAAGCATCCGGGCGTTGTCGGCAAAGGCTGAAAAGAAGGCTTCAGAGGGCCCCGTGCGCAGGCGCTCCCAGTCCTTGAAGGCAAGTTCCGCGTCCTTGATGTCGGAGGTTTTCACAAACCCCGTGCGGCCGTCGGGAAGCTGCACGCGCATGCGCCCTTCGGGCTCTTCGGCCACACGCATCACCATGCCTGCTGCAGGAAGCGGGCTCACGACGCCGCCCACGGCGTCGGTCACAAGCGTCGTGCGTGCGGTGACGACGCTTTTGGGGGCGGCGTTCCAGTCCGAGAGCTCGTCGACCGTGAGGCGCTTGATCTGCAGCCCGTGCACCCAGCCGATGTAGCCGTCAGGGGTCTGCGCACGCCAGAAGGGCCCCTCCTTTTGCAGCACGCGAAGCGGCGTTCCGATGACCGCCTGCGTCACGGTGCTCGCGGCAAAGGCGGCGTCCTTTAGGAAACTTGCCGTGGGGACGCTTACGAGCGCCCAGCAGGCGTCGCCCACGGCCGGATCGTCCTCGGGGAGGAGCTTCACGTCAATCGCGGCCTTGATGCGGCGAAAGCGCACGGCGCGCTGCAGGGCGCCGATGACTTCGGCGTTGTCGGTGCGCCCCGTGATCACTGAGTAGGCGGGTTCAGTTTCGGAAGTTTTGGAAAGGCTGGCTTGAAGCTCCCAGACCGCAAGGCGCTTGTCGGGCGCATAGCGCGCCTTGAGGCCCTGCAGAAACGCTTCAAGCGCTTCCTTTTCGTCTGTCGTTCGTGCCTCGGCTGCGGAGGCGGCGGCGTCGGTTGTGGCCGCAAGCCGCAGATGTGCGGATGACTCCAGGGCCCCGGCCCCAGCTCCTGCAGAGGCGGCAAGCGACAAGAGCGCGCCGAGAAGAACGAGGGAGCGCACCGCCGCGCCCGCGGCAGCGCGCGTCGTCGGGTTGGTGCCGGTGGGCGGGCGTCGGGGCGTGTGCGGCAGGGGCATGGAAGCCTCGTTGTTTGGAAGTGTTGAGAGAGCCGTCAGGCGTCGTCAGGAGCCGGCGGCGAGGTGCTGCTGGAAGTTCCAGGCGGTTGCGCACATCGCCTCAAGGTCGTACTCGGCCTCCCAGCCCAGGAGCCGCTGCGCCTTGGAGGCGTCGGCCCAGTTGGCCGCGATGTCGCCCGCGCGGCGCGGGGCGATGCGGTAGACAATCGGGTGGCCGCAGGCCTTTTCAAAGGCGTGGATGATCTCAAGCACGCTGTAGCCCTTGCCGGTGCCGAGGTTGATGGCGTCCCAGCCGGTGCGGCGGGCGGCATAGTCAAGCGCCAGCGCATGGCCGCGGGCGAGATCCATCACGTGGATGTAGTCGCGCACGCCCGTGCCGTCGGGCGTCGGGTAGTCGTCACCGAAGACGTTGACTTCCTTTAAGACCCCTGCGGCCACGCGGGCGACGTAGGGAAGGAGGTTGTTGGGAATGCCGTTGGGATTTTCGCCGATCAGTCCCGAGGGATGTGCGCCGATCGGGTTGAAGTAGCGCAGGCACACCGCCGAGAAGTTCTTGTCGGCCGCGCAGACGTCGGCAAGGATCCGCTCGATCATGAGCTTGGTGCGGCCGTACGGGTTGGTGACGCCGCCCACGGGGTGCTCCTCGGTAAGAGGGAGCTTCTGCGGGGTGCCGTACACGGTCGAGGAGCTCGAAAAGATCAGCGTGCGGCACCCCGTCTCCTGCATGGCTTCCAACAGCGTCACGGTGCCCGAGATGTTGTTGTCGTAGTAGGCAAGGGGCTTGGCGCAGCTCTCGCCCACGGCCTTGAGGCCGGCAAAGTGAATGACGGCTTCGATCCCGTTCTCAGCCAGAATTGAGCGCATGGCCGCCTTGTCGCGGATGTCGCTTTCGTAAAAGCGCGGCCGCGTACCCGTGATCGTCTTGATCGCGTCGAGCGACTTCGTGGAGCTGTTGCAGAGGTTGTCGCAGATGACGACTTCGTGGCCGGCCTCGATGAGGCTCACGGCCGTATGCGATCCGATGAAGCCGGTGCCGCCGGTAAGAAGTGTGCGCATGGTGGTCAAACGTTGTTTGGTTTCTGAAAACGCTGCGGGTTACTTGAAGCTCGGCTTGCGGCCTTCAAGAAATGCCGTGCAGGCTTCCTGCGCTTCGGGGGTGCCGCGAAGCGCCGCATAGCGCTCGGCTTCAAGCGCACGGCTTGCCGCAAGGGGCTCGGCCACTGCGGCGCGCAGCAGCGCCTTGGCCGACTGCACGGCAGCGGGCGACAGGCGCGCCAGGCGCTCGGCGCGGGCCTCGGCCTGCGCGCGCACCTGGTCGTCGGGGAAGACGCCGGTCACAAGACGCATGGCAAGCGCCTCTTCGGCGGTGATGGGCTCTGAGAGAAGAATCTTTTCGGCCGCCTTGTGGTAGCCCCCAAACGAGAGCGCCATGTAGACCGTGCCAAGCTGCGGGGTGAGGCCCAAGGCCGTTGAGGGAAGCGAAAAGAGCGCGCGGCTTCCGGCATAGACGAGGTCGCAGTAGTAAAGAAGCGTCACCGCAAGGCCCACGGCGGGACCTTCGACGCAGGCGACGACGGGCTTGGTGCAGGCGGCAAGGGCATCGATCATTGCCGCAGCGGCGGCATTGGCGCCTTCGGTCGGAGCGCTCTTTAATTCTTCGGCAAGCTCTGCGCCCGCGCTGAAGATGCCGGGCTGCGCGACGACGAGCACGGCGCGTACGTCGGCGGCGTTGGAAGCGCGCGCAAAGGACGCGGCAAGCGCCTCGAGCATGTCCTTGTCAAGCGTATTGCGCCGCTCCGGATGCGAGATTTCAAGCGTAAGGACGTGGTCCTTGAGAGTTTCGTTGAGAGCCATGGTGACTGACGAATAAAAATGCGTTGGAATTGAATTGTTTAGCTTTAAGCCCGCATGAGCATTGAGCTTCTAGCGGCGCTCCTTGCGCTCGGGCGCAAGCGTAAGTTCATAGATGAGCGTGTTGGCGTCCTGCGGGCAGTCCGAGGCGCTGTAGCCGCGGCTTGACATGAAGGCCGCCATGGCGTCGTTGCCCTTTAAAACGTAGCCGCGGATGCGCGTGCAGCCGCGCACGCGGGCTTCGTCTTCAAGCGCCTGCATGAGCACCGAGCCCAGGCCCGCGCGCTGATAGGCGTCTTCGATGAGAATGCCGAACTCGGCTGTTTTTTCCGCGCCCGCGTCCGGGGTGACGAAGATGCGGCCCACGCCGTGCATTTCCGGCCCCACCCGGCTGTTGTCGACGATCACGCGTGCCGATTCGCGGTCCTGATCGATCTGGGTGAAGTCGATGATTTCCTCGTCGGTGACCTCCTGGGCGCCCTTGTGAAAGCGCATGCGGGAGCTCTTTTCCGAGAGCCGCCCGAGAAGGCGCTTTTCCGCGGCGAAGTCGTCGGGCCGGATGTGCCGCAGGCGCATCAACCCCGAGCGGGTCGTGAAGTCGACGCCGTCCTTCATGGGAACGGGGGCAATGAGCATGTGCGAGTAGCGATCGTCAGGCGAGGACTCGCGCGCGCAGAGCGAGACCGACGCATCAAGCGCCACCAACCCGTTTTCGTCAACCAAAAGCGGATTGATGATGACGCGCGCCACGGCCGGAATCTCGCTCATCAGGGTCGAGAGCTTGAGGATGGCGCCCGCAACGGCCTTCGTATCGCACGCGGGCATTCCGCGGAAGGCCTTCAAGGCTGCCGCCATCGGGTGGCGGGCGATCAGTTCTTCGGCCATGGGCTCGGTCATCGGCACGATCCCGAGCGTCGATTCGCCAAAAAGCTCGCCCGTGCGGCCGCCCGCCGAAAGCGAGACGACGGGGCCCAAGACCGGGTCGGTGCCCGCGCGCAGCGCAAGCTCGCGCGCATGCGGCATGTCGGCCATCTTCTGCACGAAGACGCCCTTGAAGTGCGCCATGGGCGCGAGCTCCTTCATGCGCGTGCGGATTTCGCCAAAGCCCCGCGCCACGGACGACTCCGTCAGGATGTTGAGAAGCACGCCTCCCACGTCGGTCTTGTGCGCGATCCCTTCGGCCGAGACCTTGAGCGCGACCGGAAAGCCGATGCGGCGCGCGGCCGCAACGGCCGCTTCCGACGTTGCGGCAAAGCTTGCGGCAAGCGAACGGATCCCGAAGGCTGAGAGCAGCTGTCCGGTCTGCTCGTCGTTGAGAATGTGAAGCTTCTTGGCGCGCGCGTCGGCAATGACCGTGCGCGCGACTTCAAGCTTGGCGTCGATGTATTCGCTTCCCTCGCGAGGCGCCCGGTGGCGCTTCTCCTTGAGGTTGACGCTTTTGACGAGATTCGCGAAGGCGTGCGCGGCGAGGTCCGGCGTGTTGATGCAGGCAAGCCGGCAGCGCTTGAACGCCAGGCGCGTATCGGGATCGGGCGCGTCGGTCGTCCAGTTGACGATGACGGGCTTGTAGGTGCGCGAGGCGGCATCGGCCAGAAGCTGCACCGTGCGCGGGGTCTTCATGAGCGCCGAGGGAGCGACCGAAATCATGATCGCGTCGACGTTTTCTTCCTTGGCGGCAAGCTCAAGCGCCCGGGCAAAAAGTTCGGGAGAGGCTTCGGAACCCAGCGTAAGCGGATTGAGAATGGGCGAGGCGCTGCCCACGAACTTGCGGAATTCCTGCTCGGTCTCGTGCGAGAACTCGGCCAATTCAACTTTTGCCGCGTCGCAGGCGTCGGCCGCAAGTGCCGCAAAGCCGATGCCGTTGGCGATGACGGCAAGTCTCCCCGCGCGCGGCATCTTGCCGCAGGCAAAGAGTTCAAGCGTCGCGCAGAACTCTTCAACGCGATCGCACCGAACGGCGCCCGCACGCTCAAGCGCCGCATCAAGCACGTCCTCGCTTCCGACGACGGAGGCGAGGTGGCTAGCGGTGACGCGCTCGGCATTGGGCCCGCGCCCGGCTTTGAGCACGATCACGGGTTTTTTGCGCGAAGCCGCGCGCACGGCCGACAGAAACGAGCGCGGGTGGTAGAGCGTGTCGATCTGAAGCGCAATGATCTCCGTTTCAGGATCTTCGACAAAGAAGTCGATCATCTGCGCCAAGGTGACGTCGCTTTCGAGGCCGCTTGAGATGATGCTCGAAAAGCCCACCGCGCCGCGCGAGGCGCTGTCAAGAATGCAGGCCGTGAGCGCCCCCGACTGGCTGATGAGCGCCACCGGGCCCGTGTCGACCAACTGCGGCCAGTAGCTCACGTTGAGCCCGATCGAAGGGCGCATGATGCCCATCGAAAAGGGGCCGATGAGGCGCAGCCCGCTTGAAGCGGCAAGCTCCGCAATCTCGCGCCGCCAGAGACGGTCGCGCGTAAACGTATCGTCGCCCGGGCACAGAAGCACGTTGGGGATGCCCAGTTTCTTACATTCCTTCAGAAGTCCCGCCACAGTGCGCGCGGGCGTCGTGATTACCGCCAGATCGATCTTCGCGGGAAGCTCCGAGAGCGAGGCCCAGCAGGGGGTGACGCCGATGTACTTGTACTTGGGGTTGACCGGATAGGCTTCAAGCGCGCGGCGTCCGTTCATGACGCCGTTCCAGACGTAGGTGCCGCGGCTGCCTTCCCGGTCGCTGGCACCGACGACGGCGACTGCGCGCGGAATGAAGGCCGATTTGAGCGTGTGGAGGACTTCCATGGAGAGTGTGGCTGAAGGTGTTGCGTTGGAAAATTCTTGCGGAATTCAAAGGGGCATTTTAATGGTGTCGCGGGCCTCGCCCGAGGGGATGCTTGCGGGCGACGGAACGGGCGAAAAAAGCCCCGACAAAAGGCCCTGACGAAAAAAGCCGCAGGCCTTCAACAGGAAGGCGCTGCGGCTTTGTCTCTCTGCGCTCCAGAAAGGGCTGAGAGACGTCTGCGGCGGCTGTTTAGACCTCGATCAGGGCGTAGCGGTCGCTGCCCATCTTGAGCTCGCGCATGTAGGCCAGCTGATGCAGGCCGTGGCGCGACTCGATGCGCTCGACGAGATCATGGTTGCTCGCGCTCGCGTAGACGAGGTCGCAGCTCGCCTGATCGATGGCGAGCAGGTCGGTCGAGGCGAGGATGCCGATGTCGGGAATCGTGGGCTCGGCCGCGGTCGTGCCGGCGCAGTCGCAGTCGACCGACATGCGGCGCAGCACGTTGATGAAGACGATGTGCTTGCCGAAATGGTCGATCACGGCCTTGGCCGATTCGCTCATCGTTTCCATCAGCTGTTCCTTGCCGGGCCACTGGTCCCAGGGAAGGTTGACGTCGCTCACGGCATGCACCTGCTGCTTGCCGATGCGGCCGTCGGCGCAGCCGATGGCGATGTTTTTCATCGAGCCGCCGTAGCCGCCCATGGCGTGGCCCTTGAAGTGCGTGAGCACGATCATCGAGTCGTAGTTGACGATCGAGCCGCCCATGGAGACTTCCTTGAAGTGATGGCCGCCGCGCACCGGGAGGTTCACCGTGCCGTGGGCGTCCATGATGTCGACCGGGCAGAACGTCCAGCCGTTGACCTTGAGCGTTTCAAGGTGCTGCTCGGTGGTGTAGCGGTCGCCCTTGTAGAGCGTGTTGGTCTCGACGATGGCGCTGTCGGGAATGGTCGCCTGGAAGGCCTTGACGAGCTCGCGCGGCAGGATGTTGGGGCCGTGCTTTTCGCCCGTGTGCAGCTTGATGGCGGTGTGCCCGTAGATGCCTTCGTTGACGAGGGAATAGAGCTTTAAGAGCGTCTCGGCGTCAATGCGCGGTGAGAAGTAGACCTTGGCCTTGGCGCCCGGGGCGTCGGGGGCAACGCGCTTGCAGCCCACGACGGGAGCTTGTTTGAAAGTGTCTGTCATCGTTGTCATTCTTTGGGAATTCTCTGCGGCGGCCGCAACGCCGCCGGCGGATGCGGCAAGTCCTGCGGCAAGCGCCAGGCTGACGAGTTCGCGGCGCTGAATGCCGCGGCGGCCTTCAGGGGCTGATTCAGGGGCCGACGGGAAATCATAGTGCTCACTCATGGCGGGGCGCTCCAAAAATGCGTTGTACTCATGAAAAAACGCCAGGTGCCGGCAGGCGCACCAAGTACGGCGGGTCGGCCGGCATCGTCGGACTTGCACTATTTTGTCAATGTCTTGAGTAAAGGGGGCGACAAAGGCGAGGGCGACGCGCGAGGCGTATCATCAGACGTCAAGCACTTTTGAGGAAGGCTGCGGGCGCATTGAAGCTCAACGGGGAACTCGCGCCTGCCGTCTTTTTCGTCCTCAAGGTTTTCCAATTTTTCTGATGCCGCAGGTATCCTTAGCCTTTTTCGCCGGCATCCATTGCTCTTTACATCATGCTTCTGAAGAAAATCCTGATTGCATGCTGCGCCGCTGCCGGGCTTGCCGCCACGGCAGCCGATGCGCGCGACACCCTTCGCGTGGGCACCGAACCGACCTTCGCGCCTTTTGAGTTCATGGACACGAAGACCCGCGAGTTCGTGGGCTACGACATCGATCTCATCCGCGCCATCGCCGACAAGGCGGGCTACGACATTGAGGTCGTGAACATGGGCTTTGACGCCCTGATCCCGGGACTTGCCGCCGGCTCGATCGACGTCGTGGCCGCGGGCGTGTCGATCACCCCCGAGCGTGCGGCGCGCGTCGAGTGCACCAAGCCCTACTACACGGCCGGTCTTTCGATGATCGTCAAAAAGAGCGACGCCAAGAAGTATCCCGACTTCAAGTCGCTTGCCAACGCGCACGTGGCCGTGCAGATCGGCACGACCGGTGCGGAAAAGGCCAAGAGCATTCCGGGCGCCGCGGTGCAGACCTTCAACGGCACCAACGAGGCCTTCATGGCGCTTCAGATCGGCCACGTCTCGGCCGTCATTCACGACCGTCCGGTGCTTGCCTACTTCATGAAGATGCAGCCGCGTGCGGCCAAGTCCCTGCAGCTGCAGCCGGTGCTCGAAGACTCCCAGCAGTACGGCTTTGCCGTCAAGAAGGGCAACAAAGAGCTTCTTGATGCGCTCAACAAGGGCTACGACGCGGTCTGCGCCGAAGGCATCGACAAGAAGATCTACGAGAAGTGGTTCGCGCAGTAAAAAGCGTCTGAACGCATTTGAAAGTAAAAAGGCCGCCTTCAGAATGAACGGGCGGCCTTTGCGCTTTCTATTTTTGAGGGAGCTCGACACGTTTGAAAGAACGCGGTCGGGCTCTTTTTCATTTGGGGAAGAAAATGGTCGGCGGATCAAAGGCTGCGGTTCTTCCTTGCCTTATTTCCCTGCCGTCGGCCCGCTCGGGGCTTGTTCGGCATAGTCGCATTCGAGGGCGTCGATGAGGCGCTTGTATTCGCTTTTAAACTGCGCCGCGGTGCAGCCCATGAGCACGGCGTCGTCCAGAGCGTCCTGAAGCGCCGCGCGCAGCTCGCGCCAGTTTTCCTCGAGCACCTTGACCTTTTCCGTGCAGGAGACGATCGAGCCGTCGGGGCCGTACCAGGCCGCGGGCGCTGCCGCGGGATCAGCCTCAAGATCGGACGCAGGAAGGGCCGCATCGGGGCTGCCGTCGTTCGGTGCGTTCATAGGGGTGCTCCGGGTCATGAAAGGATCTGAAAAAGAGGAAAGAACATCTGGAGGAGAGAAAGCGGCGGGAAAAAACTGCGGGCCCCGGATGCCGTGCCGAGCACGGCGCCCTGCGGGCCCGTCGGTTTTTGTGCGGGGCGCTTTCCTTTGGAAAGAAAAGCCGGCCCCTTTTTCTTCAAGCGCTAGGCGGCAGCCGCAGCCGACTTGGCCTTGGACGCGCAGCGGCGCGTGGCGCCTGCGGCCGCAGCGGCGGTCACGGGCTTGGCTTCGGTCTTCTTCACCGTCGTGCTCTTGACGGTCGTCTTGCGGGTGTGCGTCGCCGTTTTGGCTTCAACAGCGTCCAGAACGATCGTTACCACAGGCTCGGATTCGTTGGCCTTGGCGGCCTTTTTGGCAGCGGTCGAGGCGCTCTTCGAGCGGCTCGAGGTGCGCGAGGTCTTGCGGGCGGGCTTGTCGCCAGCCTTGGCGGCGGCAGCAGCGGCTGCCTGACGCTTCTGCACCAAGCTCTTTTCGGGCTTGGTGGGACGAAGAATCTTCTTGTTTTCCAGGGCGATGCGCTCGGCCTCGGCCTTGGCGGCGGCTTCGGCGGCCTCGTCATCGGCCGTGCGCATCGAGATGCGCACCACGGGCGGGGCGACCGCCGCTTCCTCTTCCTTGACGTCCCAGAGCTCGAGAATCTCGGCCTGGGCGGGAACCGTGCCGCGCTCGCGGCGCACGAGCACGCTCGCGCGTACAATCTTTTCAATGTCCGGAAGCGGAAGACGGTTCAAGTCGTTGAAGTGAATGAGGCTGTGTTCGGGATCGTAGCCTTTGAACTTATCGGCCATCTCATCGACGACGGATTTTTCAGCAACGTAGAGCGTGAGCGACTTTTCGCGGCTCTCAAGAGCAAAGAGCGGGCCGCCGTTCAATTCGTAGAAAACAAGGCCGAAGCGCTTGCTTTCCCGGACGCCGCGCGCGGCGCGGCGGATGAGGCTCGCCACGCGGGCCATAGCAACGCGACGATCATGCGGCAATCCCTGCAGGAAGACGCCCAGAACCGTAGCACCTACCATAAATCCTCCAGAAACCTTTCGTACAACAGGCTCGTCAAATTCTTGACGAAAACGCTCAATTTTACCTGATTTAACAATCCCTTTCCAAGCCCGTACATTTGCTAGGCATTGTGAGGATCCTTGATTTTATTGGGGTTTGTGACTATTTCGGGGGGTTTTTTGAAATCCGGCCGCAAAGCCTCGCCGCCCGTCCCAAGGGTTTTGCGCATTTGCAAATTTTCACCATTTGCCGGGCTCGCGCGCCTTTTCTTTTGCGCGCATCCGTGGCAGATTTACTTCTCCTTGACGGCCCCCTGATGGCTGCTCCGGCGCTGCGCTCGGCTTATGATTGGTGAGCCCCGATGAGCCTTCTGTCGGATCCCCCGAAACCTCTGAAACCTTTTTTACACGACCAACCAACCGATGGAAAAAATGTTCGAGCGCTGCTTTTACAGCGCGCGCTGGCTGATTGCGCCCGTCTTTCTCGGCCTGTCTCTTGCACTCGTCGCCCTGGCATTGAAGTTCTTTCAGGAAGTGGTGCACGTGCTGCCGCACGTCTTTGAGCTCTCAGAGTCTGATCTGATCCTCTCGCTTCTGTCGATGATCGATATGGGGCTCGTGGGCGGACTCATCGTGATGGTGATGTACTCGAGCTACGAGAACTTCGTTTCGCGCCTAGACATTGAAAAGGAGGGCAGCGACAAGCTGAGCTGGCTCGGCAAGATGGACTCGGGGTCGTTGAAGAACAAGGTCGCCGCGAGCATTGTGGCGATCTCGTCGATTCATCTGCTTCGCATCTTCATGAACATCGAGGCGATTGCCAACGACAAGCTCGTCTGGTACGTCGTCATCCACCTCACGTTCGTGCTCTCGGCCTTCGTGATGTGCTGCATCGACATTCTCTCGAAGAAGACGCACTAAGCCGCAGCGCTCGCCGCTGGTACGCACAAACAAAAAGCGCGTCGTTTCCGTCGAAATTGATCGGCGGACGGCGCGCTTTTTCATGCCTGCGACTTTTGTTGAAGGCGCCTTAGCGATAGAGCCGGTAGGTGGCCGTAAAGGGGATCTTGAGCGTGCTGCCAAGCTGCGAGGCCGAGCAGCGCGTCAGCGGTTGTCCGCCCTTGCCCTCGGTGCGGGTCACCCAACGGATGGGCGTCAGAAGACCCGTGATTTTTCCCTGCGCGCGGGTGGTGAAGACGACGTCGCGAAGATCGGCCTGGCTCTTGGGCTTTTTGTCCCAGCCGGTGATGCGGGCGCTCGCGATCGACCCGTCGGAGGCCTGAAAGATGAAGTCGGGGCCCTGGTGGGCGACCACGCGCCCTGCCGAATCGGTGAGCTTGACGTCGGGGGCGATGAATTTCCACCAGCGGCCCTGTTTGTCGGAGACGCACTGAAACTGCTGCGTGCCGCTGCCCGTGAGCGTCATCACGAGCTCGCCGCCCTCGGGAGCCATCGGGTCGCCCGAGGGATTCAAAAGACTCCCCAACTGCGAGCAGCCGGCAAGCAGCATCGCGGCTGCGGCAAGAGGAACGATCAAGCGCACGCGGGCGCTACGGCTGGAAAAAGGTGACTGGCGGGCAAAAGTATTGGGCATGGAAGTTTTTCGCAGTGCTTTGCGGCAATCGCGGGAAAGCCCGAAAAGAGTGAAGGGGATCGTCCGGTCGCAAAGCGTCAAAAATAAGGATGCGCTTGCATTTTATTTGAGGCTTCGCCTTGAAACTTTCGCCAGCGCTCCCGCAAAAGCGAGATCCGCAATCCACCGAAGGGGAATCATTGAAATTTCACATAGCGAAATTGTTACGGAATTAAGCTGGAAAACCCTCAACAATTGCCGAGAATCTTTGCTAGAGTTGAAAATGTTGAGAAAACTGGCATACCACGAGCAAGAAAAAGCCATGTTTTCATTGGAGCGACGTCTGGCATGCGATCGGACAGTCGCTTGCGTGACGTCGCGGCAGGACTCCTCACCACCGCGATCGTTTCAGGTACATAAGGAGATCTATCGTGTATCAAATCAGACTTCACGGCCGCGGAGGTCAAGGCGTCGTCACGGCCGCTGAGATGCTCAGCGTGGCCGCCTTCACCGAAGGGCACTGGGCGCAGGCGTTCCCGAGCTTCGGCTCGGAGCGCACCGGTGCTCCCGTGGTCGCCTTCTGCCGCATCGACTCCAAGGAAATCCGCCTGCGCGAGCCGATTCAGGAGCCCGACGTGGTGCTCGTGCAGGACAAGACGCTGCTTGAATCGGTGGATGTTTTCGGCGGTCTGCGCGAAGGCGGCTACGTCATCGTCAACAGCTCGGAGAGTCCCGAGGCGCTGGGACTGCAGCAGCTGATGCAGCGTCTGCCCGCCGGGCACGTCATGACGGTGCCCGCCACGCGCTTTGCGCTTGAAAAGATCGGCCGCCCGCTGCCCGGCGCGGCCATGCTCGCCGGCTTTGCGGCGATTACCGGGGGCTTGAAGCTCGAGAGCATTAAGCAGGCCTACATGGCCCGCTACCCCGGCAAGGTCGGCGAAGCCAACGGTGCGGTCGCCGAACTCGCCTATCAACACATTCAGCAGCAGCTGGCGCAGATTAAGGAGAATTGCTGATGCTCAAGCAAATTGAAGGCAGCCAGGGTGTGGCCGAAGCCGTCGCCCTGTGCCGTCCCGACGTCATCTGTGCGTACCCGATTTCCCCGCAGACGCACATTGTGGAAAAACTCGGCACGATGACCCGCAAGGGACTCATCCCGAACTGCGAGTACATCAACGTTGAAAGCGAGTTTGCCGCGATGAGCGTGGCAATCGGCGCTAGCGTGGGCGGCGCCCGTGCGTACACGGCCACCGCCTCGCAGGGCCTGCTCTACATGGTCGAGGCCGTCTACAACGCCTCGGGCCTGGGGCTGCCGATCGTAATGACGGTCGCCAACCGCGCCATCGGCGCGCCGATCAACATCTGGAACGATCACTCGGATTCGCTCAGCCAGCGCGACAGCGGTTGGATCCAGATCTTTGCCGAGACCAACCAGGAGGCCGCCGACATGCACATCCAGGCCTTCAAGATCGCCGAGGAGCTTTCGATTCCGGTGATGGTCTGCATGGACGGCTTCGTGCTCACGCACGCCTTCGAGCGCATCGACGTTCCCGATCAGGAGCAGGTCGACCGCTTCCTGCCGCCCTACGAGCCGCGTCAGGAACTCGATCCCGACAATCCCGTCTCGATCGGCGCCATGGTGGGGCCTGAGGCCTTTACCGAGGTGCGGTGCCTCGCGCACATCAAGCATAAGATGGCGCTTGATCTCCTTCCGCGCGTTGAGGAGGAGTTCTACAAGGAATTCGGTCGTCGTTCCGGCGGCCTTGTGCACACCTATCGCTGCGAGGATGCCGACGTCCGCGTCATTGCCATGGGTGCGACGCTCGGCACGGCCAAGGACACCGTCGATGAGCTGCGCGAACAGGGGCTGAAGATCGGCGTCGTGGGCATCAAGTGCTATCGGCCGTTCCCATATGCGGCCGTGGCTGAGGCCGTGAAGGGCGCCTCCAAGGTGGTTGTTCTCGACCGCGCCCTCAGCGTGGGCTGCGGCGGCGTTCTGAGCGAAGACGTGATGCTTGCGCTGCGCGCCACCGACGCCAAGATTTACAGCGTGATCGCCGGTCTCGGCGGCCGCGCCATCACCCGCGACTCCTTGAAGAAGGTGTTCACAGGCGCTGTCGATGGCACGCTGGAGGACTTCTCGTTCATGGATCTCGATGAGGATCTCGTCAACCGTCAGCTCGAGCGCGAGCGCACGACGAGAAAATCCGGTCCGCTGCCCGAGGCGGTGGTCCGCGACGCGGCGATGCGTCAGTAAGGGAGGACGCACAAGATGCAAGAAACCAAAGTTCGCTTTTACCAGACGGGAACGTTTACCGTCGGCAACCGTCTGCTCAATCCCGAGGAACGCACCGTCCAGTCGTCGATGGAGCGCTTCAACGCGCTCAATTCCGGCCACCGCGCCTGCCAAGGCTGCGGCGAGGCCCTCGGCGCCCGCTACGTCGTCGACTCGGCGCTTGCGGCAACAAAGGGCCGCCTGATCGCCACCAACGCCACCGGGTGCCTTGAAGTCTTCTCCACCCCGTATCCCGAGTCGGCCTGGCAGATGCCGTGGTTTCACTCGCTCTTTGGCAACACCGCGGCGGTTGCGACCGGCATGGCGGCCGCTGCCAAGGCGCGCGCCCGCAAGGCGGGCCGCGAGCCCGACCGCGTGCTTGCGATGGGCGGCGACGGCGGCACGACCGACATCGGCTTCGGGTGCCTCTCGGGCATGTTCGAGCGCAACGACGACGTGCTCTACGTGTGCTTTGACAACGAGGCATACATGAACACCGGCGTGCAGCGCTCGTCCGCGACACCCCCTGCGGCGCGCACGGCGACCACGATGCCCACCCCGGGGCACCCCGGCAACACGTTCGGCCAGGGCAAGAACGTGCCCGCGATCGCCATGGCTCACGGCATTCCGTACGTCGCCACGGCCACCGTTGCCGACCTGCACGACCTCGAGCACAAGGTGAAGTACGCCATGAGCATTCACGGCGCGCGCTACATCCACGTGCTCGTGCCCTGCCCGCTCGGCTGGGGCTCTGCCTCCTCGAAGACGATCGAGCTTGCGCGCCTGGCGCAGCAGACGGGCATCTTCCCGGTCTTTGAGGCCGAGTTCGGCGAAGTGACGCACGTCTCCAAGATCCGTCGTCAGCTGCCTGTCGAGGCTTACCTGAAGCCGCAGAAGCGCTTTGCGCACCTCTTCGGCAAGAAGGGCGATCCTGAGATTCTCGCCCGTCTGCAGGCGCTTGCCGACCGCAACATTGCCAAGTACGGTCTTTTAAGTGATGAAGCCGAGCCCCGCGGCGTGCCCGTCCCGGAGCAGGGCGACGAACGTCAGCACCTGATCTGAGGCGCGAGAAGGGAGATTTTTGAAAAATGACTCAGAAGAACATTCCTTTTGCCATTACGCTCGACGTGGGCTCGTCTCTGGCAAACCGCACCGGATCCTGGCGCACCATGAAGCCCACGTACGTCAACCGCCTGCCGCCGTGCACCGCCAAGTGCCCGGCGGGCGAGCAGTGCCAGGCCTGGCTCTTCTTTGCGGAGTCGGGCGACTATGAAGGCGCCTGGAAGCGCATCGTCGAGGACAATCCGTTTCCGGCCGTGATGGGGCGCGTGTGCTACCACACCTGCGAGACGGCCTGCAACCGCGGCCAGCTCGACGAGTGCGTGGGCATCAATTCCGTGGAGCGCTTCTTGGGCGACAACGCGCTTGCCAAGGGCTGGAAGTTCGAAGCCCCGAAGACCGAACCGGGCAAGAAGGTGCTCGTGGTGGGTGCCGGCCCCGCCGGCCTTTCCGCGGCCTACCATCTGCGCCGCATGGGTCACGCCGTGCACGTGGTCGACAGCGCCGAGGAGGCGGGCGGCATGATGCGCTACGGCATCCCGAAGTACCGTCTGCCGCGCGACGTGCTTGATGCTGAAATCAAGCGCATCGCCGACATGGGCGTCGTGATCGAGTGCAAGCACAACGTGAGCGACCTCGTCAAGGAGATGAAGGATGGCGGCTACGACGCCGTGTTCCTGGGCGTCGGCGCCAACCTTGCGCGTCGCACCTACATCCCCGCGGGCGACGCAAGCCGCGTGATGGACGCCGTGACGCTGCTGCGCGACGTCGCGGGCGACGAAAAGCCGATGCTCGGCCGCCGCGTGGTGGTCTACGGCGGCGGCAATACCGCCATGGACGTGGCCCGCACGATGCGCCGCATGGGCGCAGAACCCCTCGTGGTCTATCGCCGCACCCGTGAAAAGGCGCCGGCGCACCCGTCCGAAATTACCGAGGCCATCGAGGAAGGCGTTTCCATGAAGTGGCTCTCGACCATCAAGGAAGCCGGCAAGGGCGAGATCAAGATCGAGAAGATGGTGCTTGACGAAAACGGCAAGCCCCAGAGCACGGGTGAGTTCGAGACGATCGCGGCCGACAGCCTCGTGCTCGCGCTGGGCCAGCAGACCGATCTCACGCTCCTTACCAACCTCCCGGATCTCAAGATCGAAAACGACGAAGTGATCGTCGACGAGGCGATGATGACCTCGGTGCCCGGCATCTTTGCGGGCGGCGACATGGTCCGCGGCGACAAGAACGTGACGGTTGCGATCGGCCACGGCAAGAAGGCCGCCCGCGCGATCAACGCGTACTTGAAGGGCGAGGTCTACAAGGAGCCCGCCAAGGCGCCCCTTGCGACCTTTGATCGTCTGCATACCTGGTACTACGCCGATGCGCCCAAGACCGTGCGTCCGATGCTTGACATCGTGCGCCGTCAGACGACGATCGACGAAGTTCAGAACGGCCTCACCGAAGAGAACGCGCTCTTTGAAGCCCGCCGCTGCATGAGCTGCGGCAACTGCTTTGAGTGCGACAACTGCTACGGCGTGTGTCCGGACAATGCGGTCGTCAAGCTCGGCCCCGGCATGAAGTTCAAGTTCAACTACGACTACTGCAAGGGCTGCGGCATCTGCGCCAACGAATGCCCGTGCGGCGCCATCGACATGGTGAGCGAGGACATCTAACCTGCGTTGAGCAGCGACGCTCCTGCGGGAGCGTCAAGCCGCCGGCATCCCGGCGCCTTCCCTGAGGGCGCCTGCGGCTGCCGGCGGTTTTTTATGCGCTCCGAGCGTTGCCAAAAGGGGTGCGCCCATCCTGCGCCCCGGACCTACAATTGGTTTTCAGAGAAAAAGAATATTTCGCCGGCGGGCAAGCCTTTTTAAATGACAGAGTCCGCATCAGGCCATGGGGTTGAGGGCTGTGTTTGGATTTTTCAAAGCGCATCCGCTGGTGCGGTACTTTTCCATCGTCATTGCAATCATCGCGGGCTTCTGTCTCTTCTGGGTCTTTGCGTTCTTTGGCCTCAAGTATTTTCAGTAGAGAATGACCCCAAAAATCCGCAGTGTCGGCGTGAAATGCAAGGCGCATGCAACTTTTGTTCGCCGCGGCGAACATTTTTTGCAAGAGACGTCGAACAAATCGATGGAGATTCTGTGATAACAGATTGATTTTCCAATGAAATTTCCTATTTGAAGAATCAAACATTTGAGGATCAATTGGTGCGGTGCCGATCGACGAAGGGGCTGGGTAGGCAGAACTGCTCGGCCCTTTTTTACGCCCGCTTTTTGTCCGCTACCGTGTCCGTTTCTGCGCCTGCTTCTGATGCCTTTTTCTCTTCGCTTCTTCTTCGCCTTCCGCTTTCGTTGCGGGCGAGTTTTCTTCAGGGGGCGGCGGCTAAAATAGGTCGACACGAGTCTTCTTTCGTGCGGGGATGACGCGAGGCATCTTTCCGCACGCCTACTTTTTTCGAAAAAGGTGAGCTCTTGAGCACCCGAGCCGCGAAAAAGGCGCTTGGCGCCTTCGTCGCCGTCCTGGCCTGCGTTGCAGCAGGTTTTGCCGCGTACGACTTCTACGGGCGCGACGACGGCCTGCTGCGCATCTACGGCAGCATTGATCTGCGCACCGTCAATCTGGCCTTCGAGGAGGCAGGGCGCATTGCGCAGGTGCGTGTCGAAGAGGGCATGACCGTCAAGGCGGGTGAAGAGCTCGCGCGCCTTGAAACCCGGCGCTATGAGATCGCCCGTGAGAGCGCCGCCGCGCAGGTCGGCGTGGCGCAAAAAGAGCTTGCGCTTTTGCTTGCTGGTTCTCGCACCGAGGAAATCGATGCGGCACGCGCCCAGCTCAAGGCCTCGCAGGCCTCCTATGAACTCGCCCGCCGCACCTGCGATCGCGAAACGAAGCTGGGGGCGGCGACGACGCGCATGCGCGTTGACGAGGCCTGCTCGCAGGCTCGCGTGACGATGGCGCAGACGCAGGCGCTCAAAAAACAGCTCGACCTTCTTCTAGCCGGCACCCGCATCGAGCAGATCGATGTGGCCCGCGCCAACCTGCGGCTAGCCGAGGCCGCCTTGTCCGAAGCCGACCGTGCACTTCAAGACTGCACGCTCAAGGCGCCTGCCGCAGGCGTCATCCGCAGCCGCTTCAAGGAAAAGGGCGACATGGTGAGCGCCTCGGTTCCCGTCTATGAGCTCGCACTCATGGAGTCTTTGTGGGCGCGCGCCTGGATCGATGAAGTCAATCTGGGAAAAATCGCGCCCGGCATGCCCGTGCGCGTCAAGGTCGACAGCTTCCCGGACCGTACGTTTGCCGCGCACGTGGGCTTTGTCTCGACCGTGGCCGAATTCACCCCCAAGACGGTGCAGACCGAGGATCTGCGCACGTCGCTTGTTTACGAGGTGCGGCTTGTGCTCGAGGACCCGCAGGGACTACTGCGGCAAGGCATGCCCGTGACGGTTGAAATCGAGCCCAAAGACAGTAGCGATGTCGGCAGTGTCGGCGAGGACGGTGCGCGGTAGGGCCGAACGCCTGCCGCAACGCTGAGCACAGGCCTTTTTGGCGGATGAAGGCGATGAAGACGAAGCCGCAGGTGGAAATGGACTCCAGGAGCGCCGCACCGGCGCTTTCCGTTGAAGGCGTCTGCCGCAGCGCGCCCGGTGCGCGCTGGCGCAAAAAAGGGTCGCGCATGGAAGGTCTTTTTGGTCTTTTCGGCGGCCGTGGGAAGCGCTCTTCTGGCCACGGGAGCGACGCGTCTTTAGCTCTGGGCGCTCAGCAGATCCTGTCGAACATCACGGCCTCGTTTGCGGCCGGGCGCCTCACGGCGTTGGTCGGCGCCGACGGCGCGGGCAAGACTACGCTCATGCGCGTCATGGCGGGAATCCTGCCGACCACTGCCGGAAGCGTGCGCGTTTTCGGCGAAGACCTCTACGCCGATCTCGCTCGGCTGCAGAACAACATCGGCTACATGCCCCAGAAGTTCGGCCTCTACGAAGACTTGAGCGTGGCGGAAAACTTTGCGCTTTACGCCGATCTTTTCGGCCTTGATGAAGCGGTGCGGCGCGAGCGCACCAGGGAGCTTCTGGCCATGACGGACCTGACGGACTTCACCGCCCGTGCCGCAGGAAAGCTCTCGGGCGGCATGAAGCAGAAGCTGGGGCTTGCCTGTGCGCTATTGAACCACCCGAAGATTCTTCTTCTTGACGAGCCGAGCGTGGGCGTTGATCCCCTCTCGAGAAAGGAGCTCTGGGAGATTCTGCGGCGCAACGCCGCGGGCGAAGACATGTGCGTGGTTGTTGCCACCACCTACATGGACGAGGCGGCGCTGTGCGACGACGTGATCGTGCTCGAAGAGGGCGAGGTGCGGCTTTCGGGCACGCCCGAGGACATTGCCGCCTATGCGCGCGGCAGAACTTTTCGTGTTGCGGCAGACCGCGACGGACGCAGCGTGCGGCAGCTGCAGGCGGCGCTTCTTGACGCCGAGGATCTCGTGCTTGATGCCGTGCCCGAGGCCGAAGGCGTGCGCGTGCTTCTCATGCCCGAAGCGTCCGTTGAAGCCCTTGAGAGCCGTTTTCCGGACGTGGCCGTCGCCGCGCGCAAGGCAACGCTTGAAGACGGGTATCTCCAAAAGCGCTGTGCGCTCCTCGGGCGCCCCAACTATGCGGGGATCATCTCCTCGTCCTTGTCCTTCGGCAATTCCTTCACGAGTGCAAAGCCGCCCGAGGGAAAGCAGACCGACGAAAGCCCCGACGGCACCCCCGTTAAGGCGGCCTCGCCCGTGATCGTCGCCCGCGACCTCGTGCGGCGCTTCGGCGCCTTCACGGCCGTCGACAAGACGAGCTTTGCCGTGCGAGAAGGGGAGATCTTCGGGCTTCTCGGGCCCAACGGCGCGGGCAAGACCACGACCTTCAAGATGCTCTGCGGCCTGATCGAGGTGACCGAGGGCGAGCTTTCGGTGGCGGGCGTCGCCCTGCGCGGGTCGAGGGCGCTCGCGCGCGAGCGCTTGGGCTATATGTCGCAGAAGTTTTCGCTTTACGCGGGACTCACGGTGCGGCAGAACTTCGAGTTTTTTGCGGGCGCCTTTTCGCTCACGGGGAAAACCGCACGCGAGCGCATCGCGCTTCTGGCGCAGACCTTTGGCCTCTCTGGTCAGATGGAGCGCGAGGCGGGGTCGCTTTCGGGCGGCTACAAGCAGAGGCTCGCCATGGCCGTGGCGCTCATCAACCGTCCGCGCATTCTCTTTCTTGACGAACCCACGAGCGGTGCCGACATCCCGACGCGGCGGCAGTTCTGGCGCTGGATCTCGGCTCTGGCCGAGGCGGGCACGACCATCGTGGTGACGACGCACTTCATGGAGGAGGCGCTTTACTGCGACCGGATTCTGATTCAGGATGCCGGTCGCCCTCTGGTGCTCGGCACCCCTGGGCGCGTGCGCGGGCAAAGTCCCACGATGAACGAGGCGTTCGTGCGCATCGTGACGAAGGCTAGAGAGGAAATCGCGGGTGAAACCGGAGGTGCACCATGAGTTCGGACTTCTGCTCGGACTTCCTGCGTCACGCCTGGGCGCTCTCGGTGAAGGAATGTCGGCAGATTGCGCGCGACAAGAGCGCGTTGCTCCTTGGCATCGTGCTGCCGCTTGTGCTCATCGTTCTTTTTGGCTACGGGCTTACGTTTGACGTCAAGAACGTGCGCGTGGGGCTTGTGCGGGCGACGGAAACGGCGGAGAGCACCTTCGTTGCCGCCGCGCTTGAAGCCAACCCGACCTTTGAGGTGCGCCGCTTCGTGGATCAAAAGCCTGCGATGCAGGCCTTGGAACACTTTGAGGTTGAGGCGCTCGTGATGTTTGAGGAGCGCTCAGGGAACCTGCGCGCACAGTTTTTGGTCGATGGGATCGACGCGCCGCGCGCCACGATGGTGGCAAGCGCCGTCAACGGCGCGCTGGGCGCGGCGATGCAGCGCATGAATGCGGAAAGGGCAGGAACGGAAGGAACGGCAGGCGGCATCGAGGTCGTGCCGCGGGTGTGGTTCAACGAGTCCACGCAAAGCCGCTGGTATCTGGTGCCGGGGCTTTTCGTCGTCGTGCTCACGATCACGGGCTGCATGATGACAAGCCTTGTCATTGCCCGTGAGTGGGAGCGCGGCACGATGGAGGCCCTGATTGCAACGCCCGTCTCGCCCCTGGCGCTTTTGGCGTCCAAAACCGTTCCCTACTTCATCCTCGGCATGGTGGGCTGGGCGCTGTGTCTGGCCGCGGCGTTTCTTCTCTATGCGGTGCCCCTGCGCGGGAGCCTTCTGGTGATTTTTGCCGCTTCGGCGCTCTACCTTCTGATGGGGCTGGCGCTCGGGCTTGTGATCTCAAGCGTGACGCGCTCGCAGTTTCTGGCGTCTCAGATCACGGTGCTTGTAAGTTTCTTACCGGCCGTGCTTCTTTCGGGCTTTATCTTTGACCTGAGAACGGCTCCGGTCTGGGCCGAGACGTTTGCCTATCTCCTGCCGCCTGCCTACTTCATGGAGCTTTTGCGCATCGGGTTTCTCACGGGCGGGATGCCCCAGATCGTGGCAAAGGATCTTGCCATCCTGGCGTTTTTTGCCGCGGCGGGCTTTCTTGTCGCGTACCGCTGCTGCCGAAAGCGGTTGGCCGATTAAGGGGCAAAGCGATGAGCAACAGTGAGGGCAATGTGAAGGGGAAGGCGGAAAAGAGCGTGAGGCCCACGCGGGTCAATGCTGTGCGGCTTCGCGCGCTGATCGTGAAGGAACTTGCCGCAACGTTGAAGGAGCGCACAAGCCGCATGATCCTTGTGGCGCCGATCATCCTCTACGTCATTCTCTTTGGCTACATCGCGACCTTCAACCTCGACAAGGTGCCCTATGCGCTTTTAGACAATTCGCGCACGGCGGCCTCAATGGACTTCGTGCGCCGCATCGATGCAAGCCCCGTTTTTGACCGCATCGAGACGCTTGCCAATACCGAAGGGATCAGCCGCGCCATCGAAAGAGGACGTGCGTTTGTAGTCGTTGCCATTGATGCGGACTTCGCGCGGGATCTTGCCGACGGGCGCCCGGCGCGCGTTCAGGTGATCATCGACGGGCGCAACTCGACGACCGCGCAGCTTGCGGCAAGCTACCTCTCGGTGATGGCGCAGGACTATATGGCGGAAAAGGCCGGGGCGGCGCCTGCGGTCACCATGCGGTTTCTCTACAACCCCAACAACATCACGCAGTGGTTCATCATGCCAGGCCTCATCGTGATGCTCTCGATGCTGCAGGTGATCGTGCTTGCGTCGCTCTCCGTGGCGCGCGAGCGCGAGCAGGGGACGTTTGAGCAACTGCTGGTGGCGCCCTTTAGCCTTGATGAGCTCGTGATCAGCAAGGCGATCGTTCCCGTTGCGATCGGCGTCTTTCAAAGCACGCTCATCTTTGCCATCGACGCCTGGTGGTTTGAGATACCGCTTGCGGCAAGCGTCGTGAAGGTCTACGTGGTGCTGCTGATCTTCATCCTCTCCATCGTGGGCCTGGGGCTTGCGATTTCAGCCTACAGCCGCACGATGCAGCAGGCGCTTCTGATCGCCTTCGTGCTGCTCGTGCCGATGGTGCTCCTGGGAGGCCTCTTTACGCCCGTGGCGAACATGCCCGAGTGGCTGCAGCTTTTGACCTACGCCGATCCGCTTCGGTTTGCTTTGGCGGCCGTGCGGCGCATTTATCTTGCCGATGCGGGCTATGAGGAGATTCTTCTGACGATGTGGCCAGCGATCGTCGTGGCGGCGGTGACGCTGCCCTTGGCGCGCTACTACTTTGGAAAGCGCATTTAAAATCGAATCTGGGGCGCCGGCCGAAGGCGATTTTTAGTCTTCAAAGCCCGAGATGCCGTCGTCGTCGGCTGCAGCAGACTCAGCGGTAGCCCAGGACTTTACCGAGAGCCTGCGCATGCCGAAGACGAAAAGAACGAGCGCAGCAGCCGAGAGCAGGGCGCAGGCAAAGTAGGGCGTGCCGGCAAGAAGCGACTCGGGCGATTGACCGGTGGTCACCATCAGCAAGGGCGTGCCCAGCGCCGGGGCGACGGCGCCCGTGAGCGAATTAAGCGAACTCACCGAGCCGATGGCCTTGCCTTGGGCGTCAAGCGGCGTCTCGCGGCTGATGGCGGCCGTGAGAAGCGGGCTCACCGCGCCCGCGCAGGCATATAGGCACACGAAGATGACGGCGACCAAGCCGGTTGTGGAAGCGCCGATGGCGGCAAGGCACACCGCGCCGCTTGCGATCGCCAGAGCCGCAATGAGCAGCGAGTGAAGGCGCGCCAACAGTCGCTGCAGCAAAAAGCCCTGCACGAGGCTGATGCTGATGCCGAGCGCAAAGACCGAGAGTCCGATCTGAAGCGGCGTAAAGCCGTAGCGAAATTCCGTATAAAGCGCCCAGGTGCACTGCATGACGCCGTTGGCGAGACCCGTCAACGCGAGCGTCAGCAGAAAAAGGCGCGCTCTTGGCTCGCGCAGCATCGCCGCAAGCGAGGCAAAGGGGGTGCTTGCCGCAAGGGACAAGGGCCGCGGGTTCGGATTGGTGAGCGACTCCGGCAGGGCAAAGAGTCCGTAGAAGAAGTTGATGAGTGTCACCGCCGAGGCGACGACAAAGGGAATCGTGGGATCGTTCTGGCCGAGGATGCCGCCCAGTGCCGGTCCGACGACAAAGCCGATGCCGAAGGTGGCGCCGATTTTTCCGAACGCAGCCGACCGTTCGTAGCCTGTCGTGAGGTCGGCGACGTAGGCCTGCGCAACGGCCATGTTGGCCGAGAGCATGCCGCCTGCGATGCGGCTTGCAAGAATCGCAGGCAGCGATGCGAAGAACGCAGGCACGGCAAACATCACGCCCAAGCCGCAGATGCCGGCAAGAAGCACGGGACGTCTGCCGTAACGGTCCGAGAGTGCCCCCAGAAGCGGAGCGCTTACGAACTGCATTACGCCGTAGCTCAGCATGATCATGCCGTACCACCAAGTCTGAGCATCGTGCGAGGTTGTGAGCGTCCCGATCAGACGCGGCAGCACGGGTACGATGAGGCCGATGCCCAGGGCATCCAGAAAGATGCAGGCGAGCACGAAGCCAAGGCGTGGTTTGAATAGGGACATGTTGCAGCTGTCGGTCAATCGGAAAAAGGAGACGACCGGGAGGGCGACTGGGGGCGTCGACAAAGGGCCGCGGCGGGCGCAAAAAACGCCGCCGCAGGCGGCTTCTTTGCTGCTGTTTTGGCCGATGTTTCCTGCCGCACTCATTTATTCGGCGTCCACGAGTCTAATTGCTTTTGCTGTCGTTTGTGCAGGAAACAGTGTTGCCGGATTTTTCACCGTCTGGGGTGGGTGAAAAAACTGCCGCAGGCCGCTGATCTGCGGCATTCGATACAATGACCGAAGCGACCGCGATAGGGGAGCAAGACGAGGCCCTGTACGAAAAATCCGCCTTTGGTGACGACAAGAAAAACCCTAGAAAAAAGACACACGACAAGGAGACACTCGAGTGGTCAACCAAGACCCTAAGTACCCGCATGCCATCAGCGGCCGCAGGCTGTCTGCGTCGGCGCTTGCCTTCGCTGCGGCGCTTTCGGCCGCAGGCGCAGCAGCTGCCTATGGCGTGCGTGTCGAGGGGCTTGAAGGGGAGGCTGCCGACAACGTCGAAGCCATGCTCGCGCCTGTGCGCGCGCGCACCGAGGTCGTGCTGCGCCAGACCTGGCGCGCCCAAGTTGACGACGCCGTAGGCCGTGCGCTGCAGGCGCTGGGCTACTACCAGTACAAAATCAACTATCGTTGGGAAAAGAAAAACCCCAACAAGGGGGACGCGTCCGTCCAAAACGGTGAGGGTAAAGGCAAGGGTGTTGGTGCCGAAGGAACGGCCGCGCCCGCAGGTGAGGAAAGCGCACCGTCCGCTGATACGGCGCCGCAGGGCTTGACTGGCATGACGCTTACCTATGACCGTCCGCGGCAGTCCGGGGACGAGGAAGCTCTTGCCGCCCGCAATCGTTCGGCCGACGCCGTGCTCGTCGATCCCAAACTCAACGTGGCGCACGCAGAAGACGCCGACGGTACTGGTGAAGAATCTCCTACGCGGGACTATGCGCGGGAATTTTCACGTACTTTCGGGCTGCAGCGACTTTCGGCTTCCGACGTTGCGGGTTCGGGCGTGAGACGCCGCCAGGCCGAGGGCGACCCCGATGATGTGCGCGGTGCCACGGTGAAGGCTGGCGACCCCGTGCGCATTCAGAGCGCCGAGTTTTCCGTCAAGGGCGTTGATCTCGACGACCGCGAGAATCGTTCCGTCTTCCGCCATCTCAGGCGCGAGCTTCCTAAAAAGGGCGACCAGCTCAATCATGGCACCTATACCGACTTCAAGAGCTCGGTGGAGCGCACCGCCATGCGCTACGGCTACTTTGATGGCGAATTCATAGAAAGCGAACTGCAGGTGAACGCCGTTACCAACGAGGGCGGCTGGCTTGTGGTCTACGACCCAAAGGAGCGCTACCGCTACGGATCCGTTACCTTCAAAGGCAGTCAGATCCGCGAGGAGGTGCTCGAAAACCTCGTGCCCTTTGAAAAGGGCGAGGCGTATTCGTCCGACGGCATCGCTGAACTCAACCGCAGACTCTCGACCACCGGGTGGTTCAATTCGATCGTGGTGGCGCCCTGCATCTCCAAGAGCCGCAAGAGTGGGGAAAAGGAACTGCCTGTCGAGGCGCGCGTTTCGCCCAAGACGAAAAATGCCCTTGAAGTAGGGCTTGGCTATTCAACCGACGTGGGGCCGCGCGGCAAGCTCATCTGGAAAAAGCCTTGGATCAACGACTCGGGCCACAGCCTGCAGAGCGAGACCGACGTCTCGGGCCTTGAGCAGATGCTTGACTTCTCCTACAAGCTGCCCTTGGAGAAGAATGCGCTTGAGCACTTCTGGCTCTTTAGAAGCGGCTACAAGCACGAGGATCTGAACGACACGATGTCGGACGCCATGTCGCTAGAGGCGGCGCGGCGCTGGGAGCCCTACGAGGGCTGGCAGAAGGGCGTGGCGCTCAAGTGGCGCTACGACGACTTCAAGCAGGGGTCGATCGCCAACCGCACGATGATGCTCTTTCCGGAAATCTCGCTTTCGCGCTCTCGTAGCCGCGGCGGCCTGATGCCGCGCTGGGGCGATTCGCAGCGCTATACCGTGGGGTATGCCAGCCGCATGTGGGGCTCGGAAATTGATGCGCTGATGGTGGAGGCGCAGTACGTGCTCATCCGCACCTACGCCCGCGACCACCGCTTCGTGCTGCGCGCGCACCTGGGGTGGATCGAGACGAGCGACTTCAACGACGTGCCGCCTGATCTGCGCTACTTCGCGGGCGGCGATCGAAGCATTCGCGGCTACGACTACGAGTCGATCTCGCCCAAGGATGAAAACGGCGAGCTTCTGGGCGCCTCGCGGCTACTCACCGGCAGCATCGAGTATCAGCTGCGCGTCACCGGTAACTGGTGGGGCGCGGTGTTTCTTGACATCGGCCGAGCGGACAACAAATTTGAGTTTTCCAATTTCAAGAAGGGTGCCGGCGTGGGCATTCGCTGGGAGTCGCCTCTGGGCCCCGTGAAGCTTGACATCGCCCGACCCGTGGGCGACTCGCAGGAAAGCGGCATTCAGTTTTACATCGGTCTGGGACCCGAGCTATGACGTGCGCAAAGAAGATTCTTCTTATTGGAGCGGCGGCGCTTGCGGGCGTCGTGTGCCTTGTCGTGCTCGCGGCAGCTGTGCTGACCGGCACGAGTCTGGGCCTGTCGGCCGTTCAGTGGGGGCTTGAGCGCTACGTGCCGGGCTTCAAGGCGGCCGACATGAAGGGGTCGCTTTTGAATTTCTCGGCGCGCGGCCTCGAGTATCAGGCCCCGGGCGTGCGCTTTTCGGGCGACATCGAGTGGAACCTGAGCTTCGCGGGGCTCCTGGCCGGGCGCATTACGCTTGAAAACCTCACGCTCAAGGACGCGGACATCGCGCTTGATACTGCGCAGGCCTCGGCCGCGCAGACGCCTGCAGAGCAAATAGCGACTGAAGCAGCGACGGAAGCGGCGCCCGCTTCCGCAGCTGCACCGGTGCAGGCCGAGACGGCTGCAGCGGCGGCTGCCGGTCCCATGCGGCTTGAGGCGCCGCTTGCGTTTTATCTCAAGACGCTTGACGTGCATAACGTGACGGCCGATATCGACGGCAACATCGTGCACATCGGCTGCTTTGCCACCGACGCCGCCTGGGTGAAGGATCAGGTGACGATCGAGCAGATGGCGCTTGCCGACTCAAGCTTCAAGGCAGCCCCGGTCGTCGAGCCCCCGACGGTCGAGCCGCTCGGAGCCGTGCTTGAGCGCACGTTTGCCGCGCCGCTCATGCCTGAGATCGGCGCGATCGACCTGCCGGTTGATATCGAGCTCAAGCATTTTGAGCTCACGAAGTTCACGATCAAGGGCGAGCAGAAGCAGGAACAAGAAAAGACAGCCGCTGCGGATAAAGCAAAGGGTGAGGCCGAGGAGCAGACCGAAAAAGCGCAAAAGAGCGCCGAGGGAAATGCCACAGCGATTGCTGAAAAGACGGCCGAGGCTGCTGAAACGCAAGGCGCTGTTGCTGCTGCTTCCGCTGACGACGCTGCGCCCGCTGAAGGCGAAGGACTCACGCAAAAGGCTGCCGATGTTGCTGCCGCTCCTTCGGCAGATTCTTCGGCCGCTTCTTCCGACGCATCGGCCGATCAGGTCGTCGACCGCGTTGCCTTTGCGCTCTCTGCTCGCGACGGCCGCGTCGAGGTGACCGATCTCACGGTGCGCGCCATGAACGCTGCGGTTGTGGGCAAGTTCACGGTCGGGCTTGACGCCCGCCATGAGGTGAAGCTTTTTGCCGTTGCTTCGGCCGAGCTCCCCCGCGAGGCCATTCCGACGGGGTATGCGCCCGAGCCCATTGAGGTCGAGGCCAGTGCTGAGGACCGCGCCAAGTTCTTCGAGCGCTTGAAGAAGGCGCGCGAGGAGCGGAAGAAGATCGTGGCCGAGCGGCGCGCCAAGCGGGCGGCGGCCAATAAGGGCGGCAAGGATGCCAAGGCAGCTGCACAGCCCGTGCGCGTGCAGCGCACCGAGGAAGAGCGGCAGGCGGCGGCACTGCGCTTTAAGGAGAAGGTCGAAGCCTGGCGCAGCAAGGCTCGCGGCGAATTGGTAAAGACCATTCCGCGACCGCCCGTGATCGTGGCCTTGAAGGTCACGGGCGAGGGGACGCTTGCAGAGGGCATTGTTCTTAAGGGCGAAACCGACAACATCCCCGGCGTTCAGACGGCTACCTTTGAAATTCAGACGCAGCCCGCAGTGGCGGGCCTTCCCGTCAAGGCGCGCATTTTCGCGCCCTGGGTGCGGATTTCGGGCGCAGAGCTCAACAACTACGTCTTTGAGCTCGATGGGAGCGCCGTCGACTACCGCTTTGCCTCGACCGCCCAGGCCTACTACGCGATGGGCGAAAAGATGCTCAAGTCGACCTTCTCGATGTCGGGCAAGGGCTCCGAGGTTGCGGCCGAGATCAAGGAGATTACGCTTGACTCCAATGCGGGACGCGTGGAGATCGCGGGCGGCGTCGACTGGAAGAGCGAGCCGCGCTTTGCCGTGTCGCTGCAGCTTTCCGACATTCACACCAACGAGATCATGCCCGAGACGCCGATGACGGCCATCGGAAGCTTCGTTGCCTGGGGCGTGCAGAAGGCGGGCGCCTGGCACGCAAAGCTGCAGGATCTGACGATTCTGGGCGAATTGCGAGGCGAGTCGCTCGCGTTGACGGGTGGGATCGAGACGCGCGGCAACGGCGTTCTGGAAACGCCCGGCATCAACTTCACGGTGGGTCGCAACACGTTTGACGTCGCAGGCCTCGTGGACGTCGCCAAGACGATTCCTGAATTAAGCCTCAAGGCCAAAATCGACGCGCCCGACTTCAGCCTCATCGACCCCAATCTCAAGGGCTCGATCAAGGGAAGCGTCAATCTCTCGGGCAATGCCGAGCTTCCCGTCATGGATATCGACGTCACCGCGCGCGGCATCGACTATCAGGGCACGACGCTTGAAAGCGCGCGCTTGACGGGCCGGGTGCGCTCGCAGGCAGCTGTTTCGGGCAATATGGCGCTGACGCTTACCGCGCTTAAGACTGCAGGGGCGGAAATGAAGAACGTCACCCTCACGGTCAAGGGCTCCGAATGGCGACACGAGCTTGCGCTCAAGGCCCAAGGGACCCCCGTGTCGGTCGATCTCAAGGTGAACGGCTCCTATCAGCGGCTCTTGAACAACTGGACGGGCACCTTTGCGGCGCTTGATGCGCGCACGCCCTACGGCGAGGTAGCGCTTGAAAAGCCCGTGCGCATCGGCTACTTCAGCCACGCCGGGCGCGTGCATGTGGGGGCGCTGTGCCTGAAGCACCCGCAGGCGCACGTGTGCATGAAAAAGGACATCAACTACGACCTTTCGGGCGCAAGCGACACGCCCGTTTCCGTCGAGCTCGACAAGTTTGACCTTGCCTTCATCGAGAAGTACTTCCCGGGGGCCCTTGCCGCGCGCGGCATCGTGTCGGCGAAAGCCGACTACACGATCCCGGCGGGAATGGCCGAGCTTCCGCGCGGGAAGCTGAGCGTGCGAAGCAAGAACGTTACGGCGCTCTACCGGATGGCGCTTGAAGACTTCAAACTGGGGTTGGACGACGTCGCCCTCACGGTGAGCAACACGAACGACTCGGGTGCGGCCGACTGGAAGGTGGACATCACCGATAACGGCGACATCGCAGGAAACTTGCGCGTGACGGACATCTTCGGCAGCCGCAGATTGGCCGGTGCGCTCAGCATGCACGATCTGAGCGCTGCGCTGGTCGACTCGTTCCTGGCGCCGGGCGATGCGGCCGAGGGCATCCTCTACGGGGACTTGAAGTTCGGCGGCACGCTCGACGAGCCCCTCATCTACGGCATGACGGGCGCCAAGGACGCGCGGCTTGATTCGACGAAGCTTCCCTTCGAGATGCTCGCAAGCGACTTCAAGCTTTCTTTTGACGGCAACAATTCGACGTTGTCGGGCGAACTGCGTACGCCCAAGGGCGGCATCTCGTTTTCGGGCGCAGCCGACTGGCGTACCTTCAGCGAAAGCCGTGCGGTCGTTACCGTCACGAGCGACGACCTGCGCGTGGTGCTGCCGCCTGAGATCGAGCTTGATCTTTCGACCAACGTGCGCTGCGAAGCGTCGTCCGAACGCATCAAGCTTGACGGACTCATTTCGCTTCCCTGGGCACGCGTGTCGGTAAGTTCCCTTCCGCCCTCGACGGTGGATGTCTCGGACGACGTGGTGCGCACCGACCGTCCGCGCCTCAAGAAAAAGGACAAGGGCGAGTCGATTCCGATCGAGAGCAACCTCTTCATCCGCGTAGGCGACGATGTGCGCGTGGAGGCGATGGGCTTGAAGGCGAGACTCACGGGCGAGCTGCACGTCATTCAGGACAAGGGCAATCTGGGCCTCTCGGGCCAGATTACGGTTCCCAACGGCCGCTTCAAGGCCTACGGTCAGGACCTCATCGTGCGCCGCGGCCAGTTCCAGTTCTCGGGCGAGGCGAATAACCCGGCCTTGGATCTGGAAGCCATCCGCAATCCCGAACGCACGGCCGACGACGTCATCGCCGGCGTGCGCGTGTCGGGAACGGCCAATTTCCCGCGAGTGGCGGTCTTTAGCGAACCCGAGAAGTCCGAAACCGAGGCGCTGAGCTATCTGCTGCGCGGCGAGGGACTCGATCCCTCGGGCGACTCGGACAACACCATGATCACCTCGGCGCTCATCAATCTGGGCTTAAGCCAGGGCAGCCAGGTCTTCGAGTCGCTGGGCGACGCCGTGGGCATCAGCGGCCTGGGTCTTGAGACCGAAGGCGTGGGCGACAGCTCGCAGCTCGTGGTCTCGGGCTACGTGCTCCCCGGCCTCAAGGTGAAGTACGGCGTCGGCATCTTTGATTCGCTTGCAACGCTCACGCTGCGCTACCGCATCATCCCGCGGCTTTATGTTGAAGCCGTAAGCGGCGTCGATCAGGCGCTTGATTTCCTGTACGCTTTCGAGTTCTAGCCGGCGCTTGAAAAGCGTGGGCGAAAAATTCCTGCGCCCGCCGTTATCTGCGGGCGCATACGAGCTTTAAGGAGTAGCAATGCAAGGCGAAGACAAACGCGACGACGTGCTGCAGACGGTGTCTTCCTACTGGGACATCCGAAGCGAGGGCTATGACGCGCAGGTCGCCCGCGAGGAAGAGACCGGAGCCTTCGGGCGCTATGAGGCGTTTCTGGGCGATGTGAAGGGAGCCCGTGTGCTCGACATCGGCTGCGGGCCGGGATTTTTTGCCTGCGAGCTTGCAAGGCGCGGTGCCCGCGTGACGGCTCTCGACATCAGTGAGGGGATGCTCGAAAAGACGAAAAAGCGCGCGGCGGCCGCAGGGCTTGACGTCGAGACGCTTTTGGCCGACAGCGAGGCGCTTTCCTTCGCCGATGGGTCGTTCGATCTTGTCTGCTCGCGCAACGTGGTCTGGAACCTGGCGCATCCCGAGACGGCCTACCGCGAGTGGCTGCGGGTGCTTGGAGCGTCCGGGCGCCTCGTCGTCTTTGACGGCAACCACTACCGGCACTATTTCGATGCGCGCTATGCGCGCGCCCGCAAGGCGCCGCTTCCGAACGACAATCACATTCTTTTGGGTGTGCCCACCAACCGCATCGACGACCTTGCCCGCACGCTTCCTCTGGGGCGCAGACAGCGGCCGCAGTGGGATGAAACCGTGCTTGCCGATCTGGGCGCAAAGACGGTCGAAAGTCGGCCGCTTTCGACGATCACGGATCCGGCAACAAACGAGGCGTTGGTCTTTGACTTTGTCGTCGTCGCCAGCAAGTTCTAACGTTTCATCGAAGGGCTACGGGTCGACTGCGATCTGACCGTCAATGGGATCGCAATTGGTCCGCAATCTGGCCGCAGTCTTGAAAATCGCCGGTCTTCCACCGGCAATTAGACAAAAAGTCCTAGTCGGAAAACCTATTGCATTTTCACAAGGGCCTGAGCTAGGCTCAACAGAAGTGCTTCCCTGCGGGTGCAGGCGGCCGGATCTTTTTTGCGGCACCTGACTTTTTTCCCAGCGCCCCTTGCCGGAAGCTCTACCCAAGCCAAAAACAACAAAGGGAGTTTTCAGTCATGCCGTCAAATGAACGCCGTACGCTGCTGCGTCGCGCCATGCCTTTCATCCTGGGCGGGTCTCTCGTCAAACAGATCGTCGTCGGCCTGATTCTCGGCATCATCGTGGCGCTTGTGTCGCCCTCGTTTGCCGTGATCTGCGGGTTTCTCGGCACGCTTTTTGTCTCGGCCTTGAAGGCCGTGGCGCCGGTGCTCGTGCTGGTGCTCGTCTCTGCGGCCATCGCCAATCAGCAGATCGGCCGCCAGACGCAGATGCGCCCGATTATCGTCCTGTATCTCGTCGGCACCTTTGCCGCGGCCTGCACGGCAGTGATCGCAAGCTACATCTTCCCGGTGCAGATTGAATTCATCTCGGCCGCCGAGGACGTGAGCGCTCCGAGCGGCATCGTCGAAGTGCTGCGTAACCTCCTCGTAAGCGTGGTCGACAATCCGGTCAATGCGCTCGCGAAGGCCAACTACATCGGCATCCTCGCCTGGGCCATCGGTTTAGGTCTGGCGCTGAGAAAGGCTTCCAACAACACCCGTCAGGTGATCAATGATCTTTCGAACGGCGTCGAATTCATCGTGCGCGCCGTGATCCGCTGCGCCCCGATCGGCATCTTCGGCCTTGTGGCCAACACGCTTGCCTCCGAGGGCTTCTCGGCGCTTCTGGGCTACATTCAGATTCTGGCGTTGCTTTTGGGCTGCATGGCCTTCGTGGCGTTGGTCGTCAACCCGATCTTCGTTTGGTTCTGCATCCGCCGCAATCCGTATCCGCTCGTCTTCCTGAAGCTGCGCGAGTCGGGCGTCACCGCCTTCTTCACGAGTTCGTCGGCGGCCAACATCCCGGTGAACCTCAACATCTGTCGTCGTTTGAACCTTGACGAAGGCACCTACAGCGTCTCGATTCCGCTTGGCGCCACGATCAACATGGCTGGTGCCGCCATCACGATTACGGTTCTGTCGCTGTCGGCGGCCTTCTCGCTTGGCATCTTGGTGGATATTCCGACCGCGATCCTGCTGAGCTTCGTGGCGGCTCTGTGCGCCTGCGGTGCGGCTGGCGTGCCTGGCGGCTCGCTGATGCTCATTCCGCTTGCCTGCTCGCTGTTCGGCATCGACAACTCGACGGCCATGCAGGTCGTGGCTGTGGGCTTCATCATTGGCGTGCTTCAGGATTCGACCGAAACGGCTTTGAACAGCTCGTCGGATGCGCTTTTTACCGCCTCGGCCTGCCTGCGCGCCAAGCGTCTGGAGGAAGAGGCCGCACGCAAGGCTGCGGGCAAGGCGTAAAACTCGTCTTTGGCCTTACTTTTCTGCCGGTGCCGCGGCGCCGGCAGCGGGCCTTGGAAAACTCTTCGTTTCGTGCTGATCTTCAGCGCCGGGACGAAGAGTTTTTTCTTGCCTGGAAAGTGCCGCAATGAGCGCCGCTTCACGTCCTTTCTCCTTCGCCAATGGCGCCCGGGAGCCTGCACTAAAATGGCGCGATCGCCCTTTGGCTCAACTTTCCCAACTTTCATACCGGACCCCTTCATGACCGAAACCTCCGTGCAGGCTCAGCATATTCTTCAGACCGTCTTCGGCCTGCACGCCTTCCGTGGCTTTCAGCAGGAGGTGATTGAAACGGTGGCCTCGGGGCACGACGCACTCGTGCTGATGCCCACGGGCGGCGGAAAAAGTCTCTGCTACCAGATCCCCGCACTCATGCGCGAGGGCGTGGCGATCGTCGTCTCGCCCCTGATTGCGCTCATGGCCGATCAGGTGAGCGCACTCAAGCAGATCGGCGTTGCCGCCGCGTACATCAATTCAAGCCTCACGCCGCAGGAGGTGTTTGAGGTCAAGCAGGCGCTGCGCGAAAACCGCATCAAGCTTTTGTACGTAGCCCCCGAGCGGCTCGTGATGCCGCAGATGGTGGAGCTTCTCGATACGCTGCCGCTTGCACTTTTTGCAATCGACGAGGCGCACTGCGTCTCCATGTGGGGGCACGACTTCCGACCCGAGTACGGCGCGCTTTCCTTTCTGCGCGAGCGCTGGCCGCAGGTGCCGCGCGTGGCGTTGACCGCGACGGCCGATCTCAACACGCGCGAAGAAATCTGCGAAAAGCTCCTTTTGGAACCAAAGCGCTTCGTTGCAAGCTTCGATCGCCCCAACATCCGCTACACGGTGGTCAACAAGCGCCGCCATTCGCAGGCAATCGATAAGCTCGTGCGGTTCATCCGCACTGAACACGCTGGCGACAGCGGCATCGTCTACTGCATCAAGCGCGACACGACCGAGGAGACCGCGCAAAAGCTCTGCGACAAGGGAATTCCGGCGCTTGCCTACCACGCAGGCTTGACGGGCGACGAACGCCTGCGGCGCCAGGAGCGCTTTCTGCGCGAGGACGGCCTTGTGATGGTGGCCACAATCGCCTTCGGCATGGGAATCGACAAGCCCGACGTGCGCTTTGTGGCGCACCTCGATATGCCAAAGAGCATCGAAAACTACTTTCAGGAAACCGGACGCGCGGGGCGCGACGGCGAGCCCGCCGACGCCTGGATGGCCTATGGGATGAGCGACATCGTCAATCAGCGCTACTTCATCGACAACAGCCAGGCAAGCTATGCCTACAAGGCACGACTTCGCGCCAAGCTCAACGCCATGGTGGCGTTGGCCGAAACCCCCAACTGTCGCCGTCAGGTGATCCTCAACTACTTTGCCCAGCAGGCTCCGGATCATTGCGGCAACTGCGACAACTGCCTTGATCCCCCGCAGGTGCTGGAAGTAACCGAGGCGGCCAAGAAGTTTGTGAGCTGTCTCTGGCGTTGCACCAAGGCAAGCGGCCACGGCTACGGCGCAGGCCACATCATTGCCGTTCTGCGCGGCGAAACGACCGAGCGCATTCTCGCGCGCGGCCACGATAAGCTGAGCACCTTCGGCATCGGGCGCGACCTCGACGAGGAGATCTGGCACCGGGTGCTGCGCCAGCTCATCGTGCAGGGCTACATCGATGTGGACGTCGCCAACTACAGCATCCTTGCGATCCGTCCCGAGGCAAAAGAGTTCCTAAAGGGCGACAAGAAGCTCTTCATCACGAACGAGTCCGCGCACACCAGAAAGAAGGCCTCGCGCACATCGGCCGAGGCCGAGATGAACGAAGAGGAGCGCAAGCTCTTCAACCTTCTGCGCGGCTGGCGGCGCGAGGAGGCGCTGCGTCAGGGCGTGCCTCCCTACATCATCTTTCCGGACAGCACGCTGCACGAGATCGTGCGCATGCAGCCCACGGACGTCAATACGCTTGCCGACGTGCAGGGCATGGGTGAAAAGCGCCTTGAGTGCTACGGCTCGGCGGTGCTTGCGGTCGTTGCCGATTTCCTCAAGAACGCAGAGAAGAACGCCGCGGCGGCTTCCTGAGGGCCTTTAAGAGCTCGTGAGTCCGAGGTCCTTAAGCCTTGAGCTCGATGAGCTTTTTGAGTTCCCGGCAGCAGGCTTCGGCATCGCCCGCTTCAATGGCGCGGCACACGCCCCAGTAGGCCTTGACCCAGACGCTTGAGTGGTGCCCCTTGGGGTCGTTGATGCGAAGCGCCGCGTTGCGCGCCATGTGGCGCCGGACGGGTTCCTTCGCAAGGCTGAAGGAAAGAAGCAGCAGTTCGTTTCCCGCCATCCGAAAGAGCTCGGTGTGAAACGCAAGCCCAATGTCGACCGTCTTTAAAAACGACTCGTGCTTCAAGCGGCTGTCGGTGAGCGTATAAAAGCGCGCGACTTCCTCTTCAAAGGCCTCGCAGCAGGCCTTCATCGCCTCAAGGTCCCTGGGTTTGCAGCGCTCGACGGCAAGTCGTGCGGCGGCTGTTTCGATGATGCTGCGAAATTCCATCGTGGCGTCCATGACCGAGCCCGTGACGTAGAAGTCGGCGATGTCGGAAAGGTGCTTATCGAAGTCAAAGGCCACGACGTAGGTGCCGTCGCCCACGTGCGTCTTCAGAACGCCGAGCGCATTGAGCCGCTGCAGGGCGTTGCGCACCGTCAGGCGGTTGACGCCGAAGGTCTCGGCAAGCTTTCCTTCGGAAGGAATCTTTTCGTTGACGGGCCATGTGCCGTCGATCACCATTTCGCGCATGCGCGCGCAGACGAGGTCGGCGGCCGACGTCTTCTTGATTCTGAGGTCTTTTTCCATCGCGGACGTGTGTTTTGCTCAAAGGACGCAATGCCTTCGATTGTAAGGGTGCGCAGGGCCCGCAGTCGGGATGAAGACGCTCCTAAGACACCCCGAAGAAGCCGTTAAGACCGCGCGGTACAGGACCGCTTCGTCAGGGTTTTGGGCGATTTTTTGTGCAATATCAAAGATTTAACTGTGACGTCGGCAGAAAACTCGAGTAATCTACCTAGCGAACAGGTAAACAAATTGCCTGGTAAGGAGAATGTATGCACGAGCCGCATGTTCACACCGCGCAGGGCGAGATCAAGGGCGCCTTCGTCGACGGGATCTGGAAGTTTCAGGGCGTGCCCTATGCCCGGACGACGGCGGGGAAAAACCGCTTCTGTCCGCCGCAGGCAGTCGCCCCTTGGGAGGGTGTGAGGGACGCGACCCACCGCGCTCCCATCGCCCCGCAGGGGCCTTCGGACTTGGAGGCGACGATGGGGGTGGAGCGCCACCCGTATTCGGAAGAGTGTCTGACGCTTACGATCAACACGCCGGCCTTGGACGGGAGGCTCCCCGTGGCGGTGTGGTTTCATGGCGGGGCCAACATCAGCGGCGCAGGAAATCTTGACTGGTACGACGGCGCAGCTCTCGCGCGCCGCGGCAACATCGTCGTGGTCGGCGTGAACTTCCGACTGGCCGCGTTCGGGTTCCTGTATCACCCGCAGGTCAACACCGAAAACCTCTCGATTCTTGATCAGATCGCGGCGCTGCGTTGGGTGCAGGAAAACATCGCAGCCTTTGGCGGCGACCCCGGGCGCGTGACGGTCTTCGGACAGTCGGCAGGCGCCAACGCAATCGTGCACATGATGGCGCTGCCGCAGACCGAGGGACTTTTTCAGAGCGCCATTTTGGAGAGCCCCTCCATCGGCCGCGCCAACCACGTGCCCGAAGACGCCGTGCGCATCGCCGAGTGCCTCATGGGGCACCTTGGCGTCGATCCGAAGGATCCTGACGTCAAAGGAAAGATGCAGGCCGCCTCGATTGAAAGCATCCTGGCCGCAACCGATGCGTGCTTTGCCGACATGGGCCGCGAGTTCGGCGGCATGCTCTTTAAGCCCGTCAAGCCCGAGTGGAATACGCCTGAGGCAACGGCCGAGGCGGCCGCGCGCGAGGCGGTGCGCAGGCATTTGAACATCGTGATCGGCACGACGGCCGACGAGATGCACGCCTTCGTGCAGCCAACAGACGACAGGCAGGAGCTTGCGGTACGCGTGGCGCAGTTTGAGCGCTACGACAAGCCCGACGATCTCTTTGCACGGCTTGCCGCCCAGGGCGGCTGCCCGGTCTGGAAGTACCACTTCGAGTGGCGCGCGCCCGACTCGAAGTTTGACGCCTGCCACACGATTGAACTTCCCTTTGTCTTCGGCACGCTCAAGGCCTGGGAAGGCGCGCCGATGCTGGGGACGGCAGCGGCGGCCGACAAGGAGCGGCTCATGCAGACCATGCAGTCCTACTGGTGCCGGTTCTTTACGAGCGGCGCGATGGATGAGCCGCTCTGGCCGCGTTTTTCGAGCCAGAGGCCCGTGCACAAGATCTTTGACAACGTCGACAACAGCTGCCGCGAGATCGTGTTTGAAAGGCCGGATGAAAACTCGCCCAAAGGGAGGCAATCATGACTGCCGAAGCTTCCGCGCGTGACGGCAAGAAGGAAGGCTTCACCGACAAGGTGTGCCGCTTCAGCGTTCCGCACGTTCTGATTCTCATTCTTCTGATCATCCTCATCTGCTGCGGGCTCACCTACGTCGTGCCCGCTGGGCTCTATGAGATCGACCCCAAGACGGGCTTTGTCGTCGCCAACTCCTTTCACTGGGTTGAGAGCTCTCCCGTAAGTCCTTGGCAGGCGCTCATCGAAGTCACCAACGGCGTTGCCTCCCAGGGCGTGATCATGGCGCTCTTGTTCATCATGGGCGGCTTGATCTACGTGGTGATTGAGTCGGGGGCCATCACGAGCCTCATCAACTATTCAGTCTATCGACTGCAGGACAAGAGCATCACGGTGCTCGTGCCGGCAATCGTCGTGCTGATGTCGGTGATTGGCGCGCTCGCAGGCCAGGATTCGCTTGTGACCTTCGTCATGGTGGGGCTTGTGCTCGTCAAGAAACTCAGGCTTGACCGCATCGCCGCCATGTCGATCTTCTACCTTTCCTACATCACGGGGCAGGCGGCAGGTCCCACGGTCGCGATCATCCTGATGGCGCAGGAAACGGCGGGGCTGCCTCCGATGTCGGGCCTGGGCGCGCGTCTTGTGATCTGGGCTGCGCTCACGGCGCTGTGCGTGATCTGGACCACGCGCTATTGCCTCAAAATCGCCCGCGATCCCGCCAAAAGCATTCTGGGGTTCGTGGAGTCGCCCGAAGAGGGTGAGACGAACGCTTCAGGCGAAACTGCTGCGCCCAAGCTCGGCCTGCGCGAGATCGTGACCGTGCTCTGCATGCTCGTACCCTTTGCGGTCTATGCGGTAGGGGCGGCTTCCTATGGCTGGGGCTTTCCAGTTCTCATTGCCTGCGCGATGGTGGCCGTGATCGTGGTGGGCTTCGCCAACCGCACCAACCCCAATGAGCTTGCCGTGACGTTTTTGAAGGGCGCCTCGGCCATGGGCGGCATCTGTCTCATGATCGGCTTTGCCAAGGTGGTGGGCATTGTGCTTACCGACGGCAAGATCCTGCACACGATCGCCTATGCGGCTGTCAACGTCATCGGCGGTCTCGGCGAGGCCTTCATCTCGACGGGGATCTTCCTTTTCACGACGATCTTCAACCTTCTCATTCCCTCGGGCCCGGCCAAGGTGCCGATGCTGGTGCCGCTCTTTATTCCCGTGGCCGACGTGTTGGGCATCACGCGTCAAGTGCTGTGCCTTGCGTTCCAGTTGGGCGACGGACTTACCAACTTCGTGACGCCGGTCTCGGCCGTGCTTGCCGCGGCGCTCGGCATGACGGGCGTCGACATCCGGCAGTGGTGGCGCTACGTGCTGCCCTATACGGGGTTGACCTTCGTG
>USAL01000004.1 GCA_900552545.1 uncultured Sutterella sp. | reverse complement strand
TCTTTTCAAAGGGATCACCGAAAGAATTTCTTCCATATTATATATGCTTTATTCTGCGTTACGGTTCGGCTTGCGGATTACAAGTTTGTGGATGGGGTTGCGGAGATTGCTGAATTTTCGCTCATACTCGGTCATGACGTTGCCTTCCTCGGTCGAGGAGAAGCCGCACTGCGGCGACAGGCACAGGCGCTCGAGCGGGACGTACTTCGCCGCTTCGGCGATGCGCGCCTTCACGGCTTCGGCATCCTCAAGCTCGGGGAACTTCGAGGTGATGAGACCGAGCACCACGGTCTGATCCTTCATGAAGCGAAGCGGCTCAAAGCCCCCGGCGCGGGCCGTGTCGTACTCAAGAAAGAATCCGTCGACGTTGCAGTGCGAAAAGAGGATCTCGGCCACCGGCTCGTAGCCGCCCGAGCTGAACCAGGTCGAGCGGAAGTTGCCGCGGCAGATGTGCATCGTCACCGTAAGATCGGCGGGCTTGGCCTCAAGGATCTTGTTGATGCAGGCGACGTAGGCGCGCCCGATCGAATCGATATCGATGCCGCGCGCGGCATAGGCCGCACGCTTTTCGGCCGAGCAGAACTCGCCCCAGCTCGTGTCGTCAAACTGCAGGTAGCGGCAGCCGCGCGCATAAAGCGCGAGCATCGCATCGGTCCAGGTCTGCGCGAGATCTTCAAAAAGAAGTCCGGGATTTTCCTTGTAGGCCGCAATCGGCTCGTAGTGCGCTTCGCGCACGCAGCAGATGAGGTGCAGCATCGAGGGCGAGGGGATGGTGAACTTCAAGGGAACCCCGTCGCCTGCGATCGCCTTGAGGCGCTCGAAGTGCGTCAAAAACGGGTGGTCGGCGGGAAAGGCGAGCCTGTCCTCAATTCGAATCGTCTCGGCCTTGGGCGGCACGCCCTTGAAGGCGACCGACCAGGCATCGGCCTTGACGTGCTTGATGCCCTTTACGGCGGCCATGAAGTCAAGGTGCCAGTAGGCGCGGCGGAATTCGCCGGCGGTGACCGCGGTAAGCCCGTTGGCGCGCTCGTTTTGAACGAGCGCCCTGATCGCCTCGTCTTCGACCTGCGTGAGCTCCTCGCGGGTGATCTCACCCTTGGAAAACTTGGCGCGGGCCTCGATCACGGTCTTGGGGCGCAGGAAGCTGCCGACGACGTCGCAGCGGTAGGGAGGATTGACGTGAGCCATGGGTAGTGTCCGTCCTTCGTGTTGGATGAAAGGGTAAAGAAAAAACGTCCCTGCATTGTGCCGCAGCAGGGCCTGCGGCGTCAGCAGACGGACGCGGCAATACGACAGATGTTCGGAGAATTCGTGCACAATCGACGCATCGAGAAAAGCATTTTTTGGGGAGAGCCTCAAATGCCCCTCTTCACGATTCGCGTTTCGGGCGGCAGCGAAGCGCCCACGACCGAACAAAAGCAATAGCTCATCGCCGGCGCCACGAAGCTTGTGGTCGACGTGCTCGGAAAAAATCCCGAAACCACGCATGTGATCATCGAGGAGGTGCCGCTGGACAACTGGGGAATCGGCGGCAAGTCCTGCACCGTGCGCCGGGCGCAGAGCGCAAAAAAGTCCGCCGCATCCGAAGACGGGCGGACTTCCTGAAGGCGCTCAAGCGCGCACGCCTTCCTAAGGCGCTTAATCGCGCTCAATCGGGCGCGGCGCCTGCAATGACGGGCTTGACGCCGAGCTCGGCAGCCTTTTGCGCCAGGGCGACGAACGCTTCAAGGGGAAGAACCTCGGCGCGGGCGCCGGGATCGATGCCGCAGTCGGCGATCGCCTCGGCGGGCAGGAGCTTGCCGAGCGCATTGCGCAGCGTCTTTCTTCTCTGCCCGAAGGCGTGGGCGACGATGGAGGAAAAAAGCGCGAAGTCGACCGCGGGCACCTCGTCGGCCTTCTTGGGCGTCATGCGCACCACGGAACTTACGACCTTGGGCGGGGGATTGAAGGCCCCGGGCGGCACGTCAAAGAGCTTCACCATGCGGTAGCGCCACTGCAGCATCACCGAGAGCCTGCCGTAGGTCTTGCTGCCGGGGTCGGCCACCATGCGGTCGACCACCTCGCGCTGCAGCATGAAGTGCTGGTCGGCGACGTTGTCGGCGGCCTGCATGAGCGCAAAAAGTAGCGGTGAAGAGATGTTGTAGGGGAGGTTGCCGACGATGCGAAGCGGCTTGTCGGGCGACTCTTCGGCCAATGCCTTCCAGTCAAGCGACAGGGCGTCGGCTTCGATCAGCGTGAGCGCGTCTTCGGAAAACTGCGTCCTGAGCCAGGCGGCGAGGTCGCGGTCGATTTCGACGGCGCTGATGTGTCCGCAGTCGCCGATGAGCTCGCGCGTGAGCGCGGCCTGGCCCGGGCCGATTTCAATGATTCGGTCGCCGTGACGGGCGTCGACGGCCCGTGCGATGCGGCCGATCCAGTGCGCGTCGTGCAGAAAGTTCTGTCCGAAGCGCTTGCGTGCCTTGTGTCCTTGTAGCCCCTGCTGCATGCGGCGCTCCTATGGGTCGGATGGGTTCAATGGTTGGAATGGGCGGGATGGAGAAAAGAAGGCGGAAAAATCACAAAGGCGCCTGTTGCGTCCGCCGTCGATCGTGACGGTCCGGAAGCGGCAGGCGCCTTCGTGCTGCCTTTGTCCGGCCTAACGGGCATCCCTTCGGGGAAAGCCCGCTGCACAGACATCAGAGCGCGTCGCGGCGGATTTCCACGTAGGCCTTGTCGCGCAGCTCGCGCTGCCAGTTGTAGACCGCTTCGGCGAGCTTTTTCTCGCGCAGCGCCATGCGGGCCGCAAGACGCGAGCGCTCGGCGTTGGCCTGTGCGGTGCGCCGCTCGATCACCTGAATGAGATGATAGCCGTACTGCGTGTGAATCGGCTCGGAAATCTCGCCGGGCGAGAGCTTGTTCATGGCCGCCTCGAACTCGGGCGAGGCCTCGCCCGGACCGATCCAGCCGATGTCGCCGCCGCGGGTGGCGGAGTTGTCGACCGAGGTGAGGCGCGCCATCGTCGCGAAGTCGCTCTGCCCCGATTCAATGCGGTGCTTGATGGCGTTGAGCTTGGAGACTACCTCGCTTTCGGGCGAGATGTCGGAGACGAACATCAGGATGTGGCGCACGTGGGTCTGCTCGACCGGAGCGCCCGCAAGCTTGGCCTTGACGCCGTCGCGGGTGTCGACGAGCTTTAAGACGTGCCAGGCGCCGCTAGCGCGCAGCACGGTGACAAAGCCCCGTTCGGTGCGGTGCTCTTCGATGGCCTTCCAGAAGATGCTCGGAAGTTTGCTGGCGTCCATCCAACCCAGATCGCCGCCCTTCATCGCATCGGAGGCCTTGGAGTGGGCCGCGGCGAGCTTGGCGAAGTCTTCTCCCTTGCGGGCTTCATCGGCAATGCGCTCGGCCTCGTCGCCCACATCCTTGGCCTCGCTGTCGGTGGCGCCCGACGGAATCGGCAGCAGGATGTGCTGCACGCGGTACTCCTGCGTGTCGCCGCTCGTAAAGCCCGCCTGCTCGGCGAGGTAGGCGTCGACTTCGGATTCGGGGATGGTGAGCTTGCTGTCGACCTCGCGCTCGCGCAGGCGTTGCGCGGAGATCTCCTCGCGCACCTGATCGCGGAAGACGCTGAAGCTTACGTCGTCGGCCTGCAGCTTCTGCCGCAACTCCTCGACGGTGATCTTGTTGTTGCGGGCGATCTGCTCGATGGCGGCCGTCACCATGCGCTCGTCGACGCGGATGCCGAGCTCGCGCGAGCGCTGGTCGATGCACTTTTCCATGATGAGCCGCTCGAGCACCTGGCGGCGCAGCTCGGGCATCGGCGGCAGCTCAATGTTCTGCTCGCGCAGGTTGATCGCCGTCTGGCGCACGCGGTTTTGCAGTTCGTATTCGGTGATGATGTCGGTGTTGACGACGGCCACGATGCGGTCGATGAAGCGCAGTTCGGACTGACCGACGGACTGAACGTCGCCGGCGGCAGCGGCTGCCGCGTCAACGGGCGTGCCGTTGACGACGCCCGCGGGATGCGCCTTGGCCTTCTGGGGCTGGGCGGCCGCGGCGGGCGCCTCGATGCGCTCGCGCACGGTGTTGGGGGCGTCGGCTGCAGCGGCCGCTTGCGAGAGGAAAACTGCGCAGACTGCGGCAGCAATGGCCGCCGGGCGGCGATCAATAGTAGTAGTCATAGGTTCCTGCCTTGTTCGGCATCGGAGTGATCTGCTGATAGCCTTGGATGCTGCGCTGCAGCTCCGAGAGCGGGTTTGAGCCCACGGCGCCAAGGCCGGTCAATTCTAATTGCAGGAAGAAGGTTGTCTGCTCGTTCTGCTCGTCGCGTGTGTAACGCTGTGCAACGGCGCGCAGCGTCCAGCAGTCGGACTGATACTCGAAGCCCACGAGGCTTTCGATGAACTTCTTGTCGTAGAGCGAATAGTTCTGGCGCGCGAGAGCATAGAGGCGGTCGGTGAGAGGCCACTGCACCGAGAGGTCGATCTGATCGATGTAGTCGTCGCTGTTTTGCTCCTCGGCCCAGTTGTAGCGGTAGTAGAGGCCCACGACGCTCATCGGGCGCGGCTGCCAGCGCACGCCCGCGCTCATCTTCTGCATGCTGCTGCGCTCCCACGACCACTGCACGGCCGCCGAGGTCTGGATGGTGCGCGTCAGGCGCGCGCCGATGCTTGCAAGAAAGTCGCTCTTGCTCGGCTGATCGATGCGCTTGCCGCTCCAGCCCACGGTCTTGTCGTTGAAGTAGTAGCGCTGGCCGATCGAGGCGCGGATCCATTCAAGACCCGACGCGTCGTCGATAAGGCGCGTGGTGAGCGTGCCGCTCACCTGATTGGTTTCGGCGTAGCGGTCGTATCCTGACCACGTGTTTTCCGAATACATCTGCGCGAAGTTGAAGTCGGCAAGCGTCGAATCAAAGATCGGGATGTCGGACTGATCGCGGTAGGGCGTGTACGAATAGAAGATGCGCGGCTCCAACGTCTGCAGAATGTTGCGCGACCCCAGCGTCGTGTTGCGCTCGAAGATCAATCCCGAATCCAGAGAGTAGATCGGAAGCGTGAGCGAGGGGCTGTCGTCTCGGCCGTCGCTTCGGTCATAGTCAAGTTCGTAGTGCGTGCCCACGAGCTGCAGCTTGGGCGTCACGAACCAGCCCGCGCCCATTACCGGATAGCTCACGTCCTGCATGAAGACGAAGCGGTTGCCGTTGATCTTGTTTTCCCACGGGTGCACGAAGCGCGTGGCGTCGATCTTGGTGTTGAGCTCAAAGCCGTGAAAGTCCGCAAGGTACGCCGACCACGTGAACTGCGGCTCGCGCTCGTAGGGCTTTTCGGTGTCGTTGATCGTCTGGTTCTTGGTGACGCGCAGCGCCGCCGTCCAGTAGGTCGTGCCGTACGTGAGCCAGTAGTCCTGCGGCAGGATGTCCTCAGTGTTGTCGCGGATGCTCGAGGCAAAGTCGTCGAGGAAGTCGTCGTCGGAGACCTGGTTGTAGTTCAAGCCGTAGCCAAAGCCGTTCCAGTGGCCCTGAATCTGCGCCTGCACGCTGTAGCGGTCGGTGCCCTCGATGCGGTCGTGCGGCATGTAGTTGGCGTAGATCTCGCCTTCGATCGACTCCTGCTTGAAGCGCAGCTCGTTGCCGAGCACGAAGCCGCGCTTGGAGAGCACGCGCGGGGTGAGCGTGTAGTCGTAGTTGGGAGCGAGATTGAAGTAGTACGGGATCGCCAGATCAAAGCCGCGCTCGGAGTTGTAGCCCACGGTGGGGGTCAAGAGGCCCGACTTTCTGCGGGTGCCCATCGGGAAGGTGAACCAGGGCGAGCCGAAGACGGGCACGCCGCCGAGTTTCAGTACGGCGCCCGTGCCCTCGCCCGACTGCTCGTACTCGTCGAGCGTGAGCTGATCCATCTCGATCCACCAGCTGCGGTTGTCCTTCTTGCAGCTTGTGACCACGACGTCGTCAAGTTCCGTGACGCCTGCCGGCTGAAAGCGCGCGCAGCCCGCCGAACCCTGCAGTCCGCGGGGGCCGTAGTCGTACTCGATGTTTTCGGCCTGACCGGTCTCGTCGTCGAGGTTGTAGGTGAATTCGGGCGCGGTGAAGAGCGCGCCGTTGCGTGCGACGCTTGCGTTGCCGCGGGTCGTGACGTTGCCCGTGGCCTGCGTGTAGACGATCTCCTCGCCCTTGATGACGGTGCCGGCGCGGCGCACTTCGGCGTCTCCCCGCAGGGTGAGTTCGGTCTCGGGCGAGCCTTCGATCACGTAGGCCGAGGCAATCGAGGGGGCGTCGTTTTCGTTCTTCGGCGCCGCGAGCAGATTGGTCCAGGAGCCGAGATCAACGCCCGCGGGCGCCGCCTCGGGCCGGGGGCTTTCTTGGGGCGCGGCCGCGCGGGATTCGACGTCGGCTGCCTGAGCTTGCACGGCGGGCAGCATTGCGGCGCAGGCCGCCGCTACCGCCGCTGCAAGCCGCAGCGGGGTCGGGCGCGAAGCATGTCGTAGCATTTGTTTGTATATTGTGCAGGGTTGATTCTGGAGGATTATAGGGAACGGGACTCGGGTCTCGCTTCCTTTGCTACAGCGCATCATGAAGGACACAACAAAAATGTGCGTCTCGCCCGCCGCTGCGGGCGCCGATGAACGACTCGCGGCCGTTAAGGTCTGGCTTGCGGGACTCACCGACATCGTCAAGGGCCTTGATATCGAAACGCTTGAACCCGCAAGCGCCGACGCGAGCTTTCGGCGCTACTTTCGCATTGCGGGCGAAGGACTTTCGCCCGGCGCCCCCGCAACCTACATCGTCATGGATGCGCCGCCCGAGCGCGAGTCGATTGCGTCCTTTCTGAAGGTTGACGCCCTGATGGCCGAGGCGGGTCTGAACGTCCCGAAGATTCTTGCCGTCGACGAGGCCCGGGGTTTCATTCTCATGAGCGACCTGGGGCGGCAGACGTATCTTGACGTTTTAAACGAAGACAACGCCCGCTCGCTCATGGACGCGGCTACCGATGCGCTCGTGCTCTGGCAGAAGGCCTCGCGCCCGGGGGTGCTCCCCGACTACGACCACGCCGTTTTAAAGCGCGAGATCGAGCTCTTTCCCGAGTGGTACGTCAAGGTGCACCGCGGCTACACGATCACCGACAAGCAGCGCGAGATCGTCGAGCGCTGCTTTGAGCGCATCATCGCCAACAATCTCAACGAGGCGCGCGTCTTCGTGCACCGCGACTTCATGCCGCGCAACCTCATGGTGAGCGATCCGATGCCGGGCGTGCTCGACTTTCAGGATGCGCTGATGGGACCCGTCTCCTACGACATCGCAAGCCTCATGCGCGACGCCTTCATCAGCTGGGGCGAGCCGTTCGTGCTCGACACCACGATCCGCTACTGGGACAAGGCCCGCAAGGCGGGCATCCCCGTGCCGCAGGACTTCGGCATCTTCTGGCGCGACGTCGAGTGGATGGGCATGCAGCGCCACCTCAAGGTCCTGGGCATCTTTGCGCGCATTAACTACCGCGACGGCAAGCCCAAGTATCTGGCCGACACGCCGCGCTTTATCGGCTACGTGCGCCAGTGCGCCAACCGCTACGCCGAGCTCAAGCCCATCAACTGGCTGCTCGACTGCTTTGAGGAAGAAAAGACCAAGGAAGCCTATTTCTAGGCAAACCCTCCGGCCAACGCGGACGGTCCCAACCGGACATTTTTCGACATGCGAGCACTCATTCTTGCCGCCGGCCGCGGAAAGCGGCTGCGCCCTTATACCGACGTCGTCCCCAAGCCCCTTCTTGTCGTGGCCGAGGGCGATGCGACGCACCCGCCCGTGCGGCTCATCGACTGGCAGATCGCTGCGGCCTGCCGCGCCGGGGTCGAGCGCATCGTCGTCAACACGGCGCATCTGGCCGACGCCTTTGAGCCGTTGCCCGCGGAGCTTGCCGCGCGCGGGGTCGACATGGCGATTAGCCGCGAGGGCGACTGCGCCGACGACGCTCTCGAAAGCTTGGGGGGCATCGTCAAGGCGCTGCCCCTTCTGGCACCCGCCGACGATCCCCGCCTTTGCGACGAGCCCTTCTTCGTGCTTGCGGGCGACGTGGTGCACGCCTTTGACCTCAGGCGCTTTGACGCGGCGGCCGAGGCGATGCGCGCGGGCAGAATCGACGCGCATCTTGTGGCCGTGCCCAATCCCGACTTTCATGCCGCAGGCGACATGACCGTTGCGGCCGACGGAACGATCGTCCCCGGGCCGGGGCCGCACACCTACGGCTGCCTGATGCTTGCAAGTCCCCGGATTTTCCGGCCGTTGAGGCCTGAGCCCGCCAAGCTCTTTCCGTGGCTGTGGGATCTTGCCCTCAGCGGTCGGGTGACGGCCGAGGTCTATACGGGCTTCTGGGACAACGTGGGCAGTCCCCGCGAATACGAACGGCTCAAGGCCGACGCGGCCGCGCTTGCCTGGGCGCGCTACTAGCAATTCTTTCGGGAAAGGAAACGCTTCTGCCTTCTTCCTTTCGCCGCAACGACGACAACAACAACGATTCACCACGATGCGCTTGATTGAAACGATTCAGGAAAGAAACAATGCGCTGGCCGCGCTTTTGGGCGTGCGGATTCCCCTTTTGAATGCGCCGATGGCGGCAGCCGCCGGCCCCGCGCTTGCTGCCGCGGTCTCAAACGCGGGCGGCCTGGGCGTGCTCGGAGGGGGCCTCATGAGCCCCGCGGAAGTTGAAAGCGCGGTGCGTGAGACCAAAAGCCTCACCGACAAGCCCTTTGCCGTCGGACTTCGCGTGCCGGCGGTAAATAAAGACGCCGCCGCGCAGGCCGAGGCGCTTTCCCGCACGCGCGCCATGGCGCATGCGCTCGAAGACCTGGCCGTTGAGCTGGGGTTGGACGAGCACTACCCCTGGGCGAAGGTGCCCGACGAAAAGGACTTTGCCGAGACGATCGACGTGCTTTTGGCGCTCGAGGTGCCCGTGGTCGTCGTGAGCTTCGGGGGCCTGCGCGAGATCTATGCCGAAAAGCTTGAAGCCCGCGGCGTGACGGTGCTTGGCGTCGCCACGACCCTGCGCGAAGCCAAGGTGCAGCGCGCTGCGGGTGCCGCAGGCATCATCGTGCAGGGGGGCGAGGCGGGCGGCCCGCGATTGAATTTCGAGCAGGCGGACATCGCCTCGCAGGTGGGGCTCATGAGCCTCATCGGCCCTGCGGCCCGGGCGACGGGGCTTCCCGTTGTTGCCGCAGGCGGTATCGCCGTCGGCTCGCAGTGGGCTGCGGCGCTTGCGGCCGGCGCCTCGGGCGTGATGGCAGGCACCGCTTTCCTGCGCACCGAGGAGTGCGCGGCGCCTTCCGTCTACAAGGAGCAGCTTGCCTGGGCGACCGACGCCGGTACGCGCCTTGTGCGCACGTTCGAGGGGAGGCTTACGCGCGTCGTCGTGAACGGCTTGGTCGAAGCGCTCGAAGACGCGGGCGTGGCGGCAGGCGACTATCCCGCGCAGTGCGCCATGATGCGGCCTTTGATCGAGGCTGCCGCACGCGCCGAGCGCGGCGACCTTCTGGAACTCTCCGCAGGACAGAGCGTGGCGATGACGCGCGCCGGCAGTGCGGCCGATGTCGTCGGCCACCTGTGCCGGGAGCTTGAGGCGTGCCTCGGGACGACGCTCTTTTAAGGGGCGGCAAGCCCACGGATAAGGTTTTTCTTTAGGAGTGAGCAGATGCTCTCAAACAAGCACCAACAGGAATTTCAAGCGCAGGGCGCCTGTGGTACCGCCTGCGCCTGCGGCACGAAGGGCCTTGCGCACCCCGACGGGGGCGAGGGCGCGCGGGCAGCAAAGCGCGCGCTCATCGTCGTCGACGTGCAGAACGACTTTCTGCCGGGCGGCTCGCTTGCCGTGCCCGAGGGCGACGAAATCATCCCGACGGTGAACCGGCTCATCGCCAACTTCGAGACGGTGGTGCTCACCGCCGACTGGCACCCCGCGACGCATGCAAGCTTTGCGGTCAATCACCCGGGGCGCAGCGTCTTTGAGACGATCGAGATGCCCTACGGCGAGCAGGTGCTCTGGCCCGCGCACTGCGTGGCGGGAACCGCCGGGGCGGCGTTTGCGCCGACTCTTGCGACCGACGCCGCCTCCCTCATCGTGAGAAAGGGCTGCCGCGTCGACTGCGACAGCTACTCGGGGTTTCTTGAAGCCGACCGGGTGAGCCGCACGGGGCTTGCGGGGTGGCTCAAGGACCGCGGCGTGACGGAAGTCTTCGTCTGCGGCCTTGCGCTTGACTTCTGCGTGTCGGCCACGGCCGTCGACGCCGCCCGCGAGGGCTTTGCCACGACGATCGTGGTCGATGCGTGCCGCGCGATCAACACCGCGCCCGAAGCCATCGAAAAGCTCGAGCAGCACTGGGCCGGCGAGGGCGTGGCTCAGGCCCTGGCAAGCGAGCGCGTGCACTGCGCCTGATGACCCCATGATGTCCCCATGACGGATCACCTACGCCGTCCGGGGCACTTTTTCTCGTTCTTTCCTCGTTCTTTTTGAGACTTTCGCGAGCTCCTCGCAAGTCCTTAAAATAGCGGCGGAGACGGCCTGCGGCGTGCAGGTTGACTTGTGACCTTTTTTTCTTGACGTCCTTTGACGCCGCCCCATGCCCCTTGTGACGAAGAGCATCCCGAACGCAGCCGCCGACGAACCGGTCGATGAGCGCTCCTATGCGATCGGCCCCTACCGCGTGGCGGGCGCCGTCGTGCTCGCGCCCATGGCAGGCTTGAGCGACGCGCCCTTTCGCAGCATCTGCCTTGAGCTGGGCGCGGGGCTTGTCGTGGGCGAGATGGCATCAAGCAGCGCGCATTTGGCGGCAACCGACATGACGCAGCGGCGCATGACGGTCGACCCGGACGATCCCCTGCCGGTGGTGCAGCTTTTGGGCGCCGATCCCGACGAGATGACGCGGGCTGCTGAGTCCGCCGCAGGGTTTGGCGCCAAGGTGATCGACATCAACTTCGGGTGCCCGGCGCGCGTCGTTTGCGGCAAGGCCTGCGGGTCGGCGATCATGCGAGAGCCCGAGCTTGCGCAGGCGATCATGCGCTCCGTCGTGGGTGCGGTGGCCTCGGGCGGCGTGCCCGTCACAGTCAAGATGCGCTCCGGGTGGGACGAGGCCTCAAAAAACGCCGTTGAGCTGGCGCAGATGGCCGAGGATGCGGGCGTTTCGGCGCTCACGGTGCACGGCCGCACGCGGGCGCAGCGCTTTACGGGCGCCGTGAATCCGAAGGACATCGCAGCCGTCGTGCGCGCGGTGTCGATTCCGGTCGTTGCCAACGGCGACATCGCCTCGCCCGAGGGTGCGCGCAGAATGATTGATGCGACGGGCGCCGCAGGCGTCATGATCGGGCGCGCCGCACGCGGCAATCCCTGGCTTTTGGGACGCGCTCGGGAGGTTTTGGCAGGCCGTGCCGATCCGGGCGCGCCGACGATCGACGAGCGCCGGCGCGTGGTGCTCAAGCACTTGGAGCGCCACCTTCGCTACTGGATGCGCGAGGGCAAGGCCGAGCGCTATGCGCTGCAGAGCTTTCGCACGCATCTGCGGGCGTACCTGCAGGAGCCTTTTGAGGCTCTTGAGAAAGAGCGCCGAGCACAGGCCGCGCAGCTTTTGGCGCAGCTTGTGCGCGACGAGAGCGCAGAAGCGCTCAGAGAGAATTTGGAACAATTTTTTTGTACGGTGAGAAGGACAAATTGACGCAGACCATGGACAATAAGGAAGCGCAGGAGAATCAGCAGTCGCGGTTTCTTTCCGTCGAGGAGATTCTTCGTCCGGGCGTCAATATCAACGAGGCCTTCAGCGCGCTCGTGGTGCGCCGCGTCGAGAGCTACATGCGCGACCTCGAGGGCGTCAGGGGGCTGCCCATTTACGAAATGATCGTCACGGCCGCCGAGCGGCCCCTTCTCACCTGGGCGATGGACCAGTGCGGCCACAATCAGAAGGCCGCGGCACAGCTTTTGGGAATCAACCGAAACACCCTGCGCAAGAAGCTTCGTCTGCACGGGCTTCTGAACGGGGATTTTTGATAAGGAAATTTGAACCATGAAGAAACAAGCTCTGATCAGCGTCTCCGACAAGACCGGCGTGGTTGAGTTCGCGCGCGGCCTCGTCGAGCTGGGCTACCACATCCTCTCGACGGGCGGCACCGCCAAGCTTCTCACCAAGGAAGGCATCGCCTGCCAGGAAGTGGCCGACTACACGGGCTTCCCCGAGATGCTCGACGGCCGCGTCAAGACGCTTGATCCGCACATTCACGCCGGCATCCTCGCGCGCCGCACGGTGCCCGAGCACATGAAGGCCATCGCCGACCACGGCATCGACCCGATCGACATCGTCTGCGTGAACCTCTATCCGTTCGAGCAGACGATCGCGCGTCCGGACTGCACCTTTGAGCTTGCCATTGAAAACATCGACATCGGCGGCCCCACGATGATCCGTGCGGCGGCCAAGAACCACGAGTCGGTGGCCGTGATCGTCGACCCGGTCGACTACACGCGCGTGCTCGAGGAAATCCGCGCCAAGGGCGAAGTGACGCCCGAGACGCGCCTTGCGCTCGCCAAGAAGGTCTTCTGCCACACTGCGCGCTACGACGCGGCAATCTCGAACTACCTCACGAGCCTTGACGACGAAAAGAAGAAGACGAAGTTCTTCCCGGACGTCTTCACCCGTCAGTGGGTCAAGGTGCAGGACATGCGCTACGGCGAGAATCCCCACCAGAAGGCCGCCTTCTACCGCGAGCACTTCATCGCTCCGGGGCTTCTGGCGGGCTACACGCAGCTGCAGGGCAAGGAACTTTCCTACAACAACATCGGCGACAGCGACGCCGCCTGGGAAGCCGCCAAGAGCTTCCAGACGCCTGCCTGCGTCATCATGAAGCACGCCAACCCGTGCGGCGCGGCCATCGGCGCCAACGCCCTCGAGGCCTATCTGAAGGCCTTCAAGACCGACCCCAAGAGCGCCTTCGGCGGCATCATCGCCTTCAACCGTCCGGTTGACGAAGCGGTTGCTCACGAAGTCTCCAAGCAGTTTGCCGAAGTCGTGATCGCCCCTGAATTCACCGACGGCGCCCGTGCGGTGTTTGCGGCCAAGAAGAACCTTCGACTTCTGACGGTTGCGCTTGGCGACGCGCACAACGACTTCGAATTCAAGCGCGTGGGCGGCGGCCTCCTCGTGCAGACCCCCGACAACCAGCTCTGCCCGGAATCGGCCCTGCGCGTCGTGACCAAGAAGCAGCCCACGTCGGCCCAGATCGCCGACATGATGTTTGCCTGGAACATCGCCCGCTTCGTGAAGTCCAACACGATCGTCTATGCGCACAACGGCATGACGCTCGGCGTGGGCGCAGGCCAGATGAGCCGCGTCGACAGCGCCCGCATCGCCGCCATCAAGGCGCAGGAAAGCGGTCTGTCGCTCGTGGGCAGCGCCGCCGCGTCGGATGCGTTCTTCCCGTTCCGCGACGGTCTTGACGTCATCATCGACCAGGGTGCGACCTGCGTGATCCAGCCGGGCGGCTCGATCCGCGATCCGGAAGTGATCGCTGCGGCCGACGAGCGCGGCATCGTCATGGTCTTCACCGGCGAGCGCCATTTCCGCCACTAAAAAAGCAGAACCGACAGGGACCGAAAGGGTGCGCGGGATCAATCACGAATCCGCGCCGAACCTCCAGGCCCCGCGGCACTGTTCGCGCCGCACTCCCCACGTAAGGGGAAGGATTTTTTCCTCGGGCGGCGCAAAATCTGCCGGCGGCCGCGCACGCGGCGGCCGGCTTTTCAGGTATAAAGGCTGCAGCCGGATGCTCTTTTGTTCGTGCGCGAAGGCGCAAAAAACTGCTCTCAAGGGGCAGAAAACAGAGCATTCGGAACGAGTTTTTGAGCATTTCTCTAGGACAGGTTATGAGCGTACCTCTGCAACGGCGGCGGCTTCTGGCCGCCGCGGGCGCGGCCTGCACCCTTGGTGCAGCCCCGGCCTTTGCGCAGCTCAACATCGAGATTTCCGGTGTGGGCGCCAACCAGATCCCGATCGCGCTGCAGCCCATGGCCGGGACCGCGCAATACCGCATGGACATCCTGCGCGTCGTGGCAAGCGACCTCTCGCGCACGGGCGACTTCCGCATGATCGACGCGCCCGCCGAGGCGGGACTTGAGGAAAGCCTCAAGCCCGACTTCTCCGCCTGGCGCTCCAAGGGCGCCAACGTGCTCGCCACGGGCTCGCTCAACAAGCTGGCCGACGGCCGCTGGGAGGTGCGCTTTTACCTTTACGACGCCGTGCAGGACTCCAAGCTCGACGAGTGGGTGGCCGCCGCGAGCGAACAGAACCTGCGCATGCTCGCGCACCGCATCGCCGACCGCATCTACGACAAGCTCACGGGCTTCGGGGGCCTTTTCTGCTCGCGTCTGGCGTACGTCGTGCAGCATTCCTCCGAGAGTTACGAACTTATCGTCGCCGACAGCGACGGCGCCAATCCTGCGCCTGCTCTCAGAAGCCGCGAGCCCATCATTTCCCCGGCCTGGTCGCCCGACGGGCGGCACCTGGCCTACGTGAGCTTTGAGGCAAGAAAGCCCGTCGTGTACGTGCACACCGTTGCCACCGGCCGACGGCGCGTGGTCGCCAATTTCCGCGGCAACAATTCGGCTCCGGCCTTCAGCCCCGACGGTGAAAGCCTTGCCGTGGCGCTTTCGCGCGACGGCTACACGCAGATCTTCATGATCAAGACCGACGGATCGGGCGTGAACCGCTTCTCGCGCTCGCTTGCGATCGACACGGAACCCGTGTTTTCGCCCGACGGCCAGTGGCTCTATTTCGTAAGCGATCGCGGCGGGTCGCCGCAGATCTACCGCCAGGCCCTGCAGGGCGGCTCGCAGGCCGAGCGCGTCACCTTCGGCAGCGACTACGCGGTGAGCCCCGCGATCAATCCCGCGGGTACGCACATGAGCTACATTACGCGGCTCGACGGGCGCTTCAGGGTTGCTATCATGGAACTCGCCACGGGACGCGAGTCGATTCTCACGGGCAACGGCTTTGATGAAAGCCCAAGTTTCTCGCCCAACGGACGCATGATCGTCTTTGCAAGCGAGCGCGGCCGCAAGGGCGTGCTCGGCACCGTGAGCGTCGACGGGTCGGTTTCGGCCTGGCTTTCGACTGCCTCGGGCGATATCCGCGAGCCGACCTGGGGGCCGCTGCTCGCCTAGACATGTTTTCAAACCGCAGGGGCTTTGGCTGCACGTGGCGCTTGGCCCCTGACACACTGACAAATCGACCATTATCTTTGGAAACAGCAATGATCCAGTCCGTGTTCAACCGCGCGCTCATCGCTGCGGCAGCCATCTCCACCCTGGTTCTTTCGGGCTGCTCGAGCGTGCCCCTTGACGAGTCCGTCAAGGCGGGCACCACGCGCGCCGAGGCCGATGCTGCCGCAGGCGCCGGGCGCGACGCCGCCGCTGCGGCCTTGCAGCAGAAGTCGATCTACTTCGACTTCGACTCCTACAGCGTCAAGCCGGTGTACCTGCCCGTGATCGAGGCGCACGCGCGCAACCTGATCAGCAACTCGGCCATGCACATCGTGATCGAGGGCAACACCGACAGCCGCGGCAGCCGTGAGTACAACCTCGCGCTCGGGCAGCGCCGCAGCGAGGCCGTCAAGCAGCGCATGCAGCTCTTGGGCGTTCCGGCCGATCGAATCGAATCGGTGAGCTTCGGGCGTGAAAAGCCCGTGGCGCAGGGCGAAAACGAAGAGGCCTGGGCAAAGAACCGCCGCGCCTACATCGTCTACCGCTAAAGAAAAACGTTTGACACCGCTTTAAACCATGCGCGCTTTCAATCAGTCCGCTTTTGTCGTCTGCCTTGCCGCGACGCTTCTTGGCGCCGCCGCGCCCGCTCATGCGCTCTTTGGCGACGATGAGGCCCGAAAGGCCATTCTTGATCTGCGCCAGCGCGTGGATGCGCTGCAAAACGCCCAGCTGCAGCTCGTAGGGCAGCTTGCGCAGCTGCGCGAGGCCAACGCCCAGCTCACCGGGCGCCTCGAGGAGCTCACCAACGACCTCGCGCGCCAGCAGCAGTCTTCGCGCGACCTCTTCTCGTCGCTCGATGCGCGGTTGGCGCCCTTGTCCTCGGCCAAGGTCGAGATCGACGGCGCGAGCTTTGAGGCAAGCGCCGAAGAACGGCGCCGCTACGAGTCGGCCCTATCGCTTTTCTCGCAGGGCAAGTACGAGGACAGCGCGACGCTGCTCTCCTCTCTTGTCGACGACTACCCGACGACGGGCTACATGCCGAGCGCTCTTTATTGGCTTGGTAACGCGCTTTATGCGCAGAACAAGCTCACCAACGCGCTTGCCGTTCAAAACCGCCTCATCAAGGACTTCCCGAAGCACCCGCGCATTGCCGACGCGCAGCTTTCCAAGGCCGCGGCCCTGATCGGCCTCGGGCGCAAGTCTCAGGCGCAGCAGACGTTGCGGCAGGTAATCAAGGACTATCCAGAGACGTCCTATGCCGAGCTCGCGCAAAAGCGCTTGACGACGCTCGGCAAGTGAGCTTTGTCGGTTTTCCGTAAAAAAGGGGACGCCTTGTGGTCGTCCCTTTTTTACGGTTGTTTTGCAAAGAAGTGCGGGCGTGATCACAAAAAAAGAGCCTTCCTGCGGCTAGTGCAGAGTCCGCCGAAGGAAGGCCTTGCAAGAGGCGGGCTGGTTGCTTGAGCCCGCTTGTTGGAGGAGAAGAGATAGTGTTTGACTGCGTTAGATCTTTTCAACTCTCACAGGGATGCCAGTGCGGCAGTTGCCGCCTGCCCAGTAGTCGTTGAGCATGGCGGTCTTTCCCTTTCGGGTCGGGTCGTGCGAAACCATCTGGTTGATGGCCGTACCGCCTGCGCGGGATTTGATGCCTGCAACAACCTTGCCGTCGATCACGCGGTCCTCGGCGCCATAGGCCGTGTGCCCATAGGCATGAGGAACGCAGACCGCACCTGGAATGATGCCTTCGTCACAGTGCAGCACGCCTTCGGTAGGACGCCCGTTGGCGCTCACGATCCGAACTTTGTCGCCGGTCTTGAGCCCCTGCTTGTTGGCGGTGCTGGTATTCATGTAGATGAAGTTCTCGGGAGAAATCTCCACGCACCGTTCGAAAGCGACCGAGTAGTTGCTGCGCAGGATGGGCTTGAAGCTTGTAAAGAGCAACGGGTAGTTCTTTTCGCTCCAGTGCTTGCGCCACGTGTCACCATTGATAAAGCGCGCTTCATCAAGAACCGGCACGCCCGGATAGGCCTTGCCAGAGTAGCAGTGACGCAGCGCCGGCATTGCCGGGTTGAAGAACTGCAGACACTTGCCGCCGCCGTTTGCCATGAAGTTGCCTGCGTAGCGATCGGCGCGGTCGTAGTAGCCGCCGCGCGAGAGCAGCGCTTCAACCTTGGCAGCCTGTGCCTTGGTCAGACGCGGAGCAACAAATTTCATGGCGCGGTCGAGACCGGTAAACGCGCGGTCTTCGTCGGTGACCTTCGGAAGAGCGGCGCACAGCTCGGCCACGTTGCTCAAGTAGCGCGCGTACCAGTCGTCAAAGCAGAGAAGGTCGACGGGCTTGCCGTCTTTGACGGGAATGGCTCCCTTGCCGAAGCCGGGGAGCTTCAGTGCGAGCGCACAGTCAATCAGGAACTCCTCCATGCAGACATGATGGCCCTTCTTGTTTTTTACCGTGCGAGGCTCAAGAACGGGTACGCCTGCCACGACGCACTGATGGTAGTTGCCCCAGGTGCGGTCGCAGGCGTATTCCTCGTACATCACGCGGTCAGGAATGATGTAATCGGCAAAGCGGTTGGTCTCGTTGATGTAGCTGTCGATGCCGACGATCAGGGGAAGATCCTTCGGATCGGCAAGACTCTTTTCAACACGAGCGTCGACGGAGGCCGCGCTGTAGAGCGGATTGCTGCGCCAGTTGAAGAAGGCTTTAGCCTTGAAGGGATCGCCGTTGGCATGCGCGACGAGCATTTCGGCCGCGTTGCCGGCGATATAGCCCGGATTCATGTTATGGTAGACATGATCAGCGGGGTAGGGGTTTTTGCCTGCTTTGACCTTGTTCTTGTACTCGGTCGAATCTTCGTAGGCGCCGTTGCGGCACATGTTCATGGCGCCGGTTTCGGTTGCGTCGGCAACGTTTGCCAGATCGTAGGTGCCTTCAAAGCCCATGAAGGCGCCGTTGCCGTAAAGCGCTCCGCCCTTGGCGTCGTGAGCCGCGGCAAGCGTGTTGAGAATGCAGATGAGCCAGCCTACCATGATGGCGTCGGCGTTGTTGTTGCCCGTATTCGAGACGGCGGCGACGCGGCGGTTGTGACTGGTGAAGTCGCGTGCGACTTCCTTGATGCGCTCGACGCTTGCGCCGCATTTCTTGGCGTACTGTGCCAGGGTGAACTTCATCGCTTCACGGCGAACGAGTTCAATGCTTGAAACAAGCCGCACGGACTTGCCGTCGGCGCACTTGAACTGACGATCCACGAAGAGCTCGGCGTTGTTGACATTCTTGGCGCCGGCAAGCTTGCCGTTTGCAAAAACGATCGGATCGTCCGTCTTGTTGATGCCGTAGTCGCTCGCCTTGGCAAGCGTATTCGTTGCGGGATCAACAAGCCAGGTGGCGTTCGTAAAGTTGACTTCGCCCGCCTTCTTCGCGGCATCCTGCGAGGGATGAGAAAGGAACTTCGCCTCGTAGCTCTTTGCTTCAAAGATCGCGCGGATGACGCCGAAGAGGAAGGCTGAGTCGGTTCCAGGAAGAATCGGCATCCACTGCGCCTGGGTGTTGTTGGCAACCACCGTGCGCAGGATTGGATCAAAACAGACGTACTTTGCCTTGCGTTCGACGCGTGCGTCGGCAACGCCGCGGCCGAGGCGGTTGATGCTCGCGCCCGAAGCGCCCGGCGCCGTACCGATGAAGATCGCGTATTCAAAGTTGTCCCAGTCGCAGTCGCACATGGCTGCCGAGATTTCGGGGCCCATGCCGAGCGAATAACCGATGCCGACGGCGGCGCCGCAGTAGGCATGCTTGGTGCACAGATTGGTCGTACCGAAGGCGCTCGTCATGAAGCGGCTGTAGAAGCTGCCGCGCATCGTGTCTTCTTCATTGAAGGTCGCCATGAGGCGGTTGGCGGCCGAGCCGAATTCAGGGTAGCCCTTGACGGCAGGCACCTTGAGGTTGCGGATGGCGCGCAGGCCGTCGACATGACCTTCTCCGAAGAGGTTGCCGCCTTCGACGATTTCCTTGACGGCCTGTTCGTAGGGGATGGTCTTCCACTTGTTTTCGCCGCGCTTGCCGGCACGCTTGAGAACCTGCGTTACGCGGCGCGGATCGGTTGCCGATGCGATGCCCGAGGCGCCCTTGCCGCAGCTGGTAGCGCGATTCTTGAGTCCAGCGTCGCCCGTGAGCAGCTCGTAAGCGCGGGCAACGGGCGTGTTGAGATCCAAGGGATCACCGCCGGTGACGACTTCGCAGTACGGGTTGCCGGCAACGCGCGTGACGGTATTCGTGGCTTCGTCGACGCGGTAGCGCAGGCCGCACATGTTGTTGCAGGTGAAGCACTTGGTAAAGCCGAGCCGGATGCCGTCGCGAATGACGAGTTTGCCGTTTTTGCGAACGAACTCGGGTGCCGCGGCAAAGCCGAAACGGGGCGTTTGTTTTGTCTTTTCAGTCATGAACCGCTCCTTTTAACGCTGCCAGTCTGTGGACTTCAGTTCGAGCGTGGCCTTGTCGTCGAACACTTCGGGCAGTCCGATGTAGTAGATGCTGGGTTCGGTGCCGAATTTCGGCAGCAGGGCATAGACCTTGTTTTCCTTGACCAGCTTGTAGATTTCGCTCTTGGGGTCATTGAGGTCGCCGAAGACGCGAGCTTTGCCGATGCAGCTTTCGACGCAGGCGGGCAGGAGACCCTGCTCGACGCGATGGATGCAGAAGTTGCACTTTTCGGGCGGGTTCTTGCGTTCGGGGTCAATCTTTCGCTCACCATACGGGCAGGCGGGGACGCAGGCCTGACAGTGGATGCACTTGTCGTAGTCGATGACGACGATGCCGTCCTCCTTGCGTTTGTAGGTGGCGCCCACGGGGCAGACCTTGACGCAGGGCGGGTTCTTGCAGTGATTGCACTGATGCGGGAAGGCGACGACGGCGTAGCCGCGGTCGGACTTCACTGTCATCTGGTTGACTTCCGTGCGGGCGCGCTGTGAGGGCGTGTTGTTTTCGATGGAGCAGTTCACCGTGCAGGACAAGCATCCGGTGCAGCGGCGAACGTCAAAGACCATGGCATAGCGCTTGCCCGGCGTCGCAGCCAACAGCTGCGCACTCGGGACGACCGTAAAGACGGCGCCTCCGGCGGCCATCTCAAGAAACAGACGTCGATTGATAGGCATAGATGGTTTCCAGATAGAATCGATGGGTTCGTTTGCCGGGACGGAAAACCGCGGGAGCTTTCACAACAAGGAGAGCGCCTGCGGTCTGCCTGAACCGGCGGGATGAATTGCCTGGCTTGCGTCCCCTTGAAGCGGGCGTTGCGCCCGCCTCAAGGGGGGAGCCTTGGAAGCTGATGGTGTCGGCGCTCTTTACTTGCCGCTAACCTTGGCGTACCAGAGGTTGTGGTTCTGGCGAGCCCAGTTCTCATCGCACTTGCCCGAGAGCATGTTCTCCATGCCGCCCTCGCTCATTACCGCACCCATGTAGATGTGAACGACGCTGAAGGCGCTGAGGATGATGGCGCTCACGATGTGCAGAATCAGGGCAAGCTGCAGCGAATTCTTCGAGGGATCGCCGAACGTCTCCGAATAGAGCATCATCAGGCCGGTGACCATGAGAATCAGGCCGAAGATGGTGAAGCACCAGAAAAAGGCCTTTTCACCAGCATTGGCAAAGCCCGCGTCGGGGTGCTTGCCGCTGTGGCCGACATAGCCGCCCAGGCACGCGAACCACTTGCCGTCGCCCTTTTCAGGCAGCTGTCGGGCGCACCACTTGATCATGATGAGTACGCCACCCACGATGAAGAAGAAAGCGAAGAAGTTGTGGAACATCACGCTCGCGTTGGCGAGCGAGGCGAAGTGATCCGGCGTCATCAGATCGGCAAGCCAGAAGCGGCCCGCGCCGATGACAAGGCCCGTGAGGATCAGAATGACGCCCGGCACGGCGGCAAGCCAGTGCAGGAACACGTCAAGCGGCGACCAGCGGTCGATCAACTTCCCGGAGAAGCCGTTGTCGAGCTTTGCGCGGCCGTTGATGAGAACGAACACGGCAAAGAGAATCGCCACGACAACGACGGCTGCAAAAATCAGGTTGCCGATCGTTTCGGCTGCATGCAGGAACGAAAGGTAGCCCGTGCTCACCGCATCCGGGTTGTAGGAAGCGGCATAAACCGGCTTGTCGGCAAAGCCGAGCAGCTGGGGGATGTCGTTGTTGATCGCGTGCTCGGTCACCGGCGTCCAGATGTCGGGGTGATGCACGGCAGTTTCAGCGGTTTGCGCTGCGCCAGCGGCAAGCGAGGCGAGCGACAGGGCGCAGAAAGAGAAAAGCTTTTTCATTTTGAATCCTTTTTTTCCGTCTTTGACGCGGGCGGGGCGACAATGGCCTCGACGCCGGTCATGTGGTTGGAAAGAGCGATGCCGACGGTGAAGTCCGAAAGCCTTGCGTTGAGCTCGTGCGCCCAGGCGCGCCAGAAGGGGTGCCGGGCGTCGGCTTCGAGAGCCGAGAGAAACTTCACAGCCCAGTGTCCGAGGTGTTCAGCCCAGAAGCGGTTGAACATTTCGACGAGCGCTGCGGCGTTTTCGGTTTCCCCTGCGTCCTCGTTGGTCGCGGCAAGCGCCGCGGCGCAGTACATGAACTCGATTTCGTAGGCAAAGAAGTCGCAGGGCTCGTTGAGCGAGCGGGACACGGTGAGCCCAAGTTCGGCGTAGGAGTGCTCGACGGCGGCGCTGAAGCGGTTGTTGAGCATGCGGCCGGAGGCGCGCCAGACGCTCTCGTAAGGCGGAACGCTGAGGCGGTAGGGGCCGATGCACATGCGGTTGAAGTCGGCTTCAGCCTCATCAACGTCGCCGGCAGCTTCAAGCGCAGCGCTGCTGAGCTCGGCGTTGCCGTGGGCAGTGGCCCAGTCGGCGACCTTGCGATAGCTTTCAGGCTTGCCGGTGGCAAAGAGCACGTCCTTCATTGCCGAGAGAAACTCGGCGCGGGACTTCATCGTCAGCTCGGGCATTTAGCGGCGCTCCCGGATGATGATCATGTTGGGCTTGTTGGGACCGTCCTTGTAGCCGATGCCCTGACGCGAGGCGCTCTTTTTCTGCGCGAGCACCTGGGTGACGTTGCCCACTTCAAGACACTTCACCGGGCATCCATCGACGCAGGCGGGATTGAGACCTGCGTCAAGAAGCTCGACGCACATGTTGCACTTGGCGGCGCGGCCGTCGATCTTGCTGATCGTGATCGCGTCGTACGGGCAGGCCGTCTTGCACAGGCCGCAGCCAGTGCAACGGTTGCGATCAAGGACGACGATGCCGTCGGGGCGCTGGGTGAAGGCGTTGGCCGGGCACACCGCCATGCAGGACGGGTTCGAGCAGTGCATGCAGCTGTGTGAGAACCAGACGTCGCGCACACGGCCGCTCGCGTCGGTGACTTCGTAGTTGTCGACCTTGCGGAAGCGCACGTCTTCGGGAAGTTCGTTGTGAATCTGACAGGCCACCGTGCAGCCGCCGCAGCCCACGCAGTTTTCCTGACGGAAGATGAAGCCTTTTTGCAGTTTGTTTTCCATGATTTATCTCTCCTGATCAGGCCTTTTGCACATTCACGCGGGTGGAGTGGTAGGCCGAGCAGCCGCCCATGTCGGTGAGCTTTGAGGTGGTGAGCGTGTTCGTGTTCGTGCCGCGGCCATAGGGGTTGGTGCTGCGCCAGTTGCACTTGGCGGTACGTACGACGCCCGGAGCGACGCGGGTGGTGACGCGGGCGACGAAGAAGGCTTCGCCGCGCTGGTTGGTCAGACGAACGCGGTCGCCCATCTTGATGCCGAGCTTCTTGGCGTCGACGGGGTTGATCTCGCATTCATAAGCGTTGAAGGCGCGGATGTACTTGACGTTGTAGAACGAGGAGTTCACGCGCTGCGGAATGCCGGGCGAGAGCATGCGGAACGGAAGCTTGCGTTCGACTTCAGGCATTTCCTCTTCGCAGGTGCGCAGGTCAATGACCGGGTCAAAGCCAGCCTTCTTCATGATCTCGGAGTAGAGCTCGATCTTGCCCGAGGGGGTGCCGCACTTGCCACCGGAGCGCACCGGCACGGAAGAGCCCAGATCGAGGTGGATGAACTTCTCCTTTTGCAGGCGTTCAAGCGTGATGCCCTTGTAGTAGGGCGTATCAGCGTCAAGGAACTGACGGATCATGTCGAGCGGCGTGTCGCGGAAGGCCTGTTCGGTGAAGCCCATGCGGCGGCCGTATTCGGAGAAGAAGTCCCAATTGGGCTTGCTTTCGCCCAGAGGTTCGATCACCTTTTCGCAGATCTGCACGTACCAGCAGTGGTAGTCGCCGATCACGTCGTCGGTCTCAAACTGCGTCGAGGCGGGCAGCACGAGGTCGCAGTACTCCATGCTGTCGGTCATGATCATGTCAAAGCCCACGACGAAGAGGTCGTCGCGCTTCAAGTTTTCAATCACCTTGTTGACGTTGGGCGAGACGGCGACAGGGTTGCCGTTGTAGAAGACCAGCATGTGAATCGGCTTGATCGGACGGCCTTCCGTGGTCGGATTCTTCGCGAGCAGCGCGTGATCAAGGTCGGTCATGTTCACGTGCTGCGGCTTGCCCTTGACGAGGTAGTTGCCGCGACCGATGTTGAGGTTCATGCCCGTGATCGGACGCACGTTGTCATAGATGATGCCGCAGCCCGGCTTGTCGAACATGCCGCGCAGGGCGTGCATGATGCCGATGGCGCGCGTCATGCGGGCGCCGTTGTAGTTGCGCTGCATGCCGTAGCCGCCGCGGATGATGCAACGCTTGGACTTGCCGTAGATTTCGGCGAACTTCTCAATCTCGGCGCGCTTGACGCCGGTCACGCGTTCGATGTCCTCCCACTTCACCGAATCAACCTTCGGGAAGACGGCTTCGGATCCAATGCAGCAGTTCTTGAGGAAGTCGTGATCAATCATTTCGTCGTGCGCGAAGAGATACTTCATCACGCCCACGGCGATCCAGGCATCGGTGCCAGGATAGGGCTGCAACCAGACGTCGGCCTGCGAGCAGATCGGCGTGCGGTTCGGGTTGACGGCAAGCACCTTGCCGCCGTTGTCGCGGCACATGTTGATGTACTTGATGCCGTGCACGTTCGAGACGGTTTCGTTGAAGCCCCACGAGATGTAGCAGTCGCAGGTCGGAATTTCCTCGGGATCAGGACCGTCGGTCGTGCCCTGCACGGAGCCGTAGCCCCAGCCGCCGGCTTCGGTGCAGACGACGCGGTCAAGAATCGAGGCGCCCAGACGGCTGAAGAAGCGGGCGGCGCCGCGCATGCCGATGGCGCCGTAGTTACCCGAATACGAGTAGGGCAGAACAGCCTCGGGGCCGTAGGTGTCGACCACTTCGTGCGTCTTCTTGATGAGCTTGGCCCAGGCTTCTTCCCAGGTGATGCGGCGCCACTTGTGCGAGCCCTTGGGCCCGATGCGTTCCATGGGGTGCAGGATGCGGTCGGGGGCGTAGGTGTACTCAACATAGGTGAGCCCCTTCACGCACGGGCAGGTGCCGGTCTTGAACTGCTCCTCAGCACCCGAAACGTAGGTCATGCGGCCGTCCTGAACGCGGAACTTCATCAGGCAACGGTCGGCGCAGTTGCGCAGACAGCTGTGGTACTTCAGCGTGCCGGCACGCTTGTTGAGGAGGACAGGATTGGCACCGACGGAGTTCATGGCCTGCGCTGTACCCGGAATCAGGCCGGACAGTGAGCCGACGACGGCGGAGGCACCAACGCCCTGCAGAAAATTGCGGCGAGAAATGTTGGGCATGTGTTTTCTCCTGATTTAAGTGATGTGTCAGGCCTTTTTCTGTCGCGCAAGAAAGCGCTCCTGCAGGCCTGGTCTCTCTCTTTTTTTCGGCGGGTTCGCGACTTAAGAAGTGGTTCCGAACCTGCCTTTATGAAAATTCGTACGTTTCGGTCCTTTTGTTTGTTTGCTACGGGATCTCTTCGATTGGGTACTTCTTTTCCCGGGCGGAGGAGAGTGCCTCGACCCAGGATTTCTTCAGTCCCAGTACGAGCTCGTCGCGCACCCATCGGAAGGCCGGGGACCGGTTCGTGTTGCCGAAAACCACATAGTTGCCAATGGGGCGCACGGCGCTGCGCATCTGCTTGATGCGCGCCATGATCTTCTGCGGCAGCCGAACATAGTCGAGATTGGGGATCATGTCGGCAAACTGGCGCGTGAGCTGGTTGCAGACCGCGGACACCGAGTCCGAGTCGGCGATGATGCGAAAGGCAGAGGCGACGCTTTCGGTGTAGTCGGACACCTGCATGCTTGAGCCGGACTCGTTGCAGACATCAACGAGCAGCGGGCAGGACAAGTCGCGGTAGTTGTCGATTTCAAGCAGCGGATACTTGGATAGATCGGCTGCTGTAAAGTCAATGCCATTTGCAAAGAGCGGGTGGTTGCGGCGGCACAGCAGGTAGATGTCAGAGGTGCGCGCAAAGCATTCGTAGTTGAGGCGGCTGTCGTCAAAGCCCTCGTAAACGATGGCAAAGTCGACCGTGCCGTTGACGAGTTCGTTGAGACAGTCGTAGGAAAGCGTGTGCACGTTGAAGTGCATGCGCGGCGCCTGCGGTCGAATCAGACGGTCGATGACCGACTGCACGGGGTAGTTGAACTCGTCGTAAACAAGAATTTCAAAAGTGCTCTCGCTCTTGGCTGGGTCGAAAACCGCCGAGTGCCGGCCAAGCTGACGAAGATCATTGACTATCTGCTCAATGCAGGGCGCGATTTCGACGGCCTTTTCCGTTGGAACGAAGCCGTTGACCGTGCGCACGAACAAGTCATCGGCAAACATCGTGCGCAGCGCGGACAAGCCGCGGCTGACGGCCGAATTGGTGAGCCCCAGTTCGGCAGCCGCTCGGGTTCCGTTGCGGTGGCGATAAACCGCAAGAAAAATCTTGAGCTGCTGACAGCAAAGTTGGTCGAGTGACATACGAGTACACCTTTTGGATGAGATCGAGTTTATGTAGAGGAGTTGTTTCAAAAACATGAAACTGTTGCGAAAAATCAAACCCCGAGAAATTGCGTAATTTGCAAAGACCGTTTTTCGAATTTCAAAAAGATCCTGTAAATAAAGGGGTTTTCGAGATGTTTATTGTGGATCAATATTTGATCCTTTAACGTGTCGTTTGGTGTTTTTTTGCGAAAAGCAAGATGATTTGCGGGCGATGTTCATAAAATGAATAACTCTTGTGTGAAAAGGCTTACGTTTCAACGGCCTCAGGACTAGGTCGATGGGAGAAGGCTGTTTACGGATAAGGTATCCGCAGAAATCCCTATGCATTCAGCCAGGCTTTTAGGGAGACAAAACAACGCGGAAATCGGAGAAAAAACGAAAGCCAGTGAGTGAAACCGAGGGGAAACTCGTGGACGGCATGCCTTGCTGTAGTTGTTTTCGGGATGTGCAATGAAGGGATGAGCTGCGTTTCTATCAAGAGGTGTTTGTTTTGGCCGTACCCAACACGCCCCGATCTCGTGCGACAATGGGGCCGCCCGCGGATTTTTGTCCGCCTTCTTTTTCTCGTTTCGTTACGCTCTCAATGCAGCAGGATCAGAAAGCAGATGCGGTGCCTGGTCTCGAAGCGTCTCGTGCGGAGGCTTCGGAGGACCGCGCGCAGGCGACTCATCATGAAGCCGCTCATGATGCGTCGCATGACGCCGCGCATGCGCATCAGCCGACGCTCGAAGACATTGCCCGGATGCCGGACGCCGCAACGCCCGATACCGTCGACGGCGTGGCGTTTGCGCGCCTTTACGGCGAGCCGCTTTTTCAGGTTCCCGACGGGCTCTACATTCCGCCCGACGCGCTGAAGGTCTTTCTGGAAAGCTTTGAAGGGCCGCTCGATCTGCTTCTTTATCTCATCCGCCGGCAGAAGTTCGACGTGATGGAGATTCCGATGGCGCTTGTGACCGAGCAGTACATGGGCTACGTCGAGCTCATTCGCAAGAGCAACCTTGAGCTTGCGGCCGACTATCTCGTGATGGCTGCACACCTCATGCAGATCAAGAGCCAGCTGCTGCTGCCGGTGACGAAGGTCGACACGGGCGAGGAGGTGGCGGATCCCCAGGCCGAGCTCGCCCGCAGGCTTCTGGAATACGAGCGCATGAAGATGGCCGCCGTCGAGCTCGACCAGCTCCCACGCGTGGGCCGCGACTTCTTCAAGGCTTTCGTGCTCGTCGAGCAGTCGCAGGCCAAGCTCCTGCCGGAGGTCAACGTTGACGATCTCGTGGCGGCCTGGCACTCGATCCTGCGGCAGGCGAGTTTGACGACTAGCCACAAGATTTCGCGCCAGGAGCTCAACGTGCGCGAATTCATGAGCGCGATTTTGAAGCGCCTGGCCACGGCGCGGTTCATCGACTTTGAAAAGCTCTTTGATCCGCAGACGGGGCGGGCGGGCGTGATCGTCAACTACCTTGCGATACTTGAACTTGCCAAGGAAGGGCTCATCCGCATCACACAAGCCGCGCCCTTTGCGCCGATCTACGTCTCGGGCGTGAGCCCCCTTGACGAGGACGATCCCGGCGCGCGCGCAGAGCTCGAACCGCAAGTTCTCTCATAAGTTTTCTTGTTTTTTTTCGCCATGGCTTGCAAGTACTGCGCACAATACATCGCCCGCGCCGAGCGCGAGGTGGAGCACTTTGAAGACGCCTGCCGCGCGCTGCGCCTTGATCCGAAGAATTCGCGCGATCACGAGGCGATCGTGCGGGGTCTCACCAACATCGGACAATTTGGCACCATCCGTCTCGCGCGCCGCTATCCTTTCGTCACCAATGAAGAGGAGTTCCGGATGGTGGCCGATGTGGGACTGCACTTTTACTGGATGACGCTCGACTTCTGGGATGAGATTCGCGCCAAGGAAGCCGCCGAGCGCGGCGAGGCGCCTGAGGCGACCGCCGCCGGGGCAAAGAGTGCGGCCGCCAGCGCAAAGAGCGCGGCACGCCGCAGCGCCCGCTAGGGAAAAAGCGAAAAGAAGTCGCAAAAAAAGGATTCGTCGGGAAAAGACCTGACGAACCCTTTTTTCGATTGAAGCGCGGACTCGTGCGCTACTCGATGTTTTGAATCTGCTCGCGCATCTGATCGACCGAGAGCTTCAGGGCGAGCGCCGTGTCGGTCATCTCGATCGAGGCGGCCTTGCTGCCCAAGGTGTTCGACTCGCGGCTCATTTCCTGGGTGAGGAAGTCAAGCCTGCGGCCGGCGGTGCCGCCCGCGGCAAGCACGCGGCGCACTTCGGCCACATGCGTTCTCAGGCGGTTGACCTCTTCGGCGACGTCCATGCGAAGCGCGTAGAGCGTGACCTCCTGACGAATGCGGTCGGCCACCTCTTCCTTGGTGAGGGTGCTCGCCTTCGTGAGCGCATCGTCAAGGGCCTCTTCGAGACGCTCGGTGAGCTTGGCGCGCAGCTGCTCGTGAATCTGCGGGATGCGCGGCACGAGCGCTTCGACTGCCTCGGAAATCTTGTCGAGGTGCCGTTCGAGCACCTTGGCAAGTGCAGCACCCTCGCGGCTGCGGGCGCCGTCAAAGGCGTCCATGGCCGCGGTCATCGCCGCGCGCACGGATTCTTCAATCTGTTCGGGATCGACATTGACCGGCGCGACCACGCCCGGGTACTCAAGGATGTCGGCCATCGAAAGGGGCCGGGCCTGGGGCATGACGGCAAGCACCTGGCGCTGAAGCTCCTCAAGGTTTTTGAGCGCGGCGGCGTTCACCGTCGGGGCCGTGGTGCTCGCCGTAAGAAAGCTGATGCGGCACTCGAACTTGCCGCGCGCCACGCGCGACTTGACGACTTCCTGCAGCATCGGCTCGCACATGCGCAGCGCATCGGGCATGCGCATCTGGATGTCGAGAAAGCGCGAGTTGACGCAGCGCAGTTCGATATTGATGAGACCAAGCGGTGTTTCGCCCTGCGTGCTGGCAAAACCGGTCATCGAGTGAATGTTGGGCATGAAGGAGGTTCCATCCGTATATCTGAGGCGCTTTGCCTGCCGGTGGGCTGCAGGCCGCGGGCGCGAGGATCGACGCGGCCGCCTTTGAAGCCTCAAGAAGCAGGAAAAAGGCTGTAGGATTATGCACGAACAGGCCGCCTCCGGCGGCCGACGGGCGCGCTTTACCCCATTGACGAGAGGCTGCGAGAGGCGAGGCGCGCCCGGATGATTTCAACAGGACGATTATTGCTATGACCAATCGACATGACGGGCGAGCATGCGACCAGATGCGCGCCTTGAGTTTTGAGCGCGGCTTTACCTGCTACGCCGAAGGCAGCGTGCTCGTGAGCGTGGGCCGCACCCGGGTGCTGTGCAACGCGAGCGTGATCGAGGGCGTGCCCAAGTTTCTCAAGGACAAGGGCGAGGGTTGGGTGACGGCCGAGTACGGGCTCCTGCCGCGCTCGACCGGCACGCGCACCGAGCGCGAGGCGGCCCGCGGCAAGCAGACGGGCCGCACGCAGGAAGTCCAGCGCCTGATCGGCCGCAGTCTGCGCGGCGTTGTCGACCGCACCAAGCTCGGGCTCTACACGATTATGCTTGACTGCGACGTCCTTCAGGCTGACGGCGGCACGCGCTGCGCCTCGATCTCAGGCGCCTGGGTGGCGCTTTACGACGCCGTGCAGGTCATGCTCAAGAAGGGCCTCATCACCGAAAACCCGATCCGCGAGCAGGTCGCGGCCATCAGCGTGGGCATGACCGACGCGGGCCCCGTGCTTGATCTTGACTACGTCGAGGACAGCTCAAGCGACACCGACATGAACGTCGTGATGACCGCAAGCGGGCGCTTCATCGAGCTTCAGGGCACGGCCGAGGGCGCGCCCTTCTCGCGCGAGGAGCTCTCGCGCATGCTCGATTTGGGCGAAAAGGGCTGCCGCGAGATCATGGCCGAGCAGCGCCGCGTGCTCGGAATCGAGTAGTGCAAGAAACGATGTCTGTCGGTTTTTAAAACGAATAAGAGGCTTCACTGAGGATGCAAAAAAAGCTTGTTCTCGCATCAAACAACAAGGGAAAGATCCGCGAATTCAATGCGCTCTTTGCGAGCCGCGGCATCGAGGTCGTGGCGCAGGGGACGCTTGGCGTCACCGAGTGCGAGGAGCCCTACGGGACGTTTCTTGAAAATGCGCTCGCAAAGGCCCGTAACGCGGCGCGCCAGACGGGGCGTCCCGCCATGGCAGACGACTCAGGCATCACCGCGCATGCGCTCGTGACCGAGCCGGGCGTGCACTCGGCGCGCTACGCAGGAGTGCATTCGGGCGACGCGGCAAACAACGCCAAGCTTGTAGCGGCTTTGAAGGACAAGGACGACAAGCGGGCGGCCTACAAGTGCGTGCTCGTCGCCGTGCGCTCGGCCGACGATCCTGATCCGGTGGTCGCGCAGGCAAGCTGGTGCGGCGAAATCGTGGCCGACCCCCGCGGCAGCGGCGGCTTTGGCTACGATCCGCACTTTTATCTGCCCGAATTCGGCAAGACGGCCGCCGAACTCACCGCTGAAGAAAAGAACGCCGTGAGTCACCGCGGCCGCGCCATGGCCCGCATGCTTGCGGCGCTTGGGGAGCGCTGGGGATGGTAGAGGCGCGTGCGGCAGGGACCGCGGCAGCGGCAACAGGGCCCATCGCGCTTTACGTGCACTGGCCCTGGTGCGTGAGAAAGTGCCCGTACTGCGACTTCAACTCCTTTGCCTGCTCGGGCGAGGACGCGCGCCTGGCGCATGCCGAAGGCGCGGCGATCGGCGAAGAGGCGGCCTATATCGACGCCCTGCTTCTTGATCTAGATGCGGCCGTGGCGCTTTCGGGGCCGCGTAGCGTCTCGTCGATCTTTTTCGGGGGCGGAACGCCGAGTCTCATGTCGAGCGCGGGCTTTTCGCGCCTCATGGAAGGTATCCGGGCGCGCGTGGCGCTTGAGCCCGACTGCGAGATCACGATGGAGGCCAATCCCGGCACCGTCGAGCAGGCGCGCTTTGAAGACTATGCCGCCGTGGGCGTCAACCGCTTTTCGATCGGCGTGCAGAGCTTTGACGACCGGTTTCTGAAGGCGCTCGGGCGCATTCACACGGGGCAGGAAGCCGAGCGCGCCGTGGAGGCGGCGCTGCATTGCGTGGAAAACGTCAACCTCGACGTGATGTATGCGCTCCCCGGCCAGACGCTCGACGACGTGCGCCGCGACATCGACGCCGCGCTCTGCGCGGGCACGACGCACTTGTCCTTTTACGAGCGCACGATCGAGGAGGGCACGGCCTTTGCCAAGCGCCCGCCCGCGGGGCTTCCCGATATTGATTTGGCCGCAGATATGGGCGAAGTCGTCGCCGAGAGCTTGACGCGCGACGGCTTTGAGCACTACGAGATTTCGGGCTACGCAAGGCCCGGTCGCCGCTGCCGGCACAACCTCACCTACTGGACGTTCGGCGACTACTACGGCATCGGCGCGGGCGCCCACGGCAAGGTGACCGTCGCAGGCGGCATTCTTCGCACCGTCCGCCGTCAGGCGCCCTTTCTCTACATGGACGACGTCAGGGACGGCCGCATCGCTAGCCAGCTTCACGACGTCGACGCGCAGTCGCTTCCCTTTGAATTCATGCTCAATGCGCTGCGGCTTTTTGACGGCGTGCCCGCCTTGCGCTGGCAGGAGACGACGGGGCTTCCCATTACGGTGATCGAGCCCGTGCTCGAGGACCTGCGCGCCGAAGGGCTCGTCGTAAGCGACCCCGGGCGCATTGCCGTCACCGACCTCGGACGGCGCTTCTTAAGCGACGTGCAGGAGCGCTTTCTTTCCATCGACGAGCGCCGCTAGGCGCTCCCCTCCGATACACCGACAAGGCTCAACAGCCGTCAACCGCACGAGGAGTGTTGCATGAAGAAGACCGCAGGGCGATTTGAAACCATTCTGGCCAAGGGCCGCCTTGCGGCGCTCGCAGGCGCTGCGGCGGCGCTTCTTGCCGCCTGCTCAAGCGTTCCCGAGACAACGTCAACGACAACCGGTGCGCCCAACGTGATCGAAGGGGCGGCGCTCCCGGACCAGGCAGAGACGCGCTCCGCCACGACGGCGGGCACCACGATTTCTGGCGCGGCGCTCTGGCCCTCGAGCTCGGCGCGGCCCGCGGCGGGGGAGGCGGCTTATCCGCTTGCCGACGGCGCGGTGCGCTTTGGCAAAAGCTCCTTTGCGGAACTGCCGCCTGTGACCGACGAAAGCTGGGAGGCGGCCCTGGCAGCCTTCAAGCTTTCCTGTTCGAAGATGGGCACCGGGGCCATGTGGCTTGATGCCTGCTCAAACGCGCAGTTTGTGGGCGAGGGCAGGGCGCGCGAATTCTTTCTCACCTGGTTTGACCTCTGGCGCGTGGCGGCCGATACGCGCGCGACCAATGCTTCAAACAATGCCGGCATTGTCGACACGGGGCTTGCCACGGGTTACTACGAGCCGCTTCTGCGCGGCAGCCGCACGCGGCACGGTCCCTATCAGTACCCGATCTACCGGGTGCCCGACGACCTCATCGCCGTTGAGCTTGATGCGCTCTATCCCCAGCTGAAGGGCCTGCGCCTTCGCGGCAAGCTCGTGGGCGGCAAGCTCGTGCCCTACGACTCGCGCGCGGAAATCGAGCGCCGCGCCCGCTTGGGGCAGATGCAGCGCTATGCGTTCTGTTGGGTCGACGACCCGGTCGAGGCTTTTTTCCTGCAGATTCAGGGATCGGGGCGCATTGCGCTAGAAGACGGCACCTACATGCGCGTGGGCTTTGCCGATCAAAACGGTCACCCCTACAAGGCGGTGGCAAAGTGGTTGGCGGAAAACGCCGGGCTGTCGCTCTCTGAAATGAGCATGCAGCGCATCAAGCGCTGGGCCAAGGAAAATCCGCAGCGCACGCAGGAGCTTTTGAACGCCAACCCGAACTTCGTCTTCTTTGCCGAGCGGAAGGGGGGCGACCCCGAATTGGGCCCGATCGGCGCGCAGGGCGTGCCGCTTACCGCACAGGCCTCGGTTGCCGTCGACCGGCGCTACTGGCCCCTGGGGCTGCCCTTTGTGATCGACGTCAAGCAAACGCGCCCGGCGCAGGCCTTCACCCGCGCCGTGGTGGCGCAGGACACCGGAAGCGCCATCCGCGGCGTGCTGCGCTTTGACTACTTCTGGGGATTCGGCGAGGCCGCCGCAGGTCCCGCCGGGGCGCAGAAAAGCGCCGTGCGTGCCTGGATTCTGATGCCCAAGGGCGAGGATCCGCGGCGCCGCATGCAGACCAAGGCCGCAGGGAGCGGCGCAACCGCCCCTCGGATATAATCAGACACCAACATTTTTTGAATGACGCCGCCTTGCGAGCGCTTCCGGCAGTCTGCCGCAGCGCCTCAACGGACGGTTCCGGAGATAATCGTTCATGACTGAAGAAACCAAAGTGGTGGAGAATCCCTCGCCCGATGAAGCGCCCGCTCCGCTCGTCTTTACCGACGCCTGCGTGGCCAAGGTGAAGGAGCTTCTGGCCCAGGAGGACGATCCCAACATGCCGTTGCGCGTGTTCGTGCAGGGCGGCGGCTGCCAGGGCTTTCAGTACGGGTTCCAGTTTGAGGAAAAGCCCGCCGAAGACGACGAGATCATCGAGCGCGACGGCGTGAAGTTCCTCGTGGACTCGCTCTCCATGCAGTATCTCGTGGGCGCCGAGATCGACTTCAAGGAAGACCTTGAAGGCTCGCAGTTCGTGATCCGCAACCCCAATGCGGTCACCTCCTGCTCGTGCGGCTCGTCCTTCTCGGTGTAAGGGAAGGCACGCTAAAAGCGCATCGCGCCGACAACAAGGCCGTGTTTCGCAGCACTTCGACTGCGGGACGCGGCTTTTTGCTTTTTCTTCGGGTGGGTGGTTCGGACAATTTCCTAAGGGACATGCCGCAAACCGTAACAATCGTAAGAATTGTTTGCGCCAATACCGAAGAGCTCGGCTAAACTCACAGGGGAAAAAGCATTTCCACCCCGGATCCGTCGTGCAGTTTTTTTCTGTCGACGACGGATTTGGAAGCAAAAATAGATGCAGATAAAAATCTGCGCGGAGGACATATGACCATTCTTTCCTGGATTGGTGTGGTCGTCATCATCCTGACGATCTGGGCGCTCATCAAGCGATGGGAGACCCGCATGGTGCTCATTGCCGCCGGCCTGTTCCTGTGCATCATCAGCATGGACTTCATGTCGGGCGTCAACCAGTTTGCCAAGTCGATGACGAACAATTCGCTCATCATGGCAATCTGCGGCTCGATGGGCTTTGCTTTTGCAGCGAGCTACACGCAGTGTGACCGCTCGCTCGTGTACTACCTTGCGACGCCCGTGCGCAGCATCGGCATCTTCCTCGTACCGATCTGCACGGCCATCACGTTTTTTGTGAACATCGCGCTTCCGTCTGCCGCCGGCTGCGCCGCGGCCGTGGGTTCGACCCTCATCCCCGTGATGCTCAAGGCCAAGATCAAGCCCGCCGGTGCCGCCGCCGCGGTGCTTGCCGGTACGATCGGCTCGTACCTGTCGCCCGGCACCTCGCATAACCCGTACGTGGCCAAGATGGCCAACATGGACGTGATCGAGTTCATCGGCACCCATATGCCCTACTCGGTCATGTGCGGCATCATCGTTCTCGTGGGCACCTTCATCTGCTGCGTGCTGATGGGCGACGCCAAGGGTGACGAAAACGCTCAGGTCGACGAGAGCAAGCTGCAGAAGAACGACGGCTTCGTTCCCAACCCCTTGAAGGCCATCGTGATGATCGTCCCGATCGCCATCCTCGTCGTCGGCAACCTCTGGGTTCCGGCCATCAAGATGGGCGTGGCGCAGGCCATGTTGATCGGCGCCATCTGCGCTCTGGCAGTTGCACGCGCCAATCCCCAGGACTTCTCCAAGCAGTTCTTCAACGGCATGGGCAAGGGCTACGCCGACGTGATGGGCATCATCATCGCCGCGGGCGTCTTCGCCGCCGGTCTGCGCGCGACGGGTCTGATCGATACGTTCGTCGCCGCTCTGAAGGACTCCAACGACATCGCCCGCTGGGGCGGTTCCATCGGCCCGTACGTCATGGGCGTGATCACGGGTTCGGGCGACGCTGCAACGCTCGCCTTCAATGAGACCGTGACGCCGCACGCCAAGGACTTCGGCATGACGATCGAAGGTCTGGGCGGTCTGGCATTCTTGACCGGCGCTCTGGGCCGCACGATGTCGCCTCTGGCCGGCGTGACGATTCTCGTCTCGGGCATCGCCATGGTGAACCCGTTTGAAGTCGTCAAGCGCACCGCCATCCCCTGCTTCATTGCAGTGATTGCCTGCGCATTGCTGATGGTCTAACACGCGACAACAAAAGCGCCCGCCCTAGGTGCCTCTTTTGGGGCGAGGCGCTTGCTGCCGATATAGACGCAAAGGCCGGAGCCGTTTGGGAAAGGAACTTCTTTTCCACGGCGACCGGCCTTTCATTTTTTGCCATGAAACCAGATCAGAAGTTTCCCCATATTTTTGACCTCACGCAGACGCTTGACGCGAGCTGCCCTCCTTATCCGGGCGATCCGGCGGTTGCCGTTGACCCCGTGCTCACCCTCGAAAAGGACGGCTGCCGCGTCTCGCGGCTCACGCTTTCCACGCACAGCGGCACGCACGTCGATGCGCCTGCACATGTGATGAAAACGTACTGGACGCTCGACGAATATGTGCCGCAGCAATTTTTCGGCGATGCATTCGTGATCGACTGCCGCGACTACAGGGGCGAGATCGGGCCGGAGGTTCTGGACGACTACATCGAGGACGCCGTTTCCCGCTGCACGTGGGCGCTCTTTTTGACGGGATGGACGAAAAAAATGTGGAAAAAGCCGCGCTACTACACAGGCTCTTATCCCGTGCCCTCGATGGAGCTTCTTGAGCGCCTTGACGCACTGAATATCCTGGGAATCGGGTTTGACTCGCCAGGGCCCGACCCGTACGGCGAGCTCACGCGACATCACTTCTGGTTGGGGCGCGAGGGGCTGATCGCGGAAAATCTTGACAACCTCGCGGGACCCAATTGCTTCCCTCGCCTGTGCCGCTTCATGATCGCGCCGCTCAAGATTGCCGGAAGCGACGCTGCACCCGCGCGGGCCTGGGCCGAGATCTTTCCCGAGGACGGCGTCATGGTGAGAAAGCGCGGGTTTTAGGCAGGCGCAAGGCCCCCGAGAGGGGGAATTCAAAGGGACAAAGAAGCGACAAGAAGGGCGTCAAGGGCATGCTGGGAAGCCGCCCGCGCCCTTGAGCCGTAAAACACAAGAAGGAGAGAGAACCAACGATGTCCGAACTCGTCGAAAGTTATTGCAAGGATCTTGAGGAAGTGGTGCGCATCGACTGCGGCAGCGCCAATGTTGAAGGCGTCACGCGCGTGGCGCAGATCATGAAGCGGCACTTTGAATCGATCGGCTTTGCCGCTCACCTTGTCGACGTGGGCGAAAAGGCGGGCAAGGGGCTTTTTGCCACCAACAAGCCGCAGGCCGAGACCTACGACATCATGTTCAACGCCCACCTCGATACGGTCTTTCCCGACGGGACGGCCAGGACCAATCCGTTTCGGCGCGAGGGCGATCGTCTGCGCGGGCCGGGGTGCGCCGACTGCAAGGCGGGCGTGATCGCCATCTTTCACGCCCTGAAGAACGTCCGGCCCGAGGATCTTGAGCGGCTTGCGATTGCCGTCGTCATGAATCCCGACGAGGAGATCAGCTCGCGCTATTCGCGCGACTGGCTCAAGGACGTGGCGCGCCGCAGCCGCCGCGCCATCGTCTGCGAGGCAGGACGCGCCCCGGGCGCCTTCGTGCGCTCGCGCAAGGGCCGCGCGGTCTGGAACATCATCGTGCACGGCGTCTCGGCGCACGCGGGCAACAACCCCGGCGACGGGCGCTCGGCAATCGTCGCCGCGGCCCGCCTGACGCTTGCGGCAACGGCGCTTCAGGATCTCGACGGAAAGGGTACGAGCGTCACGGTGGGCGTCATTCACGGCGGCACGGTCTGCAACACGGTGCCTGATACCTGCACGCTTGAAATCGACACGCGCTACTGGCGCGACGAGGACGGCCATGCGATCGATGCGGGGCTCGAGGCGCTCGCGCACGAAGACTGGGGCGAGGGGATTACGGTCGAGGCGCGCCGCATCAGTCGGTCGCCTGCGATGCCGCACACGGAGGCAAGCCGGGAGCTCGCCGAGATCGTCACGCGCGCGGCGCGCGCCGAGGGCTATGAGCCCACGTGGGTCGATGCGGGCGGCGGGTCGGATGCCAACCGCATTGCCGAGGAGGGTACGCCCGTTCTGGACGGCGTGGCGCCCGCGGGCGCGGGCTTTCACTCCGAGCGCGAGTACCTCTTGATCGACTCGATTGAAAGCCGCGTGAAGACGCTTGCCCGCGTGCTTGAGTACATCTAAGAACCACGCAGGCCGCAGGCAACGCAGATAACGCAGACAACGAAAAAGGCTGCCTCCCGTAGATCAATCCAGGAGCGCAGCCTTTGGCTTTCCGGGAGGCCTCAAAACCTGAGGCCATCGAAGCGCCTTAGTGCAGCTTCATGCCGGGCTCGGCGCCTTCAAAGGGCTCGAGCAGGTAGACGCCTTCGTTCTTCTTGAGCGCGCTGCTTGCCGCAAGCACCATGCCTTCGCTCACGCCGAAGCGCATCTTGCGCGGGGCGAGGTTGGCGATCATCACGACGAGCTTGCCCACGAGGTCTTCGGGCTTGTACCAGGCCTTGATGCCGGAGAAGACCTGACGCAGACGGCCTTCGCCCACGTCAAGCTCAAGGCGCAGGAGCTTGTCGGAGCCTTCGACTTCCTCGCACGTCACGACGCGCGCCACGCGCAGGTCGATTTTGCAGAAGTCGTCGATCGAGCAGACCTCGGCGATCGGCTCGCCGCCCGGGGCGTTGGGGTCGGCAACGGGTTCGGCCTTCTTGGCCTTCTTCTCGGGCTTCTTTTCAGCCTTGGCTTCGCAGGCCGCGGGAGCGGCAACAGCGGCAGCCTGTTCGGGCAGGAGCTTGTCGAGCTGCTTTTCGCGATCAACGCGCCCCATCAGGTGCTCGAACTTCGCGATCGGACGGCTGCTCGAGAGGACGTCGTTGACGCTCTCCCAGGTGAGTTCGCCGCAGTTGAGGAAGGTCTCGACGCGCGCGGCCGTGGCAGGAAGCACGGGCTTCAAGTAGAGCGTCAACAGGCGGAAGCCTTCGAGCGCGATCGAGGCCACGCGCTGCAGGTCGGCCGCACGGGCGGCGTCCTTGGCAAGCTCCCAGGGTTTTTCACGGTCGACGAATTCGTTGATCACATCGGCCAATTCCATGATGCGGCGCATGGCGCGGGCGTATTCGCGCGCCTCGTAGGCGGCGCGGATGTCGCCCGCGGCCGCGCGGATCTCCTCGAGCATCGGATCGTGCATGGCGGCGTCGGCCACCTTGCCTTCGAAGCGCTTGAAGATGAAGCCCGCGGCGCGGCTTGCGATGTTGACGTACTTGCCGATCAGGTCGGAGTTGACGCGCGCCTGGAAGTCGTTCTTGGTGAAGTCGACGTCCTCGACGCGGCTGTTGAGCTTAGCGGCGAGGTAGTAGCGCAGCCACTCGGGGTTCATGCCGAGGTCAAGGTAGGTGAGCGGGCTGATGCCCGTGCCGCGCGACTTGCTCATCTTCTGGCCGTTGACCGTCATGAAGCCGTGCACGTTGACGTGATCGGGCACGCGGAAGGGGGTGCCGGCAAAGTGCAGCATCGCGGGCCAGAAGAGCGTGTGGAAGTAGATGATGTCCTTGCCGATGAAGTGAATCTGCTCGGTATCCGGGCGCGAGAGCTCGGCGGCAAAGTCAAGCCCCTTCTTGGCGCAGTAGGCCTTGAAGCTCGCGAGGTAGCCGATCGGGGCGTCGAGCCAGACGTAGAAGTACTTGCCCGGCGCATCGGGAATTTCAATGCCGAAGTAGGGCGCGTCGCGCGAGATGTCCCAGTCGGTGAGGTTGCCGCCTTCGAGCCACTCCTTGTCCTTGGCAAGCACTTCGGCCTGCACGCGGTTGACGCCGTCGGCGCCCTTGCCCTGCGTCCACTCATGCAGGAACTCGACGGCGCGCGGGTCGGAGAGCTTGAAGAAGTAGTGCGTGGAGGTCTTCAGCACCGGCGTCGTGCCCGAGAGCGCACTCTTGGGATCGATGAGATCGGTGGGCGCGTAGACCGAGCCGCACTTCTCGCACGAGTCGCCGTACTGGTCCGGCGCCCCGCACTTGGGGCAGGTGCCCTTGATGAAGCGGTCTGCGAGGAACATGCCCTTGGCGGTGTCGTAGAACTGCTCGATCTCCTTGGTGTAGATCAGGCCCGCGTCGCGCAGGCGGCGGTAGATCTCCTGGGAGAGCTCGGTGTTTTCCGGGCTGTTGGTGCAGTGCCAGTGGTCGAACGCAATGTGAAAGCCGTCAAGATACTGCTTGCGGCCGGCGGCGATTTCCGCGACGAACTGCTCGGGGGTGATGCCCTTTTTCTGGGCCGCGATCATGATCGGGGCGCCGTGGGCGTCGTCGGCGCACACGAAGTGCACCGTGTTGCCGCACATTCGCTCATGACGAACCCAGATGTCGGCCTGGATGTACTCCATGATGTGGCCGATGTGAAAGGCGCCGTTTGCATAGGGCAGGGCGGTCGTGACGAAAAGATTGCGCTTTTTGGTTGTCATGCGGATGCTGATGCCTGAAGAATTCTTGTAAAACCTTGAGAAAGCCGCAAAAACCGCGGGGCTCTCTGCGGCCGGGCGCAAAATACCCCTGCGGAGAAAGCGGTTATTTTTGGCGTAACATTCAATTTTATGCCTAGCCGTCGGGGTTTTGCTTTTTTTTCTTCGGCTGGCGTTGAGACCCGCCTGGAACGTCGCAAAGACCGTTCCGTCCGAGAAACGCTGCGCCCCGATTCCAAAGCGCCGCCCGCTTCTCATGCCGGACGACCGCCCGCGGGCCAACCTAACCGTTGAGAAAGACAGACATGCTCACAAAAGAACAAATCGTTGAAGTTGCCGGTGCTGTGGAAGAGCCGGTCTGGAACCTGCCGCTTTCCAAGTACAAGGCCATCCGCAACGTCGTCGTCGACGGCGACAGCGTCGCGCTCACCATTCAGCCGGGCTACCCGGTGAAGTCGGTGGCGGCCGAGCTCGAGGCGCGCGTCAAGAAGGCGCTGCACGACGCAGGCGTCAAGACTGTGCTCATCATCGTCTCCAACGAGATCATCTCGCACCGTGTGCAGCGCACCCTCAAGACGCTCGCGAACGTCAAGAACATCATCGCCGTGAGCTCCGGCAAGGGCGGCGTGGGCAAGTCGACCGTCGCGGCCAACCTCGCGCTCGCGCTTGCCGCCGAGGGCGCCCGCGTGGGCGTGCTCGACGCCGACATCTACGGTCCCTCGCAGCCCACGATGCTGGGCGCCAAGGGCCAGCCCACGAGCACCGACGGCGTCAACATGGACCCCATCGAGTCACTGGGCCTTCAGATCAACTCCGTGGGCTTCATGATCTCGCCCGACGAACCCATGATCTGGCGCGGCCCGCTCGTGGCGCAGGCGCTCACGCAGCTTCTGAACCAGACGGCCTGGGACAACCTCGACTACCTCGTGATCGACATGCCCCCGGGAACGGGCGACATCCAGCTCACGCTGTCGCAGTCGGTGCCCGTGACCGGCGCCATCGTCGTCACGACGCCGCAGGACATTGCGCTTCTTGACGCCAAGAAGGGCCTGCGCATGTTCGAGAAGGTCAATGTGCCGGTGCTCGGCATCGTCGAAAACATGGCCATGTACGTCTGCCCCAAGTGCGGCCACATGGAGCACATCTTCGGCGAAGGCGGCGCGCGCCGCATGAGCGAGCAGTATCACGTGCCGGTGCTGGGCCAGCTGCCGCTTGATTCGCGCATCCGCGAGCAGGCCGACGGCGGCTGTCCGACCGTGGCGGCCGACCCCGAAGGGCCGGTGGCGAAGATCTACCACGAGATCGCGCTCAAGGCTGCTGCGGCCGTGGCGCAGACCGCCAAGGACATGAGCCGCATCATCCCCTCGGTGAAGGTGGTGAACGACTAAGACGTTTCTAACCTACGTCTGAAAAAACTGCCCCGCCCGACGTGCGGAGCAATTTTTTGGGCGCGGCGCATGCCGAGAAAAAAGGGCCTGACTGCACGCTGCAGCAGGCCCGAAATCTCTGTCGGCACGGCACGGTGCCGAGGGGACAAGAGTAGGGAAGTGCGGTCTATGGCATCAATCAGATGTCGAAGATCCGCTCAAGCGCGTCACGGTCGCGCGCAAGCTCCGGATGCTCGGAGAGCACGATCATGAGCTTCAAGCGTGCCTTGGCAGCGGAGATCTCTCCGCCCATGGCAAGGCCTGCGCGGCGCGTGTCGGTCACCGAACCCGGATAGCCGTAGACGTCGAGCACGCGGCCGCCCGGCGTACGGGTGGTGAGCACCACGGCCACGCCCTTCTTGACGGCATCCTCGATGCCGGGGACCATGGGCGGCGGTACGTTGCCGCGACCGAACCCTTCGATCACGATGCCCTTGCAGCCCTGCGAGACCGCAAAGTCGATGTAGTCGCGCGTCGAGCCGGTCATGCACTTGATGACGTCCACGCGGGCGGTAAGCGCCTTGGGAGCAAAGCGGATGACGCCCAGGGGCTTGCGGCGGATGATGATCTTGTCGAGGTCAACGTAGCCGATCGGACCCCACCAGGGGCTCTGGAACGTATCGGGGTTGGCCGAGTGGGTTTTCATCACTTCGCCGGGGGCGTGCAGCGTCTCGTTCATGCAGACAAGAACGCCCAGACCGAGGGCTTCGATGCTTGCAGCCGTGCGCACAGCGCAGTAGATGTTCATCGGGCCGTCGGGGCTCGTGTCGCACGCTCCGCGCATGGCGGCCGTCGTGACGACGGGCTTTTCGCTCGTGTGCAGAAGGTCGAGGAAGTAGCTCGTTTCCTCAAGCGTATCGGTGCCGTGCGTGACGATGACGCCCGCGACGTCGTCGCGCGCGAGGAGTTCCTCGATCTTTACGTGCAGATCCCACATGTTCTGCGGGGTCATGCCCGGGGAGGCGATGTTGGCGAACTGGACGAATTCAAGCGGAGCGACTTCGCCCAGGCCGGGCACGGCGGCCGCGAGGTCTTCGCCCGTGCAGGCGGGGACCAAGCCTTGGCTTGCCTCGTCGTACTTCATGGCGATCGTGCCGCCGGTGGCGACAACCACGACTTTCTTGTCGATCATGTGTGTAAGTCTTCTTCAAGGAAGTTCTTTTCTATCGCTGGCATCGCACGCATTGTGCTCTTTGCGCGGCGCGCTGCATTGTGCCTGAGTTGAGCCTGTTTTGCGTTTTAGATTAAGCCTCGGGCGCGGGAGAGCCTTCGCGGGCTGCGTTGGCAATTAATTCGGCTGCTGTCGTAAGCGTTGCTTGCGTGATGACACGCCCACCCATCATGCGGGCGATTTCGGCGACGCGCTCGTCGCGCGTGAGCGGTTTGAGCGAGCTCGTCGTGACGCCCTCGTCCGTGTGCTTCTGCACGAGCCACTGCTGGTGCGCGCAGGCCGCAACCTGCGGCAGGTGCGTCACGCAAAGCACCTGGCGGGTGGCTCCGAGGCGCCGCAGCAGACGCCCCACGACTTCGGCAACCGCGCCGCCGATGCCCGTGTCGACCTCGTCGAAGATCAGGGTCGGCACCGGCGTAATCTGAGCCGTGATGACGGCAATCGCAAGCGAGATGCGGGCAAGTTCGCCGCCCGAGGCGACCTTGATAAGCGGTCGGGGAGTTGCGCCCGCGTGGCCGCTTACAAGAAATTCGCACGACTCCACGCCCGAGGCGCGCGGCTCGCAGGGGTGAAGGGCAATCTCGAGCCTGCCGCCCGCCATAGCAAGCGACTGCATTTCGGTCGTCACGGCCTTGGACAGACGCTCGGCCGCCTCGCGTCGGGCAAGCGTGAGCTTGGCGGCCTCGTTCATGTAGGCCTCGCGGCTTTCGGCT
>USAL01000003.1 GCA_900552545.1 uncultured Sutterella sp. | reverse complement strand
AGACTGTTGGGGAGTTTTCTTTTTTCCAAAAGACGCGGATACCTTTTTCCGGTTTTTGCCCGCAGCGCATTTTTTGTCAAGCGCGTCTTCTTTTTTTTCTGCAGCACCTTCTTACCCAAAGGAGTTTTTCAAACATGAAGAAGTTCATCGTGTGTGCTGCCGCGCTTGCCTGCTCGGCTGCCGCGGGCCTCTCGATGGCCGCTACCCCGGCCAAGGTCATGGTTCTGCTCTCGCCCGGATTTGAAGAAGGCGAAACGGTCGAGATTCTCGACGTCGTGCGCCGCGGCGGCTTTGAAGTCGACGCCGTGAGCATCGCCGGCGAATACGTCCCGGGCTCGCACAACATCGTGCTCAAGGCCGACCGCGTGCTCTCGATGGAAATGAAGGATCTGAAGCATTTCGAGGGCTACGACATGATCGTCGTGCCCGGCGGCTGGACGGGCGTCGACCATCTCGTTGCCGACAACCGCGTGATCGAACTCGTCAAGCGCTACACGGCCGCCGACAAGTGGGTGGCCGCCATGTGCGCAGGCCCCAACGTCCTTGCCAAGGCGGACGTGATCAAGGGCAAGACCATCACGGCCTACCCGGGCAAGAAGACCGAGCCCTTCTACAAGGATGCCACGTACGTCACCGACGTGGTCGTGCGCGACGGCAAGCTCATCACAAGCAAGGCTCCCGGCACGGCGCTTCCGTTTGCCTTTGCGCTCGTCGACGCCCTGGGCGGCGACAGCGCGACCATCAAGGGGCGCTTCTACTACGACGACATGAAGGCCTGGCCTGACGGCGTCAAGAACGCCAAGAAGTAAGGCTTTCTCGTTTTCAACATCGCTTTTCTCCTCTCTGTGTTGGCCGGGTTTTGCGATTTCCTGCGCCTGAACCGCCTTCTCCGAAGCAGCCTTGTGCTTCTGGGCCGGGCATCAGGCCGGCAATCGCCCCGGCCGTTTTTTCATGGAAAAAGCGTTTTTCCATCAAGAAATGTGCGCGTGCGGCGGGCTGTTACACTTTTTGCCTGACGCGCGCCTTCTTCATTTTCTTAGGGCGAACCGCCCCAGCATTCAAGCTTTACGCGAAGTCTCCCTTTGACATGCCCCGCATTCTCCTTTCGATTGCCGCGGCGATTGCGGCCGCGGGCGCCGCTCTGAGTTTTTTCGCGAGCGGCCCGAGCGCGGCGGCCGACGCCGACGGCGAGCGGCTCTGGCTCTCGTCGCAGTCCTGGCTTCAGGCTCCGTCGCCTGCGGAAACCCACCGCGAGCTGCGCCTCGGGGTGAGCGTCTTTGCGCTTCCCAACCTCAACGACCCGATCATCGAGCACACAGTGGCCGAACTGCGCCGAAAGCTTCCGCACACCGTCATCACCGTCGCGCAGCTCTGGCAGGATGAACTGGCCGACGCCGTCGCCAACGGCCACTTCGACCTCGTGCTCACCTCGGCCTCGTTTTACTTTGCCGCGCGCCAGATCGGCTTGAGGGACCTCGCAACGGTCGTTCAGGACGCCACGCCCTTTCCGAACGAAGCCGAAGGCGGCGTCATCATCGTGCGCAAGGACCGCAAGGATCTCAAGACGATCGACGATCTGCAGGGCAAGCGCCTAGCCGTCAACTACCCGCACGGCATCTTCAACTATCACATCAACATGGGCGAGATCTCCTCGCGCGGCTACGAGTGGAAGCACTTCTTTTCCGACGAGTCGCACGTGGGCTCCTACGCCGAGGTGACCGAGGAGGTGCGCTCGGGGCGCGCCGACGTGGGCTTTCTGAAGACCTGCATCCTTGAGCAGACGGAACTTGGCTTTTCAGGGGAATTCCGCGTGATCGAGCCGCGCGAAAAAACGCGCATCGCCTGCGCCGCAAGCACGGCCCTTTACCCGAACTGGACGCTTTCCATCACACCGCACGCGCCGCAGGCGTTGGCGGGCCTCATCACGAGCATCCTTCTTCAGATGCCGCCCATGGCCGAAGGCGGCCTTCACTGGGACGTCGCCACCGACTTCAGCAGCATCGACCGGCTCTTTCGCGAGCTCAAGATCTGGCACTACGACTATCTCAACGACGAGTGGTCGGTGCGCCGCATCGTCGGCAAGTACTGGACGTGGTTCATGCCGGTGATTCTTCTCATCCTCATTCTTCTCACCCACGGCTGGGTCGTCGAGCGTCAGGTGCGCCGCAAGACCGATGAGCTTGTGGCCGCCGCCCGCAAGCAGCACAGCCTCGAGCAGCAGGCCCAGGCCGCTGGCGAGCGCCTTGAGGCGCTGCGCCGCGCGGGCGTCACCGGACAGCTTTCCTCAATTTTCGTGCACGAGGTTCGCCAGCCTCTGGCCTCCATCGGCTACCTCGTGCGCGGCACGCAGCGGCTGGCCGAAAAGGATCCCTTTGACCACGAGCGGCTCAACCAGCTTCTTGAGCGCATCGGGCACGAAGTCGAGCGCATCGATACGATCGTCGAGCGCGTGCGAAGCTACTCCAAGCGCGGCAACCGCAAGCGCGAAGCCGTGAACCTCTCCTACATCGCCCGCGCCGTGGTCAAGGACTTCAGCACGTCGGGCCGCATTCCGCAGACCATCACCACCGACATCGACGAGGACATCATCGTCACGGCCGACGCCTTCGAGATGCAGGTGATGATTCACAACCTCATCCGCAACGCCGCCGAAGCGATGGATGGCGACGTCTCGCACCCCATCGAAGTGAGCCTCAAGAAGGACGAGGCGGCGGGCATGTGCCGCCTTGCGGTGCGCGACCACGGCCCCAAGCTCACCGACGAACAGCTCGAGGGCCTGCAGGAGGCGCTGCACTCAAGCAAGGCCGGAGGCCTGGGCCTGGGTGTGGCCATCATCCGCAGCATCCTCGAAGCGCATCAGGGCGACCTGCACTACACGCCGCTGGAAACGGGCGGGCTTTTGGCCTGCGCAAGCCTTCCCATCAAAAGCCGCTACAGCCTCACCGTGAAGAAAGCATCATGAAAACCGAACAGCAAAGCACCAATCAAACGCCCGTGATCCGGCTCGTCGACGACGACCGGGAACTTCTTGACTCGCTTTCCTTCATGCTTGAGATGGAGGACTGGAAGGTGCGGTGCTTCAGCAACGCACGGGAGTTTCTCACGCAGGACATGCACTCCGAACCCGGGTGCGTGATTCTTGACGTGCGCATGCCCGGCATGACCGGGCTGCAACTGCAGCAGGAGATGCTCGCGCGCGACATCCGGCTTCCGATCATCTTTTTGAGCGCCCACGGCGACATCGACATGGCGGTCGACGTGATGCAGTCGGGCGCAGTGACGTTTCTACAAAAGCCCGTGAAAACCGAACGGCTTCTTCAGGCCATTGCCGGGGCGGTTGAAGCCGACCGCAAGAACCACGGCACGCCCTTTGACGAAGAGGCCGCGCACGAGGCATTGAAGCCGCTCACGGAGCGCGAGCGCCAGATTCTCGGGTACCTTTCCAAGGGCCTCATCAACCGTGTGATCGGCGAGAGACTCAGCATCAGCGAGCGCACGGTCGAGACGCACCGTGCCTCGATCTACCGCAAGCTTCACATCAAGACCGCCTCCGAGCTCATGACCTTCTGCAAGCGCATGCAGATCTAGCCGCAGGTGAATGTCTTTGACGCCTTGAACCCGCGGCCTTCCTTGAACTTGAGGTACCCCAACTGATTGGAGCGCACCTGCGTGCGGTTGATCTCGACCTCGACCGAGTCGTGCGAGTGTCCGTAGATCCAGGTCGAAACGGGGCTCTCAGCGATCCAGTTGGACAACTCCGTCGTAAAGCCCGTGCCCACGGGCGAATCAAGCCGGTAGTCGGCAACGGCCGCAAACGTGGGCACGTGATGGGTGACGACGATGATGTCGTGCGCCGCCCCTTCCTTTCCTTCGCTTCCACGACCCTGCCGCTCGCAGTCGGTCACAGCATTCTCAACAAAGCGCCAGCTTGCCTCAAACAGTGCGTTGTAGTCGGCAACTGTCAAAAGCTTGTCACCGACCGCAATCTCCTTGAAGTCAAGCAAAAGCGCCTCCACCTTCTGCACCTGTTCGGGCGCGACGCGCGACCAGAGCGTCGAGCACACGAAGTCGACGTTTTCAAGCCGCATCACGGTATTGAGGCAGCAGTGCACGTTGGGGCGGATCGCAAGGCGCAGGGGCCCCAACATCGCCTCGCGCGAGGGCCACGCGCCGTAGTAGTCGTGATTGCCCGGCACGAAGATCGTCTGCGCCCAGTTTTTGGCGCACCAGTCCCAGAACGCGTCGTAGCTTGAAAGCGCAAAGAGGTTTGCGACGTCGCCAGCGAGCACCAGCACGTCGCCCGCGGGCTTGATGCCCCCTTCGAGCACAAAGCGCCGGTTGACTTCAAACTCCAGATGCAGGTCCGAGGCGTATTGAACGATCACGGCTGAAGGCTCCTAAAAAATTGAAAAGGAAGGATTGACCGCAGTTTGATGTAGCAATCATGCGACGCCATACATCCTGCGGCAACCTCGATCTTAGCCCCCGGAACAAGGGAATAACAGGGCAAATCAGGAAAAAAACGGCCGCCCTGCAGGCAAAAACAGAGCCGCGCGTCCGATGCACCGGGCGCTGACGGCTCAAACGGAAGATCCATCGCCGAAAGGGGCCTAAAGCAGAGCCTTCGTCGGGGGGATCCGGCTGTGGGCTTCTGCTCTCTCCAGCCGAAACAATCGGCGTTTCAAAAAAGGCGCGTCTCCAGGACGACCGGTCGAATCAGACGGCTCAGACGGTCAAAGGGGGGATCAATTGCGTCTGGGGCGTGAGATTCGCCCGGCATCGTCACATGAGTCTTTTTTGCAATCCGCACGCTGCGCAGAAAGGAGAGTTTGCGAACCTCACGGCGAGGCTTCCAAATTCAAGGAGTGCTTCAAGGCGGGCGCGCACCAGGGAAAAGTGCCGCGCCCGCATTCGAACAGAAGATTGATCAGAAGATGATCGGGTCGTAGTACCCGGCAAAGAGCACGGAGGCTCTGAGCATCAGGGCGCCTGCAAGGCCCAGCACGGCGCTCACGCCGAGCGCGGCGTGGTTGCGGGTGATGAGGTTGATCGAAAGCGGCACGATCGAACCGAAGACCACCACGCCCGCCCAGAACATCACCGACCACGGACCGCCGATCAGGGCTTCGGCGCCCACGCGTGCGGCAGCCGAGGTGGAGCTCAACGCCACGTGCACGAAGGCAAAGATCGTAAAGAGCTCGGCCACTTCCACCCACAGGGCCGTGCGGCGGCTCCAGAAGACCTTTTCCTTGGGAAGCTTGCCGCTGACCATCAGGATTTCAATGGAGCTGATGGCGCTCGCCATACCCGACATGATCCACAGCAGCGGAATAAGCGCGGTGTTCCAGAGCGTTACGCCCACGGCCTGGGTGAGCAGGAACCCCGAGTAGATCGTCACTGCCACGCCCGCGGCCGCCATGAAGCGGCTGAAGCTGTGGCCGAGAACGGCTTCCTTGAGGCTCGGAAGCACGCCTGCGAGGGCGAGCGAATAGACGAGCGTTCCGATGCACTGAATCGACAGGAGGCACATGCCGATCAGCATCCAGCTGCCGAAGTTGAGCGACCCGGCCAGAAGGCTGTTGATCGCCGCCATCGGCAGGTTGGTGAGGCGCGCCAGATGCAGCACCACCAGGATCGTGCCGAGGAAGCTTGCGATCGTGCACAAGTACACGAGCGCCTTCTCACGCACCCAGTTGTTCAAGAACATCCCCATGCCGGACAAGCCGACGAACCAGAGGAAGAACGCGATACTCCAGCCCCAGTTTGCAGACTGGATCTGCGGCATAAGATTCGTGTATTCCATCATTTCTGCACCACTACGAAGAAGTTAGGCTGAGTTCCATGGCTCTCGAGGAGCTTCTGCGTCTTGGCGACGCGAAGCTTGGCCGAGATGGCGCTGTCGGGATCATTGATGTCGCCGAAGAGGCGCGCCGAGACCGAGCAGGCCGACACGCAGGCCGGCAGCAGGCCGTCATGGACGCGTTCAAGGCACCCCTCGCCCATGCACTTGGAGGGCAGGCCGGAATCCGGATGCGACCAGCGCGCGTCGTACGGGCACGAGGCGATGCAGTAGTTGCAGCCGATGCAGCGCTTGGGATCGTTGCGCACGAGCCCGTCCTCGTCGTAGTAGTTCGCACCGAACGGGCAGGTCTTCACGCAGGGTGCGTTCGAGCACTGCTGGCACTGCACGAGAATCTGGATCGGACGACGGGCCGTCTCGAGCGTCACGCGCTGAATGTTGGACGCAAGCCAGTTTCTTCCCGGCACCGCACGGCCGGCCATTTCCGGATAGTTGGTTTCGTTGCAGGCCACGATGCAGGCCTGGCAGCCGATGCATTTGGTCGCATCAAAAAGATGCGCAAGTTGCTTTTTGGTCATCTTTTCTCACTCCCTTAGACGCGCTTGATGCGAACCGAGACGTTGTTGCTCATGTTGCCGCAGGAGACCTGACTCTTGCCCGTGGCAAACCACTGCGTGTTGATGCCTTCGCGCACCCACTCGTACTCGGGCAGGAGCTTCTTGGTGCGAACGCCCGAAGAGAAGCCGTAGGAGAAGAGGACGCCGGGCATCACGCGGTTGGTGACGGTCACCTTGGTGCGGCCCTTCACAGGCATGTCGAGCCCTTCGACTTCGACGGTGTCGCCGTTGGCGATCCCGAGGCGCTTGGCGTCGATCGGGTTGATCCAGAGCGTTCTGTCGCCCACGTAGCGCGTGGGATAGGTAAAGAGCGACACGCCCGCACACGAGGCGGCGTTCTTGCCCGAGGCAATGATGAACTCATTGCTGTTGGGCTTGGGCTGCGTGTAGCACTTCGTCTGGTAGTACTCGGGCAGGGGCTGGATGCCCTTGGCCGAGGCGTTGTAGATCGTGTAGAAGCTGATGATCTCGCCCTTGCCCGTCGGACTCGTAAAGGGCGTCTTGTAGGGCGTCATGTCGTACTTCTTGGAGGCGACCTTCGAGAAGCCCTGCTTCTGGACTTCGGCGTTGATCCGGTCGCCTTCGCCCGCCTTGGCGGCGTTCTTCTTGGCGATCCAGGCCTTCCACCCGCGGTCGACGAGCCCTTCGTTGAACCACTTCTTCCAGCCTGCACGGTCCTTGATCTCGGCCGTGTAGCCCATGCGCGCGGCGCGCTCGGGATACATGCGGCGAAGAATTTCGAGGAACTGCCAGATGTCGTGGCGCGCCTCGACCCCTTCGGGGGGATCAAGCAGGGCGTCGGACTTCTGCACCCAGCCCTCGAGCGCGTAGTTCACGCCCAGGTACTCGTGGTTTTCAAGGAAGAACGTGCTCGGCAGCACATAGTCGGCCCAGTCGTTGGATTCCTGCGGGAGGATGTCCTGGCTCACGATGAGGTCAAGTCCCTTGAAGGCCTCGATCAGACGGTCGGAATTGGCCTCGCGATGGAACATCGAGCAGCCCGTCATGAACATCGCGCGGATCGGATAGGGCTTGCCGTTTTTGATCGCGTCAAACGTCGTCCAGAGAGTGCCGATGCCTTCCGGGAAGAAGAGCTTGTCCATGGGCTTGCCGGGAGCGACTTCCCAAGTCTCGCCGGTGGGGCCGGTGCACTTCGTGCCCGCCTTCTTGGGGCCGGGGCCGCCAAAGCCCGCGCCCTGGGTGATGATGCAGCCGCCCTTGTGGTCAAAGCACCCGGTAAAGAGGTTGAGGATGTTCATCAAGCCATAGCACTCGACGTCGTTGCCGTTTCGAGACGAGTACCAGCCGTCGTCGCAGACGCCGCCCAGCTCAAAGAAGTCGCGCGCGGTCTCGATGATGCGCTTTGCGGGAATCCCGGTGAGCTTAGCCGCGGCCTCGGGCGTGTACTTGTTGTTGACTTCGCGGAAGGCCGAAAGAACCGTGCGCGCATGCACGCGGCTGCCGTCGGCGAGAGCCACTTCGCCCTGCCAGTCAAGCGCAGGCCGCACCGCTGGGTCTTCGTCAAAGCCCACGGGAGCGCCTTTGTCGTTCAACTTGGGCCCTTGGAAGCGCATCTCGCCCGTCTTTTCGTCGATCACGGCAAACATGCGCTTGCGGCCGCCCGCGTGCACCATCTCTTCGACGATGGGCGTGAGGTCGTCCTTCACCAGGCACGGCGCATTGGTCCACTTGCGCACCCACTCGAGGTCGCAGAGGTTTTCCTTGAGGCCCACGTGAATGATCGCGTGCAGGAACGCCGCGTCGGTGCCGGGACGAATCGCAATCCATTCGGATTCGCCCAGAGCGCCTTCGGGCATGCGCGGATCAACGAAGACGAGACGCGCGCCGTGCTCACGTGCATAGGCAGCCGTCGAGAAGACGCCCATGGCGCAGTTGAGGGTGCGGCCCACGAGAAGGAGGTAGCGCACGTGGCTGTAGTCGGGCTCGACCTTGCCCAGACCCGAGAAGGTGGGCCCGAAGATCATGCGGCGACCAAGGGTGGAGGCCGAGTTGCAGGTCGAGGAGTGATTGATGACGTTGGGCGTTCCCAGCGGATGGGCAAACCAGTTCTGGTAGGCCGTGAAGTTGTGGCTCGTGAGAAGCACCGAGCGCTCGCCGTACTTTTCGACGATGGCCTTGAGCTTGCCGGCGATTTCGTTTAACGCCTGGTCCCAGGAGATTTCTTCGAATTCGCCCGAGCCTCGCTCTCCCTTGCGTTTCAAGGGCTTCTTGATGCGCATCGGATGATCCCACGCCCAGAGCGCCTGCGCGCCGCGGCCGCAGTAGCCGCGCTGGGGATGATCGGGATTGGGAAGAATGCGTACGGTCTTGCGCGAGGGCTTTTCGCCGTCCTTGTGCATGGCAAGCAGTCCGCAGCGCGCGCCGCACACGCAGCAGGCCACGGGATGCGCACTCCAGCCTTTTTTCTGCAGCGCTTCGACTTCCTGCTTGACGGCCGCCCAGCCCATCGAGGCTGTCGCCGCCCCGGCACCGACGGCGCCCAAAAGCGTACGTCTGGAGATTCGAGGAACGTTGAGGTCTGACATCGTCGTCTTCTCCTACTTTCGTTGTTGTAGCTGTCAGAGAAGAAATACGAAGACCGGCGCAAGGCCCGACGAGAACTCTTCAAGAACGCCCCCGCAGAAACGGACTGCGGAAAGACTGCGGCGGGCGCAACGGCTGCCCTGATGAACCGACGGCGCACCGGAAAAAAGGGAAAAAACAACCGCCCTCTTCCGGCCTGATTGCCCTCTTAAACGGAGGCGCGCCATTCTTGGAAAAAAAGAAACTCTCCTCGTTCCTACGGATCCGTCTTTCTGTGTTCTTTTGTGGGAATGCCGCGAAAACGTCCTTGGGGTACCGGCCGTTTTTTGGGTGCCGGAAAACGTTGGAAATTTTCGTCGTCGGGGGATCCGTATTTCCTTTGACTCTTGACCGATTCTATTGGCCGCCGATAGCCGAAAAAAGACCTTAAGCAAACAATGATTTACTCAGAAAATGCTGAGCATCAGGATTTGCAAGACCTCCGAACGATCTAGTACCTTCCCCGAAAGTTGTAAAGGGAAAACCACAAAACAAAAACCCGCACGAACACCGAGGGTAAACGCCGAGATTTTTGGCGCGACTTTGCTAAATCCGGTGTTATGCTCGGCTTTGTCGAGGATTAACCCGGTACGTCGTTTTCGGTACGCCGTTCCTGTACGTTTTATGTATCAGCCCAAACTCCCCAAAGACCTGCGCTGCCCGCTTGAACACGCTCTGGATTTCGTGAGCGGCCGTTGGAAGTCGCGCATTCTGTGCCTGCTTTTTTCCGCCGGTGCGCTTCGCTATGGAGAAATCAAGAAGAACCTCGACGGCATCACCGACACGGTGCTTGCGGCAACGCTCAAGGAAATGATCGCCGACGGCCTCGTGCGGCGCGAGCAGTTTGCCGAGATTCCCCCGCGCGTGGAGTACGACCTCGACAACAAGGGCCGCGAACTCGTCCCCTTCCTGCGGCAGATCTGCAGCTGGGCAAGCCACTACCATCACCCGGGCGAAGAGTCCGAGGCCGAACTCGTGCACTGCAAGAACTGCGTGGTGCGCGCCGCGGGCCTCAAGCCGTAGTTTGAAGCGGCTTTCCGCCCCTTCCTTCTTTCGTCCTTTCATTGCCCGTCCGGACGAGCCGGATCATGGGTTCAATCCCTCCGGATCCCGGAGCTCGGACAACTCGTTTACGCCTTTCTCACGCCCTGTTTACGCCAGGCAAAAGGCTTTACGAAGACTTTGCGAAAACTTAGCCCGAGCGCTATGCCTTCGCTAAGAGAGCACGTTCACAATACGAATCAACAAGGACGAACGCCTCGCGAAACGCTCCCGAAAGAGGGGACAACAGGACATCAAAACCCCGCGCAGCCAGACACGAAAAGGTTCGTCTTCCGACAGCTGATTCAAGCAAGATACTTTTTGGATGGAGAAACATCATGCGTGCTACCAAGACTTCGATTCTCGCCGCCGCCCTCTGTGCAACCGTCGCCGCCTTCGCCGCCACCACCGCGAGCGCCCAGTTCGTGGGCGGTCCGAGCAAGGTCATCTCGGTGCAGCAGCTCAAGGCCAACGGTCAGGACGACCAGCTCGTGGTGCTCGAGGGCTACCTCGTCGACCAGGTGGGCCACGAGGACTACACCTTCAAGGACGCCACCGGCCAGATCGTCGTTGAGATCGACGACCGCGTCTTCGCCGGCCAGCGCGTCGATCCCAAGACCAAGGTGCGTCTTGAAGGCGAATATGAAAAGGAGTTCGCCGAACCCAACACGGTCGACGTGCATCGCCTGACGATCCTGCGCTAGGACGCTTGCCGCTTGCCGCGAGCCTGACGAGTTCTCGTCGGGACGCAAAAAAGGGACGGTCCTCCCCGACGCAACGGGAGCCGTCCCTTTCGTTATCTTTGAAAACCTTTTCAAGACCCTCGGGACTTCTTGCCTACTGCCGTTGGGATACAATCGTGCAAAGAGCTTGGCTTAGGCTCAGGAGTTCTTCATGAAACGCAGACCCATTCATCGCGGAGGCATTGTCTCGGCGGGGTATGACCCCATGCACGGTTATCTCGACATCGAGATCGACACCAACCGGGTGCTGCGATATGAAGACGTCGGGCAAATCACGGCCGAGCGTTTTTTGAATTCAGCCGAACCGGCGGCCTACTACCACGACGTGATCGCCGAGGAGTACACCGCAACCGAGCTTTCATCGACGATGCTCAAGGAAGAGCATGTCGAGCCCGTCAAAAAGGGCATCCCCGATGAATTAAAGCGCCTCTTCGGCGACAAATAAAGCCAAAGCGGGCAACTCTCGCGGCCGACCGTCTCCAATCTCCGGACAGAGTCCGGGCGCGAAGGGTTTTTCCTCCCTTCGCGCCCGTTTTACTTTCTGGCCACAGGCCGACTGGCTGCGGTTTTAGAACTTGCTAGCGTCCCTGACGCACGCCGCTGCGCTGGTTTTCAATGTAGACGTCGACGAGTTCATCGGCGCGCTCGACCTTCTTGTTGTCGACGGCTTCCTGCACCTTCACTTCGCTTTCAGCCTTGCGCACCTCGAGGCGCTTCATCTGCAGATCCAGAGCGCGCTGCTCGTCCTCGTACTTTTCCTCGCGCTGCGCCTTGCGGGCGGCTTCCTTGGCGGCAGCCTGACGAGCGGCCGCCTGGCGCGCCTCGGTGCGCGCACGCTCTTCGGCCTCGGCCTTGGCCTTCTGGGCCGCGGCGGCACGACGGGCATCAAGCTGCTGCTGGGCCTTGTAGCGCACCTCCTCGTAGTTGCGGCGCACGTCCTCGATCTGCTGCTGAACCGGATCGCCGTAGTAACCCGGATAGCCCGGGTAGGCCGTGGACTGCTGCTGGGCCGGGTAGTCGGGCGGAACGACGCCCACGTACTCTTCGGGCACCTGGGTCTGATAGGGCGGAGGATTGATCGGCGTCTTGTTCTGCGCCGTCGTGCAGCCGGTCACCGCAAGGGCGGCGGCCACGATGAGAAGCTTTTTCATGGATTGCTCTCCGAATGACTACTTGCTCTGGCCGCAGCCGTAGGGGTTGTTAGGCTGGATGCGGGTTTCGTTGGGCGAGGGCGAGATCATCACGGCGTCGCCCACGCGGAATTCGCACACGCGACCGACCTGGGCCGAGTTGTAGATCTTGTCGCCCATGCGGAAGGTGATCTGCACGCCGTCGACGAGATTCTGACTGCGGCCGCTTGCCGCACGGCCGCCGAGACCGCCCAGGGCGCCGCCTGCGATCGTGCCCGCCACCACCGCGTCGGGCGAGTTGCTCACCGAAGCGCCCACCGCGGCGCCCGCAAGAGCGCCCAGAATGGCGCCCACCTGCAGGCCTTCCTCGCGGCCCGAGGCGTTGCCCACGGCCACGCGCGCGGGCATCACGGAAATGATGCGCACGACCTTCACCTCCTGGGCCTGATTGACCTGATAGGCGGTGTAGACGTCGGAGCGGTAGACCGAGCCGTCGTTGGCGCAACCCGCAAGAACGAGGGCCGAGAGCGTGCAGAGCATGAGCTTTTTCATTTTTTTATTCCTTGCCGAGGCGCCTTCGGAATCCCCTCGCAGTCAACGCAAATCGTCGGGGAAAATCGACGGGGCGAAGACGCCGTCATCTTACGGTTGTTATACGAGTACTCTACATCGACCCCGGCACTTTGTCGTAGGCCTAAGAGGCGAAAACAACGGGCGTCGTTGAAATTTCGTGCATACAATCGCAACATTTCGTTTCCGCGCCTTCGTTTGTCGCGCCTTCAGGCTTCCACTCATGCACCACCCCCTCAAAGAGCGCCTTCCCTTTCTCGCCGCCGGGCTGTTTGCAGCCCTCGGCCTCCTCGGCGCGGACGCCGCAGCCTCTTCAGAGAATTCAGAAAAAGCGCCGCCCCTGACGCTTACCGTCGTGCACGTCAACGACACGCACAGCTTTGCTGCAGGAAGCACCTCCCGCGGCCAGCCATGCCTGTCCTCCAAAGGATGCACAGGAGGCTACGGACGGATTGCGGCCTTTATCGAAAGCGAACGGCGCCGCACGAAAAACGTCCTTGCGCTTGATGCGGGCGACGCCTGGCAGGGGTCGCTCTTTTTCAGCACCGGGCATGACGCCTTTGCCTATGCGATCGAATCGGCCATGCCCTACGACGTCGTCACGCTCGGCAACCACGAGCTTGACCTCGGCTGCGAGAGCGCCGCGCATTACGTCGATGCGCTCATCGAGGCCGGAAAATCCGTGGTCTCGGCAAACCTCGTGCGCGAGGGCTCCTGTGCATTAGCCCAATCGCGCCTTGCGCCCTATGTCGTGAAGACCATCTCGGGCATGCCGGTCGGCATCATCGGGCTTTCAAACGACGAGGTCGTCGAGATCTCCAAAGCGTGTCCGCAGACCCACTTTGCCGACCGCGCCAAGGCGCTGCAGGAAGCCGTCAACGCACTGAAAAACCAGGGCATCAAGCACATCATCGCCCTCACGCACTTGGGCTACGACGTCGACCAGAAGCTTGCTGCAGCGGTATCAGGCGTCGACCTCTTCGTGGGCGGCCACACGCACAGCGTGCTCGGCAAACATCCGCACACCGAAGGCCCTTATCCCACGGTCGTCGCGGGTCCCGACGGCAGCCGCTCGCTCATCGTGCAGGCAGGACTTGCCGCGCGCTTTGCGGGCTCGGTGACGATTGTCTTTGACGAAGAAGGGCGCGTTGCCTCCTACGCGGGCGAACTGCGCGAGCTCACGCCCGACATGCCCGTCGACGAGAAAATCGAAGCCATCGTCCTTCGTCAGGCCGAAGCGATCAAGGATGCGATCAAAAAGCCCGTGGCCGAAGCGCCCGACATGGGAGAGGACGGCCTTGACTACTGCCGCGAGGCCGAATGCCCCTCGGCGATGCTCACGGCCGACGCGTATCTTGCCTTCGGCCGACGGTTTGGCGCGACGGCTGCGCTTTTAAACGGCGGCTCGATTCGCGCGGGGCTTCCTGCGGGTACCGTCACCTATGCCGACCTGATGAACATCCACCCGTTTGGAAACCGCCTCGCGCTTCTTGACCTCACGGGAAGCGACATCAGCGCGGCCCTTGAGCACGGGCTCTCGGACGAAGACGTCGCAGGCCCCCGGCTGCTGCAGACGGCCGCCATCCGCTACCGCGTGGTCGACAAAGCCCGTGAGGTGCCTGTCGGAAAACGCGTGGCCAGAATCGAAATCCGCGACGAAGACGGAAACTGGACGACGCTCGATCCCGAAAAGACCTACCGCATCGTCACCAACGAATACCTCGCCCAGGGCGGCGACAAGTTCTCGATGCTTGCCAAGGCGCGCGCCCGCATGCTTGCCGCAGGCCGCACGGATCCGCTGCTTGAAACGGGCGTCACCGACATCGCGGTCCTCACCGATTACGTCAAGGCGCAGGCCGAGCGCCACGCCGGCTGCCTGCCCGCGCCCGTGGGCGGCCGCATTGCGGGTCTGCACGGCGTCACGTGGAAGTAGAGGAAAAAAGAAAAATCAAGAACTCAAGCAAAACGCCCTCGGAAGTCGTTTCCCTGCGGGCGTTTTGATTGAGAATCCAAAGATGGCGGTAAATCCTGGGGCCTGACACTTACGCGAAGAACACCGTCGCAAGTCCTAGAAAGATGAGAAAGCCCCCTGAGTCGGTCATGAAGGTCAGAAGCACCGAGCCCCCCATCGCGGGGTCCTTTCCGAAGTACTTAAGCGCCAGCGGCACCGCAAGACCCATCGCAGCGCCAAGCACGATGTTTAGAAGCATCGCGAGCGCCATCACTCCCCCCAGCATCATGCCCTGCGGGCTGTCGAAGTAAAGAAGCCACGCGCACAGGCCCGCAATCGACCCCCAGACCAAGCCGTTGATGAGCGCCACAAGCATTTCCTTTCGTATGAGGCGCATGGTGTTGGCTTCGGTCACCTGGCCGATTGCCATCGAGCGCACGATGAGCGTCAATGTCTGGTTGCCTGAATTGCCGGCCATGCCCGCCACCACGGGCATCAACGCAGCAAGCGCCACCACGCGGGCGATCGTGCCGTCAAAGGCGCTGATCACGCGCGAAGCGAAAAAGGCCGTGCAGAGATTGACGCCCAGCCACACCCAGCGGCTTTTTGCAGCGTCCCAGACGCTGCCGAAAATATCCTGATCCTCATCCAGACCCACGGCCGCGTAGGCGTCCTCTTCGCTTTCTTCTCGAATGACGTCGACCACTTCGTTCACCGTGAGGCGCCCGACCAAGCGCCCCGCCTCAACGACCACGGGCGCGCTCACAAGGTCGTAGCGCTCGAAGGCCTGGGCGGCGTCGGAAGCATCGTCCAACGGGTTGAGCGTGAGGATGTCGCTTTGAATGAGGCTTTCAATCGAGGTGGAGGGATCGTGCACCAGAATCTGGCTCACCGGCAGCGACCCTTGGAATTTCCCCTGACGGTCGACCACGAAGACCTGATCGGTATGGTCGGGCAGCGTCTCAAAGCGCCGCAAAAAGCGCAGCACGATCTCAAGCGTCACGTCCTGGCGAATCGAGATCATCTCGAAGTCCATGCGCGCACCCACGCTGTCCTCGGGGTAGCTCATGGCCGCGCGCAGCTGTGCGCGCTCTTCGTGCGAAAGACCTTCCTGAACCTCGGCCACCACATCGGGCGGCAGGTCGTCGACGAGGTCGGCGATCTCGTCGGTATCCAGACCCTCGACCGCGTCGACGAGGTCGGCGTGGTTCATGGTCTCGATCAGGGTTTCGCGCACCCCGTCGCCCACCTCGACGAGGACGTCGCCTTCCTGGTCGGGGCGCACCACGCTCCAGACGGTGAGACGTTCGTCCTGCGGCAGGGCCTCAAGGACGTAGGCGATGTCGGCCGGGTGCAGCTCCTCGATCACCTCGCGCAGTTCGGAGAGCCCGCGCGCGTCGAGCGCTGCCATGTCCGGGTTGTCCGGATCGGGCTCGGGCTGCTCGCCCCTCTCGGCGGCTTCGCTGAAGATCTGGGTGATGCGCTCCAGAGCGCGGCTGGCTTCTTCGGGATCACGAGAAAGCAGATCGTCTGCATCTTCGTACTCGAAGTCGTCTTTTTCACGAGGTTCGATATCCGTCACGACGCGCTTTCCTTTGTGAAGGTGAAGGAGGTCTGTTGAAACAACCGGCAAGCCGATAAAAGCGGCCAGGCCAAAAATCGCCTGCCGGCCGAACCGCCGGCAGCAAAGCTCAAAGCGTACCGCGCGTTCATGACAAAACCACGTCGACTTTGTCTTTCAGAAAAAGGACGCTCGGTCAGTCCTAGGGTAGGAATGCGCGCCGGCAGCCAATGCAGCGCTTCGGCCTGATGGATGCCCCGCGAGAAAGCCACGGAGGGCCGCAAGAGGCCGTAAAAAGAGCCCCGCAGAAGCACCGCGGCGGATTGTACAACGAAACGCCCCGCCGCCCTGAAGCCGCGTGGTGAAAAGCCCAGTTGGAAATCTCGGTTGCGCAGGTCGCCTGCGGTCCCCCTGCTACCCCCTTCTACAGCTCCAGTGCGCCCGTGATGAAGGCGATGAAAATCACGACGGCGATGAAGACAAACTGCACGATCGACTTCGGATCCCCATCGCGCAGCGACTCCAGAAAGTCGGGGCCGTATTCATCCGACGTCCCCCAGGCGTCGTACGTTTCGTCCAACCCGCTCGTGCCTTGAAGAAGCACGCTCGTCTCCTCAAAGCTCTTTAAAAGTCCCATCCGGCGGAAAAAGAGCTTCTCCTCGGTTTCCGACCCCTCGCGGCCGTAGACCTCGACGTAGCCCGAAACCTGATCGCAGCGCGTGATGACGCGCCGGGGGCGGTCAGCATTCCTTGCGGTTGAATCCTCTGATCTCGTCATGGTCTGCGTCCTCTTTGCGCGATGTTGGCCTTGGAGTTAGGCCTGCGCCGCACCGCGGCGGCTGCGCCCCACGCCCAGAGCCGTGCCCACGGCGCAGACCTGAAGCGCCGCGGCAAGTACGAGCGCAAGCGAATAGTGTCCGGCATCCAAGAGCGGCCCCGCAACCAAGGGCGCGAGCGTCTGCCCCACGTCCATGCCGCAGTAGGTAAAGCCGTAGACGCGCCCGAAGCTGTTGGTGCCAAGAAAGCTGCGGCAGGTGCCGCCGATCAGAAGGTCGCGCGAGGGCGTCGAAATCCCCACGCCCAGGCCCATGAGGGCCATCAACGGCAACACGCTCACGGGGCCCAGGGCGGTGCTTGCCAAAAGCAATGCCATCACGGCCGACATCGTCATGCTGCAGGCGATCACGCGGTCGCTTTTTTGAAAGCGCTCGGCAACCGAGGCGCCAAGGAGAATCCCGATCGTCGAGCCCACGATGTAGGCCGTCAGGCTCGCCGTCGACACCTCAAGGCTCAACCCATAGACCGCACGAAAGATCGAGGGCGCGAAGTTTTGCAGCGTCCCGAAGGCAAAGGAGTTGAAGAAAAAGAAGAAAAAGCACAGCCACACCGCCGCCACGGCAAGAAAGGCAAATCCTCCACCCTTTTCCTGCTCCGCCTCTTCGCTCTTGGGGCCGACAGCCTTTTGCGCAGCCGGCTTGACGGCCGATGCATGGGCCAGAAGCTCATGGTGAAAGACGAGCAACGCGAGCACAAGTGCCGCCAGCACGCCTGCCGTTGCCGCGGCCGCGCGCCAGCTGCCGGTCGCCGAGGCAATGCCCGCCATCAGCACGGGTGCGGCCGCCCAGCCGATGTTTCCCACGACCGAGTGCACCGAGAAGGCCTTGGGAAGCCGCTCGCGCTTGATGGCGCGGTTCATGATCGAATAGTCGGCCGGGTGAAAGACGCTGTTTCCAAGCCCCGCCATGGCCGCGGCCGGATAAAACCAAAGCCACCCGGGCGCGAGTGAAAAGAGAAAACCTGCGGCCGTCAGAAGCCCTACGCCCGCATAGAGACACACGCGCGCCCCAAACCGGTCAACGAGAACGCCGCTTGCGGCCTGGCCGAGCGAGCTCGTGATGAAAAAGAGCGTCATCACGCTTCCCATCTGTGCAAAGCTCGTGCCGAACTCGGGGATGATCCAGGGAAAAAGCGGCGGGATGACGAGGTGGAAGAAGTGCGAGAGCCCGTGCGCGACGCCCAAAACGGCCATGAGCGTGAAGTCGCGGCGTCTGGCCTTTGCTTCGTCAGCTTCTACAACACCGACCGTCTGCTTTTTCCGCTCGTCTTCGCTTTTCTGCTCGTCTTCGTTGTGCAGCATCTTGCGGCTCCTTCGTCTGCCTGCCCGCCTCTGTCTGTCTTCTCTGTCGCTTCTTTCGCCCGGAGGGCAGGCTTTCCGAGCATCAAGTGTAGAAGAGAAATCGGGGGGGGGCCATCGCATCCGGCCGCGGGCTCTGAAGGAGAGGCACGGCCCTTGCCGCCTTCCATGAACGACAAAGGGCGCCCGAAGGCGCCCCTCGTCAGATTCCTTTCCCGGGCCAAAGCCCGAAAAAAGGGTTCAGGGATTCATCGGTTGACCACGTTATCCGCGCAGCGCTGCGTAGACCGCACGGGTGTCGGGCCGTGCACCGAACCACACCTTGAAGCTTTCGGCGGCCTGCTCAACGAGCATGCCGAGACCGTCTTCAACGCGCAGTGCGCCCGATTCGGCCGCAAGGCGCATGAAGGGCGTGGGGCTCTTGGCATAAAAGAGATCGTAGGCGACCTCAATGCCCTTGAAGATCGTGCCGGGAACGGCGGGCGCGGCGTTGGAAAGGCCGGCGCTCGTAGCGTTCACCACAACATCAAAGCCCGTGCCGAGGTCGGTAAAGGCCGCCGAGGCAACGCCCATTTCCTTGGCAAGCGCCACCGCGCGCTCAAGCGTGCGGTTGGCGATCGTGATGCTTGCGCAACCTTCGCCCTTTAAGGCCGAGACGACGCCGCGGGCTGCGCCGCCCGCGCCGACGATGAGGATGCGCTTGCCGCGCACGGCAACGCCGCAGCGCTGCGTCAGATCATGCAGAAAGCCCACGCCGTCGGTATTGTCGCCATAGACGCGGTCGCCGTCGAAGGTCATCGTGTTGACCGCGCAGGCCGCGCGTGCGCGCTCGGTGAGCTGCGTGCAGTAGTCGGCCGCATCCTGCTTGAAGGGCACCGTCACGTTGGCGCCCGCCGGGTTCTCCTCGCGGCGCAGGCGTCCGACGCATTCGATGAAGCCGCCCGGCTCAATGTCGTAGGTGCGGTAGTCGAGTTCAATGTGGCACTGTTCGCCGAACATGGCGTGAATGCGCGGCGAAAGGGAATGTTCGACGGGATGACCGAAAACATAGAATTTTTTCATCTTCTTATCCTTCTTCTCTGACTGTCTTCGAAATGCCGCTGTGCAAAACCGCACGCGCCAGCGGCTTTTCCCCTGAGAACGCATCCCTGCGATCAGCCCGATCAGGCTGGTCAGGCTGATCAGGCGCCGATCGTCGGCGTCTGAGGCGCCGCTGCGGCCCCCTCCTCGGAAGCCGGTGCGGCAGCTGCCGCCGCATCGGCATCGGGAGCCTCCGGCGCTTCAGGCACCTCGGCCACCTCGGGTTCGCCTTCGGACTCGTCGACCTCGTCGGTCTCGTCGAGCACTTCAAGGAGCTTGGTTTCAATCAAAAGCTCGATGTAGTCCACGCCGAGCACCGCAAGCCGGATCTTTTGTCCGCGCTCAAGCTCGGGCAACCCCGGGATGCGCTGCATGAAGGGCAGACCGTCGATGCGCACGAGCTCGGCCTTGACGACCACGGCCTCAACCTCCTTGAGACCCTCCTGCTCGATCCAGCGCAGCGACCAGTAGCGTTCCATGCGTCTCTGAAAATCATTATAGGTTTCGTAGACGGTTTCAAACTGACTGACAATCCCGAAGAGGTCGGCATCGTTGCCCTGAAAGGCGGGCGCGCGGCCTTCGAGCGCGGCAATCATCTGACGCTGGTTGACGAGGTCGACGTAGCGGCGCAGAGGCGACGTGGACCACGCATAGCGAAGCACCCCAAGACCGTCGTGCGGCCCCGGAATCGTGCTCATGCGCACGCGCCCCATGCGCTGGCTGCGGTAGATGCCCGCGACCTTGTGCTCTTCCATCCACAGGCCCCAGGTCTCATTGGCAAAGACCATCGACTCTTCAACGAGAAGGTCCAGGGGCTCGCCGCGCATGCGGCCCTTGATGGTGATGCGGGCGTTTTCGCCTTCACCATCGAGTTCGATATACCAGTCGACGCGGCGCTTCATCTCGGGCTTGCCGCGACGCTCCTCGCGCAGCGCGCGGCGCGCCTTGCCGAATCGCCACAGGTAGGCGATCTCGTCGGCCCAGGGGAAGTCAAGCGCCCCGCTCTCAAGGCGCTCTTCGGTAATCAAGTCCTGAAGCTTGTCGATGCGAAGGTTTTCGGTGACGGCCACGCGCTCAAGCCGCGTTTCGGTCGAAAGAACGCCGAAGGTTTCGTCGTCGATCACGGCGTAAAGCGACAGGCACGGCACCGCGCAGCCCGCGTCGAGACTTGCCGCATGAATCCAGTTCTCGGGGAGCATCGTGGTCTTCAGACCCGGCGCATACACAGTCGACATGCGCGAGCGCGCCACCTTGTCGACGGGGCTGTCGCGGTCGATGAAGTAGGCGGGCGCTGCGATGTGAATGCCGATGCGCGTGTGCCCGTCGCCGAGATGCTCGACGCTCGTGGCGTCGTCGATTTCCGTGGTCGACGAATCGTCAATCGAGAAGGCGCGCATGTCTGCAAGCGGCAGGTCGCCTCCGAGCGCCGCAGGTTCCGGAAGTCCTGCCGGAAAGCCGCGGCCGCGCGGGAAGTTTTCGATGTAAAACGATTCCACGTGCCAGTACCAGGGACTGCGCACGGCGCCCAAGGCGAGCATCAGGCGCAGCGGCGACTGACGGGTTTCGGCCGCCGCGTCGCTCATCGCCTTCCATTCGATCCCGTTCTTGTCCGGGTGCAGCAGAAGCTCATAGCTCTTGGCGGCGATTTCGGCGGGAAGTTTCCCCGCGACCATCTCGGCCGTCATCTGCCGGCGGCGCTCTTCGAGCGCCTGACGGCGCGCCACGGCCTCAAGCGCGCGCTTCAAAATGTCCTCGGGGGCCTTGCGGTAGCGCCCGCGCCCCTTGCGGTAGAAGTACACGGGGTTTGTATGAAGCGCAATGAGCGCCGCCGCGCGATTGGCCGCCGTGGGGTTGGAAAAGTAGTCGCCTGCGACGTCGTCGTAGGAAAACTCCTCGTCGGGTGCGACTTCCCAGAGAAAGCCCGGATCGATCTGTGCGGCCTCCTCGTTGGCCTGCGCAAGAAACTGCGCGGGAGCCGGAGCGCCGAACTCGAAAAACACATGTCCGCCCTTGACCTTGACGCGCTTTCCGGTGGAAAGCTCGACCTGGTAGCTGTTGCCGTCCTGCTTGAGGATGGTTCCCGCCTTGAAGGCGCCGTCTTCTTCAAAAAATAGATTCATCAAAAAAACCACTCGTGTACCGAAAGGACTCTTTCGGTGTTCTTTTTATTGTTCTTTGCCGTTGGAAATGAGATCCCGTGCGTGCGTCTCGGCCAAAAGAAAGCGCAGCACGACCTCGGCGTGTTCTTCAAAATCGCTCATGCCGTGGTCGCTCCCGTCGACGACGATCGAGGGCGACGCGGCATAAAGCGCCGCCGCCTCGTGCCAGTCAAGAAGCTCGTCGCCCGTAGCCAGTACGAGCAGCACGAGCGAGGGATCGTCAAAGGCAGGCGTGCGAAGCTTCAGGAGTTCGCTTTCATAGGATCCGGAAACGTAGATCGTGCGCGTCGTGCCGTAGATCGTCTGCTCGCCCAGGTAGTTCTTCACCACGCGCCAGGGGCTGACCGCAGGGTTGATGAGCGCTGCGCGCGCTCCCGTGCGCTCGGCTAGCCACGCGCAGTAAAAGCCCCCGAGGCTGGAGCCCGCAAGAACCACGCGCGCGCCCGTGCTTGCAAGGCGCTCGTACTCCTCCTGCAGCCTTTGTACGGCCGCAAGGGGCGCAACCGAGAGATCGGGGGCGCTGAAGGCAACGCCATGCGCGCGGCAATGCTCGCCCAGAATCCGCGCCTTCGCAGAAAGCGGACTCGAGCGAAAGCCGTGCATGTACAAAAGAACGTCGGACATGAATGTCTTCAAGCGTAGATCTCGCCGCCCAATCAGGCCGCCTGCGGGTGCAGACGCTTGAGCTCCTCGAGAATCTTGGCGTGAATGCCGCCGAAGCTGCCGTTGCTCATGCAGAGGATCACGTCGCCCGCACGGGCGTCGCTTGCAACGACCTTGGCAAGCTCATCGACTTCGCCCGAGAAGGTGTGCGCCTTCATGCCAAGCGGCAGCAGCGCCGTTGCCGGATCCCAGTCGACGCCCTTGCCGCGGTAGCAGTAGACGCGCTCGGCGTCGGCCAAAGCCTCAGGCAGGCGCGCCTTCATCGTCCCAAGCTTCATCGTGTTGCTTCGCGGCTCAAAGACCGCGATGATGCGCCGCGAACGGCCCACGCGCGAGCGCAGCGCCGCGGTCGTCTCGCAGATAGCGGTCGGATGGTGCGCAAAGTCGTCGATCACCTCGACGCCTGCGACTTCGCCCTTTTTCTCCAGGCGGCGCTTGACGCCCAAGAAGCTCTCCATGGCGGCAATCGCATCCTTCACGTCGACGCCCGCATCGTGCGCGGCGGCAATGGCTGCCAACGCATTGCTTGCGTTGTGGCGCCCCGGGGCCTGCATCGTGAGAACACCTTGTTCTACGCCCGCAAGGCGCACCACGCGGTTTTCGTCAATACTCCAGCCCTCGGGATCGTTGAAGCGCTCAAGGCGGCTGAAGCACCCGCGGTTAAGCACGCGGCCCAAGGCCTCGCTTTGTGCGTTCGCAATGACCAGGCCCTCGGACGGAATCGTGCGCACCAAGTGATGAAACTGCGTTTCGATCGCGGCCAAGTTTTCGAAGATGTCGGCGTGATCGTATTCAAGGTTGTTCAGGACCGCCGTCCAGGGACGGTAGTGCACGAACTTGCTTCGCTTGTCGAAAAAGGCCGTGTCGTACTCGTCGGCTTCGACAACGAAGCTATCGGACTTCCCGAGCATCGCCGAAACCTTCTGCTCCTGCGGCACGCCGCCCACGAGGTAGCCCGGGTCCATGCCGCAGGTCTTCAGAATATGCACGATCATCGAGGTCGTCGTGGTCTTGCCGTGCGTGCCCGCCACGGCGATCACGCGCCGGGAGCCGAGCACGTTCTCGGCCAACCACTGCGGCCCGGAGGTGTAGGGCTCGCGGGCGTTCAAAATCGCCTCAAGAAGCGGATTGCCGCGCGAGATGGCGTTGCCGATCACCCAAATGTCGGGCTTGACGGCCAGCGTCTCCGCACTGTAGCCCTCGATGAGCTTGATGCCGGTGGCGCGAAGCTGATCGCTCATCGGCGGATAGACGTGCGCGTCGCTGCCCGTGACGCGATGGCCAGCGGCAAGAGCAAGCTGCGCGATGCCGCCCATGAAGGTGCCGCAGATGCCAAGAATATGGATATGCATAGACGATTCCGGGAAGAAGTCCGCCGCGGGGAAATGCACAATTCACTGTATCCCGACGGGAGACTTGCGAAGAAAAGCTTCTCAAATGCGGCCTAGAATGCGGCCTTTTCCTTCCTGCCGCCGCCGTTTGCGCGGACAGGGCGAAAAGCCGCTTTCAAACGGCGCTCGATGGTTTAGATTTTGCCCGAACGGATTGTACTCGAGCCACTTTCCCATGCCTGATATTGACCGTCTGCGTTTGGAAACCGCCCAGCGCATTGCCGCTGACATTGCAGAAAACGCCTCGGACTGGGCCGGCGCCCGCGCCCGAGTCCTCGACGACCTGCGCGCCACCCTCGGAAAGGTTCCCGCCAACGCCATTCCCTCTTCGGCCGAGATCGAGGCCGCCGTGCGCGAGCACTACGCCATCTTCTGTCCTGAGGAGCACGCGCAGGTGCTCGCCCGCAAACGCTCGCTTGCGCTCGCGCTTCTTGAGTCGCTCTCGGAATTCGACGCCTTTCTCACGGGCGCCGTCCTAAACGGCTGCGCGCATGAGGAAAGCAACATCGTGCTCGACGTCTTCTGCGACGACGTCAAGCTCGTTGAGGCAGCGCTCATCGACCGGCGCATCGAGTTCGAACCCGTCGACAGCCCTCGCTCGGCCATGCCCGAGCCGCTTGAGTCGCTGGGCGCGCTCATCTTTTCGCCGCGCACCCACGAGGCCGAAGGCGTGCGCTTTGACGTGCGCGCAAGCATCGACCGCAGCCGCAACCCGTTTCGCCGCCACCCCGACGCGCATCAGGCGTCCTGGGAGGCACAGGGACGCATCAACGCCGCGGGCCTGCGCGCGGCGCTCGAAAGTCTTGAGAGCTGATCGCCCGATCCTGCCGTCGGACTTTCTTTGCGTAAATTTTTTATGAAAAAAATGGCGCGGTTTTTAAAGCCGTCGCCGAACCCGCGCGCGAGTGAGTTGCTATTGGCGTTTTTCCGCATCCGACCCGCAAAAGAGGCTCAAAAAGCCCCAAAAAAGTGCCCGGATATCATCCGTTAGGATGGTTTTTTGACTTTGATCCCCATTTTCCGTCAAAAAACACTTGCCAACATATAACAAAATAATGACAATAGCGGGAAAAGTTTCGTAGTTAATGACAGTTAACGACAAATTCGGGCGCGGAAGCGGCCGCCGCACCTGGAGCCTGACAATTTTTCCTCTTTCTTCAAGGCCGTACGCATCCGCCCGAGAGTAAAGCCCGCCCGTTGAGGCCGGCATTTCGACAACCTTTCAACGACCTTCAACGACCTTTCTGAGGCTGCGGAAAGCGCCTTTATCGCGCACGCATCGCCCAACCGAATTCTTCACTTAAAGAGACATACAAAATGGACCTTCGCAAATTAAAGACGCTCATTGACCTCGTCAGCGAAAGCGGCGTGGCCGAACTCGAAATCACCGAAGGCGAGGATCACGTCCGCATTGTCAACCGCAAGGAAAACACGACGGCCCCGGCGCTCGTCGTGCCGACGCCTTCCGCAGCGTCGGCGGCTATCGCCGCGGCGGCCGCTGCCGCCCCTGCGCCCGTCGAAGCGCCCGCTCCCACCGCTCCAGCCGCTGCGCCTGCGGCCTCCGCCGAGCCCCGCAAGACGATCAACTCCCCGATGGTGGGCACCTTCTACCGTGCCCCGAGCCCCGGCGCCAAGCCCTATGCCGACGTCGGCCAGCGCGTCAAGGCGGGCGACACCGTCTGCATCATCGAGGCCATGAAGCTGCTCAACGAAATCGAAGCTGAAACCGACGGCGTGATTCAGGAGATTCTGGTCGACAACGGCGCTCCCGTTGAATTCGGCCAGCCGCTCTTTGTGATCGCTTAAATCCAGCCGCAGGGGTTCCGCCTCAAGCGGAGCCCTCTTCAGAGGCGCGCATGGCCCTTTTTCTAGAAAAAAGCAGCCGCGCGCCCTTTCCTATTGATTCAGCATCGAGATCTATGTTTGGAAAAATTCTGATTGCCAACCGCGGCGAGATCGCACTGCGAATCCAGCGCGCCTGCCGCACGATGGGCATCAAGACGGTGGCCGTGCACTCGACGGCCGACGCCGATGCCATGTACGTGCGCTTAGCCGACGAGAGCGTGTGCATCGGGCCCGCGTCCTCGTCTGAAAGCTATCTCAACATTCCGGCCATCATCTCCGCGGCCGAAGTCACCGACGCCGAAGCCATTCATCCGGGCTACGGCTTTTTATCGGAAAACGCCGACTTCGCCGACCGCGTGGAAAAAAGCGGCTTTGCCTTCATCGGACCGCGCGGCGACACGATCCGCCTCATGGGCGACAAGGTCAACGCCAAGAAGGCCATGATCGACGCAGGCGTGCCCTGCGTGCCCGGCAGCGACGGCGCCCTGCCCGACGATCCCAAGGAAATTCTTGAGATCGCCCGCCGCGTGGGCTACCCCGTGCTCATCAAGGCAAGCGCGGGCGGCGGCGGCCGCGGCATGCGCGTGGTGCGCACCGAGGCGGCGCTGATCAACTCGGTCAACATGACGAAGACCGAAGCGAAGGCCGCTTTCGGCTCCGACAAGGTCTATCTCGAGAAGTTCCTCGAAAATCCCCGCCACATCGAAATCCAGGTCCTCTCGGACAACTTCCAGAACGCCATCTATCTCGGCGAGCGCGACTGCTCGATGCAGCGCCGCAACCAGAAGGTGCTCGAGGAGTCGCCCGCGCCCGGCATCCCGCGCAAGCTCATCGAAAAGCTCGGGAACCGGTGCGTCGAGGCCTGCCGCCGCATCGGCTACCGCGGCGCCGGCACGTTCGAATTCCTCTATGAAAACGGCGAGTTCTACTTCATCGAGATGAACACCCGCGTGCAGGTCGAGCACCCGGTGACCGAATTCGTCACGGGCGTCGACATCATCGCCGAGCAGATCCGCATCGCCGCAGGCGAACGTCTCTCGCTGCGCCAGCGCGACATCGTGATGAACGGCGCCGCGATCGAATGCCGCATCAACGCCGAGGACAGCTTCACGTTCCGTCCCTCGCCCGGGCGCGTCACCCGCTGGCACATGCCGGGCGGCCCCGAGGTGCGCCTCGATAGCCACGTCTACGCGGGCTACACCGTTCCGCCCTACTACGACAGCATGATCGGAAAGCTCATCGTGCACGGCAAGACCCGCGAAGAGGCCCTGGCGCGCATGCGCGTGGCTCTCTCCGAAGTGCTCGTCGAAGGCATCTCGACCAACATCACGCTTCACAAGCAGATTCTTGCCGACAGCGAGTTCAACAAGGGCGGCACGAGCATTCACTATCTGGAAAAGCGCCTCGGCGAATGGATGTCGATGCGCAAGGAGATCGAACGTGCTGCGTGAGGTCCATTTTCTCTGTGATGAAAAAAGCGCCGAAGACTTCGGCGATCTGCTCCTTGATGCGGGCGCGATGAGCGTCACGATCGAGGACGCCGACCGCGACAAGCCCGACGAGGTGCCGCTCTATGGCGAGCCGGGCCTTGAACCCCAGACGCTTGCTTGGCGCCGCTCGCGCCTGAGCGTGCTCGTGGCCGAGGACTTTGATGCCGTCACATCGGCTGCGATCGCCGCCAAGGCGCTCGGCATCGAGGTGCCGCAGATCGAGTCCGACAGCGCCGTGCCCGACGAAAACTGGGTCAAGGTGACGCAGGCGCAATTCAAACCCACCCGCGTCAGCGACCGGCTCTGGATCGTGCCCACCTGGCACGAACCGCCCTCGCCCGAGGCGATCAACATCCGCCTTGATCCGGGCGTTGCCTTCGGAACCGGCTCGCACCCGACCACGCATCTGTGCCTGAAGTGGTTGGACGCCCACATCAAGCCCGGCATGCACGTGCTCGACTACGGTTGCGGCACGGGCATTCTCGCCATCGCCGCCGCCAAGCTCGGCGCCGATCCGGTCGACGGCACCGACATCGACCCGCAGGCCGTTGAAGCGGCTGCTGCCAATGCCAAGGCCAACGACGTCAAGGCGCGCTTCGTGCTTCCGGGCGCCGTGGGCGAGCAGACCTACGACGTCGTGGTCGCCAACATCCTCTCCAATCCCCTGAAGCTCCTTGCACCCGCGCTTCTTGCGCGCGTTGCGCCGGGCGGCAGCCTCGTTCTCTCGGGCGTGCTCGCGCGCCAGGCCGAGGAGGTCATTGCGGTCTACCGCAAGGCCGACCCGAGCGTCGAGATGATCGTCTGGCAGACCGAGGAAGGCTGGGTGTGCATCGCAGGTCAAAAGAAGGCCGCTTAAGAGGTTCAAGCGCCAGTCCGATTCGACTGCCCTGAGCATTCCAAGAAAAAAGGAGCTTTGCCGCCCCAAGCGGCCGGGCTCCTTTTTTCATGTTTGTCTTCGTGCTTGTCTCTGTCCCCAGTGCCCCGGCGGGGGTGTGCGAAAAGCGCTTCCTCGTCACATCAAGCCGTTACAATCGATGATCTTCGGTCCCGCTCGCCAAACCCGAGGAGACCCGATGGAATTCAAGCGTTTTTTCTTTACCGTCGTTTTATGGTCTTTGTTACCCGCTGCCCCTACTGCGGCTGCGTCTGGCGGCTTCCCGACCGGGAGACGGCCGAGCTCGGTCCCGTGAAGTGCTCGTCCTGCCAACACAGCTTCGACGCCACGAGCGACCTGCTGCAGGTCCCCGAAAGTCTCTTTCCGCACCTGCCGCGGCCGGTGCGCGCCGTGCGCCGCCCCTCGCCCTTTGCGCCCTCGCAGGCCGCCGCAGCCGCTTTCGAGCCTTTGCCGCGGCAGACCGTTCCCGAAAGAATCCGTACGGCGGCGACGCCGGCGGCTGCCCCCGCAGTTGCTCCTGTCTCTGCCCCCGCTGCTCCGATCGCTGCACCTGAGACCGCACCGCAAACCGCACCTCAAGCCGCCGTTTTTGAGCCCGAGACGCCAGTTGAGCCGGCAGAAACGCCTGCCGCTCCCGTCGCAGAGGCCGCGCCAGTGATGCATCCCGAGGCTGCCGGCGCGGCTTCTGAAGCTGAACTCGAGACTGAGTTCAAAGGTGAGTCCAAGGGTGAGTCCAGAGGCGGATACTCCCCCTCCCCCACGGGCGAAATGCCCGAAGCAAAGGCTGAGCCTGAGGCGTCTGAAGCACCGGCAGCAGCTCCCGTTGAAAAACCGGCTGCAGCCGAAGCAGCCCCTGAAGCGCTGCAGGAGACCCAAAATCGCCCCGAGAGCGAGACGCCCCATCCGCAGGGCGTGCCCCTGACCCCCCACACGGGGGGCCATACCGGCCTCAAGGTGCCCGCTGCGGGCGAAGTCGCGCCGCTTTCGACCGCGGGCAAATCGTCCAAGACCGAACCGCACCTTGGGTTGCTCCCCACCGAGGGGCTCTCGAAGTCCGAGCCGCATCTTGACATTGCAAGCCTCAAAACCGGCGAATCCGCCCAGCCCCGGCCCGACGCCGCGCACCGGTCGGTGGGCTCCATCATTCCCTCGCAGGCAGGACGCAGCCCCCGGGACGTCAGGGTCTTCATGGCTCCGGCGCCCGAGACGCCCGATCACGTGCCGGGCAGCAGCCGCGCCGCAGGCATTGCAAGCGTCGTCACGGCATTCATCCTGCTGCTTGTACTCGCGGCCGTTCTTGCGATCGTCTTCAACCAGAGAATTCTTGCGGCCTTCCCGCAGACCGAGCCGCTCTTCATCCAGGTCTGCGGCAAGGTTCCCTGCCCGGGCTTTTTCCTTGCCGACGCCTCGGCCTTTCAAGTGACGCGCGAAAACCTGCGCGCGGTCGACGAGTCGGGCAACTATCTGCTTGAAATCACCGTAGTCAACCGCTCGAACTTCGCGCAGGCCGTGCCCTCGCTTGAGATCATTCTCGTTGACGAAGCCGACAACGAGCTCATGCGCCGCAGGCTTGATCCGCGCGACTATCTCTCGGACCCGATCGGCACCGAAAGCCTCGCGCCCGGCCGCTCGATGAGCGTGCGCTTCAGCCTTCAGACCAACGTCACGCCCACGCGCTGCGTCGTGACGCCGGTGTTTCCGGAAAAAGGCGCCGCGATGTGATTGACCCGATAGAATCAATAGATACCGACAACAAGAACTTCACCAAGGAGTTTCACCCATGACAGTCATGATCAGCGGCTCGATTGCCTACGACAACATTCTTTCCTACAACGGCCGCTTCAGCGACCACCTGATCGCCGACAGTCTCGATCACATCAACCTCACCTTCGTCACCGAGAGCATGACCCGCAACTACGGCGGGTGCGCGGCCAACATCGCCTACGCTCTGAAGCTTCTGGGCGGCGACCCGATCGTCGTGGGTGCGGTCGGCACCGACGGCAGCGACTACCTCTACCGCTTCGAGGAGCTGGGCATCAAGACGGCCGTCGCCAAGTTCAACGACACCTTCACGGCGCAGTGCTTCATCACGACCGATACGACGGGCTCACAGCTTGCGACCTTCAATCCGGGCGCCATGAACCTCGCGCACAAGCAGGACTTCCCGGAAAACGAGGGCATCACCTTTGCGCTCATCGCGCCCGACGGCCGTCAGGCGATGATGCAGCGCGTCGACGAGTGCGTCGAGCATCACGTTCCGTTTGTCTTTGACATCGGCCAGGGCGTCTCGCTCTTTTCGGGCGAAGAAATCCGCGAATTCATCGACAAGGCCGACTACCTCGCTGCGAGCGCCTACGAGATGGAGCTCATCGAGCGTGCCACGGGCTTGACGCGCGACGAAGTCGCCGCACGGCTCAAGGCCCTCATCGTGACGCACGGCGCAGGCGGCTCGACCGTCTACACCGACGGCACGACGATCACGGTGCCCGCCGTGCGCGTTGAAAACGACCACGATCCGGTGGGCGCGGGCGACGCCTTCCGCGGCGGCATGCTCTACGGCCTCTCCGAAGGCTGGGACTGGACGCGCACGCTGCGTCTTGCCTCCACTGTCGCCTCCTTCAAGGTGCAGTGCAAGGGCGGCCAGAACTACGCGCCCACGCGCGAGGAGATCGCGCGCCGTTATGAAGAGGCCTACGGCGAGAAGCTCGTCTTCTAATTGAGCGGACGCCTTTTACGCGCAGAAGCGCCCGCCGGCGATCGGCCGCGGGCGCTTTTTCGCGCCGTCGGATTTCAGGATGCGGGCGTTTTTCGCTTTGCCTTATCAGTTCCCCGGATTCATACGATTTTTCAATGCCTGCGCATTGAAATAAATCATTGGACGCGTCGGGCTTCGTGCGCCTAGGATAAAAGAGACAAAGTTGGTGCGGGTGCGCCGCACCGGCTCTTTTTCGCAGGCTACTTTTTTGGTGGAAAAGGCAATGAAGCGCAGACACGTTCTTCAGACTGCGGCCGGCGCCGCACTGCTCTCTCTCGTTCAAGGACAAGTCATGGCAGCAGATAAAAAGGCGGCGGCTCCGGCCACGGACGCCGAAGTGATTCTCAAGCGTCTTCTTGAAAAGGATGTTCCGCAGGCGGTGGGCTTTGATGCGCGCATGCGCACGCTGATTTCGATTGCGAGCCTCACGGCTCTGGGCGACGAACGGGTTCTCGCCCAGGTCGTCGACTCGGGCCTTGCGGCCGGCGTCAAGCCGCTCGAAATGCGCGAGGCGATGGTGCAGGCTATGGCCTACTCGGGCCTTCCGAGCACGATCCGCGCTCAGGACGTCCTCGCCGACGTCTTGAAGCGTCAGGGCAAGACCTTCCCGGCCGAGAGCTCCACGACGGTGACCGACGAGAGCCGCTTTGCCGACGGCCTCAAGGTGCAGAAGGGCATCTTCGGCGCAGCGATCGACGCCATGCACAAGAACGCCCGCGCCGACGAACGCGCACTTACGGTTGATCTTCTCACCGGCTACTGCTTCGGCGACACGTACACCCGCACGGGACTGCCCCTGAAGGAGCGCGAGCTGCTCACCTTTGTGGTCATCGCCTCGATGGGCGGCTGCGAGCCGCAGGTCAAGGCGCACGCCGCAGGCAACATCGCCGTCGGCACGACCCGCAAGGAGCTGATCGACGCCATCGTCGTGATGCTGCCCTTCATCGGGTTCCCGAAGTCGCTCAACGCCCTGGCGATGGTCAACGAAGCCGCGCCGGCAAAGTAGCGCAGCATTCTCATACCCTGCTTTGAGGAAAGCCTCCTGTCCGGTCGGGACGGGAGGCTTTTTTATCGATCAGAGCTTCCAGTAGGCGCGCTGCACGCTCTTCACCGCTTCGATTGCCGCGGCATCGTCGGGGCGCATCTCGTCGCGCGCGAGCAGTCCCTGTACGGGGTCCTTCACTGAGGTCGACTCGCCGCTCATGGCTTCGATCACGCGCAGGATGCAGTAGGCCATGTAGTTGCCCTTGCCGCCTTCGAGCACGGCAAGAAGCCGTCCCTGCGCCCAGCGATCGGCGATGCCGCGCACGATTTCGGTGAGCTTCCCGTAGCCGTCGGCCGTCAGCTGCTGCCGGCACAGGGGATCGAGGACGTTCGAGGCAAAGCCCGCCACGAGAATCACGAGCTCGGGCTTGAACTGCTCGGCGACGGGCTCGAGCACCTCCTTGAAGGCGCGCAGGTAGGCCGCGCTGCCCGCTCCGGCCGGCATCGGAATGTTGAATCCGGCGCCCGCGCCCTCGCCGCACATGGACGCGCTGCGGTCGGCGCCGCAGTTTTCCTCCATGCTGCCCGTCTGATGCGCCTCGACGTAGAGCACCTTGTCGCTTGCGTACCAGGCATCCTCAATGCCCTTCTTGTAGTGGTTGTCAAAGTCGACGATCAGGACGCGCTTTAAGCCGTACTGCTCGATGGCGCGCTGCGAGAGGATGTAGAAGGTAATGACAAAGCAAAAGCCGTAGCCGCTTTCGCGCTAGGCGTGGCCGGCGGGCGGCCGCTGCAGGCAGAAGGCGTTCTTCACCCGGCCGTTCATGACGGCGTCCAACGCCTCGAGGTCGCCGCCCACGGCTTGACGGATCACGTCAAGCGCGTGCGGACCGATCTGCGCCATCGGTCCGACGATGCCGCCGCCCGTGCGGCTCAAGGCATCAAGCTTGTCGATGTAGACCTGCGAGTGAAAGCCCACGAGCTCGGAGACGTCCGCGCGGCGCGGCTTGATCATCTCGAGCTTGGCAAGAAGCCCCGTTTTTTCAAGCATTTCGTAGGCCTGCGTCACGCGCTCGGGCGTTTCGTAGTAGTCGTTGTCGGCCATGAACGGCACGGTCCCGGCCGGAAACACCAGGTAGCCCTTGCCCGCGTCGTAGCGTCCGAAGTCGTCGCTGTACATCAAACCGGTTTTCTGCGGATTCATTGCGTCTTTCTCCTTGAAAGGATTTGTCATCGACTCTCGAGCCGAAATCTCCGTGCTCCGAAGGAGCCGGGGGAATCGCCGGCTCCTTATCAATTAAATATTTGCTTAATTATTTAATTATAGGCCGTAGCGTCGTCAAGTCAAGACGCGGAAGAGTTCCTCGGCTTTGCCCGTTGCGTCAAGTAATGACGCATCGGGCGATACCATGCGTGTTACCAAAAGAAAGGTCTTCAACTGATGGGAAAACGATTCAACATGCTGCACAAACACTTACACCGCATGCACGGCTCGTCCGCTTTCTGCAACTCGTCGCCCACGCTCGAGCTCTGGGCGGCGCGGCTTCTTTGCCTGGGCAACCTCTGGGAGATAATCGACGTCTCCGACATGTACGACTCCGATCCCCTGCCGCAGCTGCCGTGGTTCCGCAAGTTCCGCGATGAACTGAACTTCGCGTTCATCGTGCACGCCTGCGGCCGCTACCTGTCCTCGGGCTATCTGGCCGACGTTCCCCGCAACTTCCTCGAGCACGCCGACGACGATCCCCGCGCGGAGATCGCCGCGCGCATCGCCTGCGACGAAGCGCGCTCCGAAGGCCGCACCTATGAAGACGAGGAAAACGACGACTTCGTCCCCGTTAAAAAGCGCCTCAGCCGCCTACAGGAGATCACGCGCGAAGCGATTGCGGGCGAAGCCTCGCTTTTTGATTTCGACGACCGGCGCACGTCTCCCGACAAGCTCGGCAACTACTGGAAGCTTCTTACCGCCAACGGCCTCGTAAAGCACTGGCTTGGCCTGAGCTCTCCGGTCAGCCTCAACGAGGCGCTTGAAAATCTCGAAGAGCGCGTCCCCGACGAGATTGCGGGCCTGGGCGAGCCCTTTGCCGACAACGTCAAGGAGCTTGCCGAAGCCTTCGAGCTCTCCGAGCGTGAAGCCAAGCTCGTCGCCTTCGTCATCGCGCTGCAGCACGAAACGCCCGTGCGCCGCATTCTCTGCACCGTGTCCGAGCAGAACCTCACCGAGTCGCGCCTCTTTGAATGCATCGCCACGGCGCTCGACGAGAGCACCGAGGACGTGCGGAAGGCCTTTGCGCCCGACTCCATGCTCGTGCGCTCGGGGCTCGTCACGCTTGAGACCAACATCGGCGACTTCGCGGCCGATCGCTTCGGGCTCTTCGAGCCCGAGCGCATGAAGGTCATGACCTCCATGCGCATTCCGGTGCAGACGCTCATCGCCGCCACGGTGACCGAGGCGCCCGCAGCCGAGCTCACGCTCAAGGACTACGAGCAGATTCCGACCGTGGCCGGCGTCCTCATCCCCTATCTCAAGGCCGCGCTCGAAGGCCGCCGCAAGGGCGCCAACGTCCTGCTCTACGGTCTGCCCGGAACGGGCAAGACGCAGCTCGCGCGGCTTGCCGCGGACCAGCTCGGCGTGCGGCTCTACGAAGTCAACGCCGAAGAGGATCCGGACGACGTCGTGCGCCGCCGCGGCGGCAGCCCCGTCCGCCTGCAGCGCTGGAAGACCGCCACGGCGTTTCTCTCCACCAAGAGCGCCTCGCTTGTGGCCGTCGACGAAGCCGAGGACGTCTTCAACGACGGCGGCATGCTGCTCGACTTGTTCGGCGACGGCTCGAGCCGCACGAACAAGGGCGAGATCAACACGCTGCTTGAAAGCAACCCCGTGCCCACCTTCTGGATCACGAACAGCATCTCGCGCATCGCTCCCTCGATGATCCGGCGCTTCGACCTCGTGCTCGAAGTTCCCATGCCGACCGAGGAAGGACGGCGCCGCATCGTTGAGAAGGCCTTTGCGGGCAAGCTCTCGGCCGCCACGCGCGAGCGGCTCGTGCACGCCGAGCGCCTGTCGCCCGCCGTACTCAACCGCGCCGCGGCCGTAGCCGACATGGCGGGCTTTTCCGAGGAACGCATCGGCGAGGATGCCGTGGTCGAGCTCATCAACGAGACGATGCGCGCGCAGCGCTTCGGCGAGGTGCCTTCGGCCGCAACGCTTCTGCCCGTGGACTACGACGCGCACTTCGTCAACGCCGACGCGGATCTTCTGGAGCTTCCCGAGGGACTTGCCAAGGCGGGCAGCGGAAGGCTGTGCCTTTACGGGCCTCCCGGCACCGGAAAGTCGGCCTACGCCGCCTGGCTTGCCGCACGGCTCAACAAGCCCCTGATGCGCAAGACCTATGCGGAGCTCTCGAGCTGCTACGTCGGCATGACCGAGCAGCTCATCGCCCAGGCCTTCCGCGAAGCGCGCCGCACGCACTCGGTGCTTCTGATCGACGAGGCCGATTCGCTGCTGCGCGAGCGCACGCTCGCCCGCTACAGCTGGGAGACGACGGAAGTCAACGAAATGCTCACGCAGATCGAGAACTTCCCCGGCTTCTTCATCGCCTCGACCAACCTGATCGACGTCCTCGACGCGGCGAGCCTGCGCCGCTTCGACCTGAAGGTGAAGTTCGGCCACCTGCTGCCGCAGCAGGCCGTGCGGATGGCCGAGCAGCTGCTTGCCTCGATCGGCCTGAAGCTCGAAGACGAGCAAATCGAGCGCATCAGCCGCTGGAACAAGCTCACGCCCGGAGACTTCGCGGCGGTGCGCCGCCAGATGCGCTTCAACCCGATCGACTCGGCCTCCGAGCTCGTCGATCGCCTCTCGCTTGAGCTTGGCTTCAAGAACGGCTCGGCCTCGCGCATCGGGTTTGCGTAGAGCCTTGCGCCTCTTTTCCTTTCAAAACGGCCCCGGCGGGTTCTGCACCTGCCGGGGCCGAAAGCATTCCCTGCCGCCTACTGCACATCCGGAAGTCCCGTGCACTTCGGATCAATGCCGAAATAGCGGTACCACTCAATCCACAGCTCCCGCGAGCAGACGGGATCAAAGCCCCGGTACCAGTCGACGAACTCCCTGATCCAGAGCTTTTCACGAGCGCTCGTCTGCGGCGAAAAAGGGGCCCGCCGCACCGCCGCCCGAAAGAAGCCGCACCGAAAACCGCGCTTAGGCCTCTTCCCTGAAGAAGCTCTCGGCTGGGGCAGACCGATAGCAGAGGCCGTCGAAGGTCCGCCTCGCACGAGCTGCGCCGTCCGGCAGCCGCCGAGAAACCGGACGAGTCGCCCCTGCTTTTGCGCGGCAGCCTCCCTACTGCAACGGATGAGGCTGCCTCCTTTTTTCGCCCTTTATTCACCCTTCCTGCGGCCTTCTTTTCCCTTCTTTTCTCTTTTACCCTTCTGCGTTTTTCTTCACGCTTCTCCCCCCGGCGGAGTCCGGGCCCGCGGCGGGCAAAAAAAAGCGCCGGGGAGGAAAGAATCCAGCCCGGCAAAACACCCGTGCTCAAACAGGTATGGGAGAGTTGCGCTGCGCCTGCCTCAAAGATTGAGGCGGGCGTTTTTTACGCAGAAAAGAGAAAAGCTCTTTTGTTGGAGAATCAATTCACGCGGTTTTTCTGCATGCGGTCGCGGATGATGATCGCCACGAAGTTCATGGCAAAGACAAGCGCGACGAGCAGCAGCCCCGTGCTGTACTGCATCGGACGCGTCTTTTCGATTTCGGTGCCCGCCGTGGCAAGCACGTACATGTGGTACGGCAACGCCATCACCGAGCTGAAGACGCTCTCGGGGAGCTTCGGCGTGTAGAACACGGCCGCGGTGAACATCACGGCCGAGGTTTCGCCCGCGGCGCGCGCCACGGCAAGAATCGCACCCGTGAGAATGCCGGGAAGCGCCGCCGGCAGCACGATACGGCCGATCGTCTGGCTCTTGGTGGCGCCAAGCGCAAGGCTTGCCTCGCGCCAGGCTCCGGGCACCTGCGTTAATGCCTCCTCGGTCGTGTTGATGATGACGGGAAGCGTCAGCACCGCAAGCGTGAGAATCCCCGACAGAAGGCTCACGTTAAAGCCCAGGGCCGTCACGAAGAACGCAAGGCCAAAGAGCCCGAACACGATCGAGGGAACGCCCGCGAGGTTTGCAACCGACAGACGCACGATGTTTTTGACGGTGCCGTCCTTGCCGTATTCGTTCAACCACACGGCGCAGGCAACGCCGAACGGGAGCGCAATGGCGATGGCGCCCGCGGCAAGCAGAAACGTGCCCACCAGGCAGGGGAAGACGCCGCCTTCGGTCATCATCTTTCGCGGCGAGTCAAAGACGAAGTCCCAGTTGAGGGCGCCCACGCCGTTGACGAGCAGAAACACGCAGGCGGTCACGAGCGCCGCGCAGTTGACGTAGGCCGCTACGCGCAAGGCCGTGTAGGAGGCGACCTGCGCAGCCCAGCGGCGGGGGCGGGATTTTTCCTGCGCACGTGCGCAGAGACTTTTTGCTGTCATTTTTTTTCTAACTTCCTTTGGACATCGTTGGCGCCAGCCCGTCATGGGCTCAAAGCGCCTGCAGTCTTTGCGTTCCTTTTTTTAGATCGCGGGCGTCTTATAGCGTTGCGCGAGCCTAAAGGCCACGGCGTTGAAAATGAAGGTCATGATGAAAAGCGCGATGCCGGTCGCAAAGAGCGCGTGGTAGTGGGGGCTGCCGAAGGGGGCCTCGGCCATTTCCGCGGCAATCGAAGCGGGCATCGGGCGGATCGGATCAAAAACCGACTCGGGCACGATGGCGGCACCCCCTGCCACCATCAGCACCACCATCGTTTCGCCCAATGCGCGGGACATGCCGAGCATGACGGCCGTACCCACGCCCGAGAGCGCATACGGGAAGGTGACGTTCTTGAGCGTCTCCCAGGGCGTGGCGCCCAACGCGAGCGATGCGTCCTTCAACGCACGCGGCACGGCGTGCAGGGCGTCTTCGGAAATCGAGCAGATGGTGGGAACGGCCATGAAGGCAAGCAGCAAGGCGGCGTTAAAGAGATTGAGTCCCGTGGCGATGCCAAGCGCGTCCTGCAGCCAGGGCGCCACAAGCACCATGCCGATGAAGCCGATGACGACAGAAGGCAGCGCCGCCAGGAGTTCAATAAAGGGCTTGATGATGCGCCGGGTGGTGTTTGAGGCCACCTCCGAGAGATAAGCCGCGGTCATGAGGCCAAGCGGCACCGCGATGAGGCTTGAGAGCGCCGTCACGGCAAGCGACCCGGCAATCAAGGAGCCGATTTCAAAATCGGGGGCGTCGCCTACCGGATACCAGTCGGTGCCGAAGATAAAGCTCAAGAGAGGCAGCTGCTGAAAGATCGGCAGCCCTTCCTTAAAGAGGTAGAAAACAATGCCCGCCAAAACGGCAAGCGACAACAGTGCAAGCACGGTCAGCGAGATCTCGACTGTTCTTTCCTTGAGATCCTTGGTCATTGGTTTTGTTCTTCTTATGCGAGGTGCCTGCACCGAAGCCGCTTGAGTCGAATGAGGCGGGGTACAGGGCAAACAATTGAACGGCACAGAAGCAGGCACAGAGGGCGCAGCGGGCTGGGAAAAGGTTCACCCTCTCCCACCCCGCTCCCTTGCGCTCTTTTGCGCCCGCTGCGCGTTCAGGTCGCGTGAATTACTTCAACGGCACGAAGCCCGTCTCGGAGACGCACTTCTGGCCCTTGGCCGGATCAAGCATGTAGTCCACGAAGAGCTTGGCGTCGCCCTTGGGCTCGCCGATCGTGAAGAAGTAGAGCTCGCGGGCAAGCGGCCAGGTCTTGGACTTGGCGCTTTCGGCCGTTGCCTTCTTGCCGTCGATCACCAGAGCCTGGGTCTGGTTGTCGACATAACCGATGCCGATGTAGCCGATGGCGTTCTTGATCTTTGCAACCGTCTGGACCACGGTGCCGTTGGAGGTCTGAAGCAGAGCGCGCGGCGTCACGCGGGCCTTCTTCATCACGAGCTCTTCCCAGGTCTCAAACGTGCCCGAGCTCGAGTCGCGGCTCACGACGACGATGGCGGCGTCCTCACCACCGACTTCCTTCCAGTTCTTGATCTTGCCCTCGTAGATGCTCTTCAACTGGGCCATGGTGAGGCGCTTCACCGCTTTGCCGTTGTGCACGATCGGAACGATGGCGTCGACGGCCACCGCAATGCGGTAGGGCGTGATGTTGTTCTTCTTGGCAAGCGCCGTTTCAGAAGCCTTGATGTCGCGCGAGCTCATGGCGATCGTGGTGAGACCGTCGACCAAGGCCTTGATGCCGTTGCCGGAGCCCCCGCCCGAGAGCGAGACGCTCACCTGGGGATTTTCCTTGACGAAGGCCTCGGTCGCCTTCTGCACGATCGGCAGCACCGTAGTCGACCCGTTGATCACGAGGTCGCCCGCAAAACTCGAGGCCGCAACGGTCATCATGGCGGCGGCAGCACACAGTTTCTTGAAGAACATGGGGTGAAATCCTTTCAAAAGTTTTCGTCTTCCGCAATTCGAGTTTGTTTGATCAAACTCTCATCCTCATAATCATTCGAGGAAAGCGCACTGCGGAAGAACCTTTTTGTCAAAACGTTGTTCATTGCGCTTTTTCAGGGCGAAATGTTGGGACGCGTTTGTGACGGGAAAACGATGCTTTTGTGACGAATTCGTGACCGAAACAACTATGACCGGGCAGTCACGAAGGCGTCACGAAGGCGTCACGAAACCGTCATCATTTCTCAATGGATTCGCCATGTTCGATGCCTAGCATGCGCGCAGATGCTGTTTTCAACCACCCGTACCGCCCTCATGACAGCCCTCCTGACGGCGTGAAGACATAAAAAGCTTCGGCCTTTGATCCTTGAGTGCGGGGCACCAACAAAAGAAAAGAAAAGAAAGATGACTCAAACTTCAACAACGGAAAACGATCACGAAGTCAAGATCCGCGCCGAGAACGTGGACTTCTACTACGGCAAGCACCAGACGCTTTTTGACGTCAACCTCGAATTTCGCGACCGCGAGGTGACCGCCTTGATCGGCCCCTCGGGCTGCGGCAAGTCGACCTTCCTGCGCACGCTCTCGCGCATGAACGAGTTGATCGGCGACACGTCCTTGACCGGCAAAATCACCCTTGACGGCGAAGACATCTATCAGCGCGACTTCGACGTCGTGCAGCTCAGGCAGCGCGTCGGCATGGTCTTTCAGCGTCCCACGCCCTTTCCGAAGTCCATCTTTGAAAACGTCGCCTACGGTCTGCGCGTGGCGGGCATCCGCGACCGCTCGATCATCGCCGACAAGGTTGAGGAAAGCCTGCGGCGCGCGGCGCTCTGGGAGGAGGTGAAGGACCGCTTAAACGACAGCGCCCTGGGCCTTTCGGGCGGCCAGCAGCAGCGCCTTTGCATTGCGCGCGCCCTGGCGGTTGAACCCGAAGTCCTTCTCATGGACGAGCCCGCCTCGGCCCTTGACCCGATCGCCACGCAGCGCCTTGAAGAGAGCATCCTCGAGCTGCGCGACAACCTCTGCATCATCATCGTCACGCACAACATGCAGCAGGCCGCGCGCATCTCGGACAAAACCGCCTTCTTCTTCATGGGCAAGTTGATCGAATTTGCCGACACGGACACGATCTTCAACCACGCAAGCGAGCAGCGCACCCGCGACTACGTCAACGGCAACTTCGGTTGATTGTTCTCGTCGCTCCGACGACGACGGCGAACCAGCCAAAAGACGAAAAAACGGCCGGCGGAAAATTCACTTCCGTCGGCCTTTTTGCGTGGTTTTCTTTTTTCTCTTAGAGCATCAGCAACCCCATGCTGAGCGGCGTAATGAGCCGCAACAGCAGGCAGAGCACGATGAAGAGAATGGCGGGCGACAGGTCCCAGCGCCCCAGGCGCGGCACCACGCGGCGCACGGGCCGCAGGAACGGATCCACGAGCGTGGCGATCATCGACTGATAGCCGATGTAGCGCGGGCCCATGAAGCTTGCGATCACGTCGATGATGAGGCCCCAGATGAGAAGATTCATCGCCCAGCGCAGCACGAGCGCAAAGGGCGCCACGGCAAAGCCCAGCGCCGTCATCGGAAAGCCCAACGCTTGACGGGTGACGAGCACCTCGACGAGCGCCACCAGAAGGGCTGAGGCAAGGCACGACCACTCCCAGTTGCCGCGCGGCTTGATGACGTAGGCCACGGGGTTGACGAGCCAGTCGGTGAACTTCCAGAGCACCGCCACAAGCGGATCGCGCGGGCTGATGGCAAGCGTCCAGAGCCAGGCGCGCAACAGCAGGATCGCGCCGAGCAGTCCCGTGATGAACGTAAAGAGATCAAATAGAAAACCCATGGTCTGTACCGTCAGAACAGAGTGGAAAAATCCGAGGGGTTGATTTCCTTCAGCTCCCTCAAGGACTTGAAGGGCATCAGGCCCGAACCGAGGCAGCGGCGTTCATCTGCCGGCGCGCGGCCTCGCCCGCAAACTCGGGAGCCCCGAAAAGCGCGCTTCGCGCCTTGAGCAAAGCCCAGTCGAAGTACGGCCCCGGATCGCTCTTGCGCCCGGGCGCGATGTCGCTATGGCCAACAATATACTTGAGCGCATAGCGTGCATCAATTGCCGCCAAAAGCGCCGTCAGACGCTCGTACTGAAGGGGCTCAAAGGGGACGAAGTCGCTTCCTTCGAGCTCAATGCCGATTGAGAAGTCGTTCACGCGCAAGCGTCCCATGAAGGTGCTCACGCCCGAGTGCCAGGCGCGGTCGCGGCAGCTCACGAACTGCACGATCGCCCCGCGGCGGGTGATGAGAAAGTGGCTTGAGACCCGAAGGTCCTTCAACGTCCTCATGCGGGCGTCGGCTTCGTTTTCAAAGTCGAATGTCCCGGCAAAAAACCGCGGCACGACGCCCGTGTGAAACTGGTAGGGAGGAAGCGAGATGTTGTGCAGCACCACGACGTGGATGTCGTCGGCCGCGGTCTCGCGCTGATCAAAGTTAGGCGACGGGCAGCGGTACGCCCCGGATGCCGGATCGATGGGAGAAGCCGGAAGCGTCGGCGCCTGCTCAAGCCATCCGTCGGCGTCGATGACCGGATGCAGGGTGAAGGGATTCATCGTGCTCATCTATGTCGGGCGCATGTCAGGCGGGATTGGCAACAGGCTTACAGGCTCGGGAAAAAGCCCGTCAATCGAAAGATTGGCTACTTCGCCGCGCGGCGGCGCGCAGCCTTGCGGCAGCGCGCGGAGCAGTAGGCGACGCCGTCGCCCAGGACAGCCTCGTCTTCCGGAAAGTGCGTGCCGCACTCGGGGCACTCGATCATCGCCACGGGCGCGCGCGGGTCCTTCTTTGCGCTGCGGCGCACGACCGGGCGGTCTTCATCACTGGAGCTTCGGCTGCGTGCACAGACGATGGCGACATAGACCACCACGGCAAGCAACACCCAAAAAAGAATTCTTGACATGACTTCTCGGACGTCCGGAAAGTCTCGGCGCGGCAGAGGCCATTTAACAAGAGCCGCCGCGCCGCAGGACAAAACCGGACGAAAGAAACGAAAAACGTCCTGAGTTAGAGAACGAAGACTTCAATCACGAAGCGGTAGATGAGATAGGCCGCAGCCAGAACAAAGATGCCCGCCCAAAACCAGCCGAGGGCCTTCGTCTTGCGCCAGCCGAAGCCGTAGCGGCCGATCAGAAGCACCGCAAAGACGATCCAGCTCATCCAGGTAAGAAGCGTCTTGTGATCCCATACGAAGGGCACGCCGTGGCTTTGCATCGTCGCCAGCGCCCCGAGAATCAGAACGAGCGTAAGGCACACGAACCCGCAGGCGATGATGCGAAAGAGAATGCGCTCCATCGCCATCAGATTGGGCATGTTCGACAAGAGCCCCGCATTGGCGGGCGTCTCAAGCGCCTTGAGGGGGTTCTTCAAGGCATGATCCATGCGCATGAGGAAAATCGCCTGAACGACCGCAATCGTCATGAAGCTGTAGGCCGCAAGGGCCGCCAAGAGATGCACGCGAAAGAGCATCGACCAGGCCTCGGTCGGATAGGTCGTGCCGGGAAAGACCACCGGCAGCACGCTTCCGGCGGCGGCGATGATGAGCACCGTGCCGGTCAAGGCATTGAGCCGGTGCACGTAGCTTTCGGTGAGCGTGATCGCCACGGCGATCAGGAGCATCGCCGAGACGGCCATGCCGAAGCCGAAGTGAATCAGATCGCCGAAGAACATTTCGGTCGCCACGCCCGCGCAGTGCAGAACAAAGCCTGCGAGCGCCAGCGTGCGCAGCCCCGCCGGAGCACGGCCCTCGGGTCGGCGCAGCGCGCGCACGATCAGAATGCCGCTGGTGAGATAGGCTAACGCGCCGATCACGAGCAGGATGGCGCTCAAGGTCATTTGAGTCATAAAGCTAGCTTGTTCTTGTCGTTGTGGCCTGTTGTGTTTTTGACGGGGACGGCGGGAATTCCAAACGGCGGGCGCCGAGCACGACGCAGAGTTGCTCTAAAATTTGCAGACTTTCCCGGACTTCCCCGGCGACTCCAGCGATTTTTTCCACGCCCAAAGCCTGGCGTTGGTCGCAAAAGCGCCGTCGTCCGAATGTTTTGATTTTAGACTGCCGCCCTTGACGCGTATCTTAATACGCAAGCTTCGGGCGGCCCGCCGCTCGGGCGCCATCTTGAGGCAGCGGCCTCAAGGCGCGCACGGGCGGGGACAATCTTATTGCGCCTCATTTGGTGCCGACTTCACGATGCTTGAAAACCTTAGTTCCCGTCTGTCGCGCATTCTGAAGACCATGCGCGGCCAGGCCCGCCTGACCGAAGAAAACACCCGTACGATGCTGCGCGAGGTGCGCCTTGCGCTGCTTGACGCCGACGTTGCGCTGCCGGTGGTGCGTGAGCTCATCGCCCGCATCAAGGCCAAGGCCATGGGCGAAGAGGTGGTCGCAAACCTCAACCCCGGCCAGGCGCTCGTGGGTGTCGTTGAGCGCGAGTTGACGCAGGTGATCGGCGGCGACCTGCCGCCCGAAGAGCGCCAGATCAACCTCGCGGTGCAGCCCCCGGCGGTGATTCTTTTGGCCGGCCTTCAGGGCGCGGGCAAGACGACCACCGCGGGCAAGCTCGCCAAGTGGCTCATCGAAACGAGCAAGAAGAAGGTGCTCACGGTCTCGGCCGACGTCTATCGTCCCGCGGCCATCGAACAGTTGAAGACCGTTTCGGCGCAGGCTGGAGCCGACTTCTTCCCGAGCGAAACAGGCCAGAAGCCCTTGGACATCGCCAGGAATGCGCTCGATCACGCACGGCGCCACTTCTACGACGTGCTGATCGTCGATACGGCCGGGCGCCTTGCGATCGACGAGGCGATGATGCAGGAGGTAAGCGACCTCGCCGAGTTTTTAAAGCCCGCCGAAACGCTTTTCGTGATCGACGCCATGTTGGGCCAGGACGCGGTCAACACCGCCCGCGCCTTCAACGAGCGGCTCAATCTCACGGGCGTGATCCTCACGAAGCTCGACGGCGACAGCCGCGGCGGCGCGGCGCTTTCCGTGCGCATGGTCACCGGGAAGCCCATCAAGTTCGTGGGCGTGGGCGAAAAGCTCGACGGCTTTGAAGCCTTCAACCCCGAACAGATGGCCGGCCGCATCCTCGGCATGGGCGACATCGTCGCCCTTGTGAAGGACGTGCAGAAGGCGGTCGACTTCAAGCAGGCCGAAAAGCTCGCCAAGAAGATCAAGTCGGGCGAAAAGTTCGACCTTGAGGACTTCAAGGCGCAGATTTCGCAGATGAAGAACATGGGAGGCTTCTCGGGCTTGGTCGACAAGCTCCCCGCACAGCTTCAGGAAGCCGCAGGCAAGGTCGACGACAAGCAGGCCGAAAAGACGCTTCGCCGCACCGAGGGCATCATCAACTCGATGACCCCAAAGGAGCGCCGCAACCCGGATCTCATCAAGGCGAGCCGCAAGCGACGCATCGCCGCGGGCGCCGGCGTCACCGTGCAGGAAGTAAACCGCCTTCTGAAGCAGTTCGAGCAGACGCGCGAAATGATGAAGAAGATGCAAAAGGGGGGGCTTGCGAAGATGATGCGCGCGCTCGGGGGCCTGGGCGGCATGAGTCGCCTTGCCGGGCGCTTCGGCGGCATGGGCGGCTTCGGCCGGCACTAGAAATTCGTTTATTCTTGATGCTCGAACATCCTCACGCTTCGAGCATTCATCACGCTTTTCACCATGGCCCGCATCGTCGACTGGGAAACCTTCTTTGCCTCGGCCGCAGGCCGCACCGTCGCGGCCTGGGAGCGCGGCGCCTATGCGCGCTTCGTGGCCGCCAAGCGCGGCGACCGGGCCCTTCAGATCGGCTTTGCGGCCGACCTTGATCCGCTGGAAAAAAGCCCGATCGCACACCGCATTGCACTTTCCGAAGACGTCGTGGCGATTGCGCGCGACGACCTGCGGCTGCAGGTCTTAGGCGTCTCCTGGGCATTGCCGTTTGAAAACGAGAGCTGCGACATCGTGGCGCTCCCGCACGGCTTTGACCTGCATCCGGACAAAATCGACGCCACGCTCGAAGAGGTCTACCGGGTGCTTGCGCCCAACGGGCGCTTTGTCACGACCTTCTTCAACTCGATCGGCTCCTGGAAGCTGCGCGAGCTTTTTCTTCGCTCCTCGCACATTCTTCCCGAACACTCGGCCGCCGTTTCCATGTCGGCCATCAAGAGTGCGACGGTGCACGCGGGCTTTCGGCTTGAGGGCGGCAACTTTGGCGTCTACGCCGTCGACCGGTCGGCCAAGCCCGAAGCGGGCCCCTCGCCGCGCCTTCCCTCCTGGATCGACAAGGCGGGCGACCGCTGGTGGCCGACGTTGAGCAACGTGGTGCTTCTTTCCGCGCGCAAGGTCACAAGCGGCATGACGCTCGTGGGCAAGGTGAACTTTGCCGCCGCCAAGGCGCCCGCGCGTGCGCACGCCGCGGTGCAGAACCGCCGCGAGAGCACCGATGCCGCGGGTGGCGCCTGCCCGCACGACGCCGCCTGAAACGTGCGTCCTGCGTTATCTGCTATATCGAGTTCCGCCGCCGCCCGCTGGCCGTGACCTCGAGACTAATGTGAGGCACCCCTCGGGCGGCGGCTTTTTTTATCGAAGAGTTTTTCGCATGACGCAAGCTCAGAAACTTGAAATCTGGACCGACGGCGCCTGCAAGCGCAACCCCGGCCCCGGCGGCTGGGGCGTTCTGATGCGCTGGGGCGAGCACGTCAAGGAGATGTGCGGCGGCGCGCTTCTGACGACCAACAACCAGATGGAGCTCACGGCCGTGATCGAGGCCCTCAAGGCCGTGCGCCGCCCCTGCCCGATCGTGCTGCACTTGGACAGCAGCTACGTCAAGGACGGCATCACGAGCTGGATTCACAACTGGAAAAAGCGCGGCTGGCGCACCGCCGACAACAAGCCCGTCAAGAACGCCGAGCTCTGGCAGCGGCTTGATGCGCTCGTCTCGCAGCACACGATCGAGTGGCGCTGGGTGAAGGGCCACGCGGGCAACCCCGGCAACGAACGCGCCGATGCGCTCGCCAACCAAGGTGTGGCCGAAACGCTTGCCAAGGCCGATGCAAAGTAACGACCAATTAAAGACCGACCGCCGCCCTTCTTTTTGAGAACACACACATGCGTCAGATTTGTCTAGATACCGAAACCACGGGCGTTGAGCCCAACAAGGGCGATCGCATCGTCGAAATCGGCTGCGTGGAGATCGTCGGCCGCACGCTCTCGGACGAACCCAAGCACCACTACCACGTCTACCTCAACCCCGAGCGCGACGTCCCCGAAGAGGTCGTGAAGGTGCACGGTCTTACGACCGAATTTCTCTCGGACAAGCCCCTTTTTGCCGACGTTGTCGAAGACTTCCTCAACTTCATCAAGGGCGCCGAACTCCTCATTCACAACGCCCCCTTCGACGTGGGCTTTCTCAACATGGAGCTCAAGCGTTTAAAGCTCGGCAGGCCTGAGGACTACTGCCCGCAGATCACCGACACGTTTGAAGTCGCCCGCGCCA
>USAL01000002.1 GCA_900552545.1 uncultured Sutterella sp. | reverse complement strand
TCTGTTTTTGCAGTATTGTGTGGAAAAGAAAAAGAGAAAAACACAAGAAGAGCGTATATGTGTATGAACGGACAGCCGAGACTGGCCGGACTGATGGTACTGGAGCTTCTGGCAAAGTCTGGAGAACTGGCGGAGGAGATCAGTGCCCGTAAGTCCGAACTGGCGGCCCTTGCCGCTGAGCGGGAGGCAACAGCCGCCCGGGGAGCGGACCTGCGCAGGCTGTGTGCGGAGTTGTCCGGGGACCGGGTGCAGAAGGAAAAAACGCTGGAGAGCTATCAGGCCAATATCGATCAGGCCGCCGCTGAGATCCGGGAACGGAAAGCCGTTCTGGAGACTCTGCACACCAAGCGGCAGGCGCTGCAGCAGCAGCGTTGCGGCGGGGACGACGGGAGGCGCGTTCACCATCGGCGCCCTCTCCACGACGGGAGCGGCGAGCCGGACGGCGGCGATCCTCGCGTTCGGCCGGAACAGCAGCCTCAGCGGCGTCTTCGCGGCCGAGTCTGTCTCCCTTGTACACCCAGACCTTGACGCCGATGACGCCGTAGGTGGTGTAGGCCTCAGAGAAACCGTAGTCGATGTCGGCGCGCAGCGTGTGAAGCGGCACGCGACCTTCACGGTACCACTCGCAGCGAGCGATTTCAGCACCGTTCAGACGGCCGGAGCTCATGATCTTGATGCCCTGGGCACCGAGACGCATGGCGTTCTGCATCGAGCGCTTCATGGCGCGGCGGAACATCACGCGCTTTTCGAGCTGCTGGGTGATGTTGTCGGCGATGAGCTGAGCATCGAGGTCGGGACGACGAACTTCTTCGATGTTGATGTGCACGGGCACACCGACCATCTTCTGAACTTCGGTCTTGAGCATTTCGATGTCGGCGCCCTGCTTGCCGATCACGACGCCCGGACGAGCCGTGTAGATCGTGATGCGGGCATTGTTGGCCGGACGTTCAATGAGAATGCGCGAGACGCTAGCATTCTTGAGCTTCTTCTTCAGGAACTCACGCACGCGGAGGTCTTCGCCGAGCGTACGGGAGAAATCGCGGCCATTGGCATACCAGCGCGACGTCCAGTTGCGCGTAACAGGCAGGCGAAAGCCGGTAGGATTAATTTTCTGACCCATGGTCCACCTTCCTTTTACTTGTCGCCGACGGTCACGAAGATGTGAGCCGTCTGCTTGCAAATACGCGTACCACGGCCCTTGGCGCGAGCACCGAAGCGGCGCAGCGTGGTGGCCTTTTCCACGTAGATCTTGGTAACGTACAACTCGTCGATGTCGGCACCGTCGTTGTGCTCGGCATTGGCGATGGCAGATTCAAGCGCCTTGAGGATGATTCCGGCAGCGCGCTTCTGCGTGTACTTCAGAATGTTGAGGGCCTTGTCCACGGGCTTACCGCGAACCAGGTCGGCGACCAGACGGCCCTTCTGAGCCGAGAGGCGAACGCCACGAACGATTGCAGTAGTTTCCATTTAATTACCCCTTGACCTTCTTGCTGTCGGTGGACGCATGACCGTGGAACGTACGGGTCAGAGCGAATTCGCCGAGCTTGTGGCCGACCATGTTTTCATTGATGTACACCGGAACGTGCTGGCGGCCGTTGTGAACGGCGATCGTCAGGCCGATGAACTCCGGAACAATGGTCGAGCGGCGCGACCAGGTCTTCAGCGGACGCTTGTCGCGGCTCGCCTGGGCGGCTTCAACCTTCTTCATGAGGGACCCGTCAACAAAGGGCCCTTTCTTTAACGAACGAGACATTTACGAGCCCCCTTACTTGTCATAGCGGCGCGAGACGATCATGCCGTCGGTGCGCTTGGAGTTGCGAGTGCGGTAGCCCTTGGTGAGCTGGCCCCACGGCGTGACAGGCGCGCGGCCCGTACCGGTGCGGCCTTCGCCGCCGCCGTGCGGGTGATCAACCGGGTTCATGACCTTACCGCGAACGGTCGGACGGATGCCGCGCCAACGGGTGGCGCCGGCCTTGCCGAGTTCACGCAGGCTGTTTTCTTCATTGCCCACGGTGCCGATGGTGGCGCGGCATTCGATGAGAATGCGGCGGACTTCACCGGAACGCATGCGGACCTGAGCGTAAGCGCCTTCGCGAGCGATCAGCTGGGCGAACGCACCGGCCGAACGGACGAGCTGGGCACCCTTGCCCGGGAGCATCTCGATGCAGTGAATCGTCGAGCCAACCGGGATGTTGCGCAGCGGGAGCGCGTTGCCCACCTTGATCGGGGCTTCCTGGCCGCTCATGATCGTATCGCCAACCTTCAGGCCCTTCGGGCAGATGATGTAGCGACGTTCGCCGTCGGCGTAGAGCACGAGAGCGATGTGCGCGGAGCGGTTCGGATCGTATTCGATGCGCTCGACGCGGGCGGCGATGCCGTCCTTGTCACGCAGGAAGTCGATCAGACGATAGGCGCGCTTGGAACCGCCGCCCTTGTGACGGCAGGTAATGTGGCCGTTGCTGTTGCGGCCGGAACCACGATTCTTCTTCTCGGTCAGAGCAGCAAAGGGCTTTCCCTTATGCAGACCGGGAGTAACGACCTTGACCGCATGACGGCGGCCGGGCGAGGTCGGCTTAAGTTTGACGAGAGCCATTACTTCACCTCATCCAAGAAGTTAATATCCTGACCTTCCTTGAGGGTCACGTAGGCCTTGCGCACGTTGCTGCGGGCGCCCATGTAACGGCCGAAACGCTTCTTCTTGCCCTTAATGGTCAGAATCTGAACGCTGGTCACCTGCACCTTGAAGCAGTGTTCAACAGCGGCCTTGACTTCCGTCTTCGTCGCATCGGGAACCACAACGAAAGCGTACTGACGAGCCTTTTCGGCAATGAACGTGGCCTTTTCCGAGATGATCGGGCCAACGAGGACCTTTAACAGACGTTCTTGGTTCATCCCAGCATCTCCTCGAGCTTGGCAACCGCAGCCTTCGTGACGACCACCTGGTGGTAGAAGATCAGCGAAAGCGGATCGGCGTAACGCGGCTCCACAACGAGAACGTTCTTCAGGTTGCGGGAAGCCAGGAAAAGGTTGTCATCAACCGTTTCGGTGATGATCATCACGTGGTCAAGGCCGAGGGTCTTGAGCTTGGCGGCGAATTCCTTGGTCTTCGGGCTGTCGGCACCGATGGAATCAACCACCATCAGACGGCCGTCGGCAACGAGCTTCGAGAAGATCGTCGCCATCGCAGCGCGATAAGCCTTCTTGTTCATCTTGTGGCTGAAATTCTCCTCGGGAGAATTCGGGAAGGCGCGACCGCCTCCACGCCACAACGGAGAAGAGGTCATGCCACTGCGGGCGCGACCGGTGCCCTTCTGACGCCAGGGCTTCTTGGTCGAGTGACGCACGAATTCACGGCTCAGCTGAGCACGCGTGCCCTGACGGGCATTGGCCTGGTAGGCAACCACGAGCTGGTGCACCAGCGCTTCGTTGTATTCGCGGCCGAACACGGCATCGGACGCGGCCTGCTTGCCCGTCTCCTGGCCCTGTTCATTGAGTACATTGAGTTCCATTGATCGCTCCTATTAGGCCTTGACTGCCGCGCGGACGATAACTTCACCGCCCTTGGAGCCCGGAACGGCACCACGGACGAGCAGAAGACCACGTTCAGCGTCGACACGCGCAACCACGAGATTCTGCGTCGTGCGCTGGGCGGCACCGAGATGGCCGGCCATGCGCTTGCCGGGGAACACGCGGCCCGGGTCCTGGCGGTTACCAATAGAGCCGGGAGCGCGAGTCGTCACGGAGTTACCGTGCGTAGCGCGGTTGGACTTGAAGTGGTGGCGCTTGATGGCGCCGGCAAAACCCTTACCGATGGTGGTGCCGGTCACGTCGACCAGCTGGCCGGCCGTGAACATGTCGGCGCCGAGCACGGTGCCGGGCTTGTATTCGGCAGCCTTGTCAGCATCGATATGGAACTCTTTCAACGTAGCGGCAGCTTCAACGCCAGCCTTCGAAAACTGGCCGGCAAGCGCCTTGTTGACGCGCGAGGGCTTCTTCGAGCCGAACGCGACCTGGATTGCGTTATAGCCGTCGGTTTCAACCGTCTTCACCGCCATGACGCGGTTGCCGGACACGTCGATCACCGTCACAGGAACGGACACGCCGTCGTCCTGGAAGATGCGCGTCATGCCGACTTTGCGGCCGACTAAGCCGAGCTTATCACTCATTTATATCTCCACCCCGGCTACGATTGGCCGGGACCGTATTTAAAAAAATCGCTTCACGACGGGAGGTTCGGACTATTTCATGGACGTCCGCAACACCGATCGAGTGCTTTGGGATGCCAGAAGCGACACAAAAGGCGCCCGCCCCCGCCCCTTTGTTCCTTTAACGAACTTTGGGAAGTTGGCGAACGCTCAAAAACTTTTCGCTTGCTATACCTTGATCTTGACGTCCACGCCGGCGGGGAGGTCAAGCTTCATCAGAGCGTCGACCGTCTTGTCGGTCGGGTCGATGATGTCCATCAGGCGCTGATGGGTGCGAATCTCGAGCTGGTCGCGGCTGGTCTTGTTGACGTGCGGCGAACGCAGGATGTCGAAACGCTGGATGCGGGTGGGAAGCGGAACGGGACCGCGAACAACAGCGCCGGTGCGCTTGGCGGTGTCGACGATTTCGAGAGCCGACTGGTCGATCAGCTTGTAGTCAAACGCCTTGAGGCGAATGCGAATGCGCTGGGACTGCATTTCCTTGATTTTCCTGAAGAAAAGAACAAAAAAGAACTAGGGGGCGCAGTATACCTACGCCCCCGAACTCTGTCAAGAGTTTTGCACATGCCCTGTTTAATTCAGGGCATGTGTTTATCGAGAATTACTCGATGATCTTGCTCACAACGCCGGCGCCAACCGTGTGGCCGCCTTCGCGGATAGCAAAGCGCAGGCCTTCCTGCATGGCGATCGGGGCGATCAGCTGGACGGTCATCGTCACGTTGTCGCCGGGCATCACCATTTCAACGCCTTCGGGCAGCTCGATCGTGCCGGTGACGTCGGTGGTGCGGAAGTAGAACTGCGGACGATAGCCCTTGAAGAACGGGGTGTGACGGCCGCCTTCTTCCTTGGTCAGCACGTACACTTCGCCGGAGAACTTCGTGTGCGGGGTGATGGAACCGGGCTTGGCCAGAACCTGACCGCGCTCGACTTCTTCACGCTTGGTGCCGCGCAGCAGCACGCCGATGTTGTCGCCAGCCTCGCCTTCGTCGAGGAGCTTGCGGAACATTTCAACGCCCGTGCAGGTCGTCTTGGAGGTCGGGTGGATGCCGACGATTTCGATTTCGTCGCCTACGCGGATGATGCCGCGTTCGACACGACCCGTCACCACCGTGCCGCGGCCCGAGATCGAGAACACGTCTTCGATCGGCATCAGGAACGGCTGGTCGAGAGCGCGCACCGGCGTCGGGATGTAGGCGTCGAGCGTCTCAGCGAGCTTCATGATCGACTGTTCGCCGAGTTCACCCTTGTCGCCTTCGAGAGCGAGCTTGGCGGAACCCTTGATGATGGGAATGTCGTCGCCCGGGAAGTTGTAGTTGTTCAGAAGTTCGCGGACTTCCATCTCAACGAGCTCGAGCAGTTCCGGATCGTCGACCATGTCGCACTTGTTGAGGTAGACGATGATGTAGGGAACACCCACCTGGCGAGCCAGAAGGATGTGCTCGCGGGTCTGGGGCATCGGGCCGTCAGCGGCCGACACCACGAGGATGGCGCCGTCCATCTGGGCAGCACCGGTAATCATGTTCTTCACGTAGTCGGCGTGCCCCGGGCAGTCGACGTGAGCGTAGTGGCGCTCAGCGGTTTCGTACTCGACGTGCGCGGTGTTGATCGTGATGCCGCGGGCCTTTTCTTCAGGAGCCGCGTCAATCTGGTCGTACGCCTTGGCTTCACCGCCGAACTTCGAAGCGAGAATCGTGCAGAGAGCGGCCGTCAGCGTCGTCTTGCCGTGGTCAACGTGACCGATCGTGCCCACGTTCACGTGGGGCTTAGTGCGTTCGTATTTTTCCTTGGCCATTTTTTTGGTCCTTAAATCCTTTTCAATTCAACGGGTTGGAGTTGAAGGGGGAAATCTTTTGGATTTTAGCCCCGCCCCAACCCGTGAGGTGAATTCTTACTTGGTCTTCTCGGCGATCACGGCTTAAGCCACGTTGCGCGGAGCTTCAGCGTAGTGATCGAATTCCATCGAGTACGTGGCGCGGCCCTGCGTGAGGGAGCGCAGCGTCGTGGAGTAGCCGAACATCTCGGCGAGCGGCACTTCGCAGCGCACGGCCTTGCCTCCGCCGGGGAGGTCGTCCATGCCCTGGATCACACCGCGGCGGCTCGAGAGGTCGCCCATGACGTCGCCCATCTTCTCCTCGGGCGTCTCGACTTCGACCTTCATGATCGGCTCGAGAAGCACGGGGTTGGCCTTGCGCATACCATCCTTGAAGGCCATGGAAGCCGCCATGCGGAACGCGTTTTCGTTCGAGTCCACTTCGTGGTACGAACCGAAGTGCAGCGTCACCTTGACGTCAACCACCGGGTAGCCGGCGAGCACGCCAGCCTTGCGGGTGTCTTCAACGCCCTTCTCAACGGCCGGGATGTATTCGCGCGGAACCACGCCGCCCTTGATGGCGTCGACGAACTCGAAGCCGCCGCCCGCGGGCAGGGGTTCGAGCTTGAGAACCACGTGACCGTACTGGCCGCGGCCGCCGGACTGCTTGGCGAACTTGCACTCGGCGTTTTCGACAACCGAGCGAATCGTTTCGCGGTAGGCAACCTGGGGCTTGCCGACCTGGGCTTCAACACCGAATTCGCGACGCATGCGGTCGACGATGATTTCGAGGTGAAGCTCGCCCATACCGGAGATGATGGTCTGGCCGGATTCTTCGTCGGTGCGCACACGGAAGGACGGATCTTCGCGAGCCAGACGAGCAAGCGCAAGGGCCATCTTTTCCTGGTCGGCCTTGGTCTTGGGCTCAACGGCCTGCGAGATCACGGGTTCCGGGAACTCCATGCGCTCAAGGATGATCGGGGCAGAGACTTCGCAGAGCGTGTCGCCGGTCGTCACGTCCTTGAGACCCACGGCAGCGGCGATGTCGCCGGCTTCGGCTTCCGTGATTTCCTTACGTTCGTTGGCGTGCATCTGCAGCAGACGGCCGATCCGTTCCTTCTTGTTCTTCACCGAGTTGAGCACGGTTTCGCCGGACTTCAGGATGCCGGAGTAAACGCGCAGGAAGGTGAGCTGACCGACGTACGGGTCGGTCATGATCTTGAAGGCGAGAGCCGAGAACGGAGCGTTGTCGTCGGCTTCACGGTGCACTTCCTTGTCGTCGAGGTCGAAGCCGGGAACCGGGGGAATGTCCACCGGCGAGGGCAGGAACTCGATGACGCCGTCGAGCATGCGCTGCACGCCCTTGTTTTTGAAGGACGAACCGCAGAACATCGGCTGGATTTCGCCGGCGATCGTACGGGCGCGGATGCCCTTGAGGATGTCGGCTTCGGAGAGATCGCCGTTTTCGAGGTAGCTGTTCATCAGCTCTTCGCTCGCTTCGGCGGCCATCTCGACCATCTTTTCATGCCATTCCTTGGCCTGTTCAACGAGATCGGCAGGGATGTCGATGTAGTTGAACTTGGTGCCCTGGCTGGCTTCGTCCCAAATGAGGCCCTTCATCTTGATCAGGTCGACCACGCCCTGGAACTGATCCTCGGCGCCGATCGGGATCACGATGGGGCACGGGTGCGCCTTCAGACGCGTCTGCATCTGATCGACGACCTTGAAGAAGTTGGCGCCCGTGCGGTCCATCTTGTTGACGAACGCGATGCGGGGCACATGGTACTTGTTGGCCTGACGCCACACGGTTTCGGACTGGGGCTGAACGCCGCCCACAGCGCAGTACACCATCACGGCGCCGTCGAGCACGCGCATGGAGCGTTCCACTTCAACGGTGAAGTCGACGTGCCCCGGGGTGTCGATGATGTTCAGGCGGTGCGGCTGGAACTGCATATCCATACCGCGCCAGAAGCAGGTGGTAGCGGCCGACGTGATCGTGATGCCGCGCTCCTGTTCCTGTTCCATCCAGTCCATGGTAGCGGCACCGTCATGCACTTCGCCGAGCTTGTGGTTGACGCCCGTGAAGAAAAGAATTCGTTCGGTCGTCGTGGTCTTGCCCGCGTCAATGTGGGCAGAAATACCGATATTGCGATATCGCGAGATCGGAGTAGTACGAGCCATGACTTGTCTCTATAGTGAGGACGCAAGACCTTGTAGTCCTGCGCCCGGAGGTTAATCGAATGATTAGAAGCGGAAGTGCGAGAAGGCCTTGTTGGCTTCAGCCATACGATGGACTTCGTCGCGCTTCTTCATAGCGCCGCCACGGCCTTCTGCAGCATCCAACAGCTCACCAGCCAAGCGTTGGGGCATGGACTTTTCAGAACGCGACTTGGCGCTTTCACGCAGCCAGCGCATGGCCAGAGCCATGCGGCGCACGGGACGCACTTCAACCGGCACCTGGTAGTTGGCACCGCCGATACGGCGGCTCTTGACTTCCACGAGCGGACGGACATTGTTGAGTGCGGTCGTGAACACCTCGAGGGGGTTCTTACCAGTCTTTTCTTCGATCTGCTGCAGAGCGCCGTAAACGATGCGCTCGGCGACGGCCTTCTTGCCATCGAGCATCACAACATTGATGAACTTGGAGATCTCCACGCTGCCGAACTTCGGATCAGGGAGAATCTCACGCTTCGGTACTTCGCGACGACGGGGCATTTCTTTCCTCTTTCGTTGTCTTCAGTCTTTAAAAGCAGTCTGCGTTTTGCGAATTGACCATCTTCGGGTCGTATGGTGCAGACCGCCAGTTTCTTCATGCAGCACCATCTGGGCTGCGACTTACTCGGTCCTATTAGCGGGACCGTCCTTCTACGGCTGACAAACTGTCGCCGCGAATTACGCTGCCTTCGGGCGCTTGGCGCCGTACTTCGAACGGGCCTGCTTGCGATCCTTGACGCCCTGGGTATCCAGAGAGCCGCGGACGATGTGATAACGCACGCCAGGAAGGTCCTTCACACGGCCGCCGCGGATCAACACCACGGAGTGTTCCTGCAGGTTGTGGCCTTCGCCGCCAATGTAGGAAATCACTTCAAAGCCGTTGGTGAGACGCACCTTGGCAACCTTACGGAGAGCCGAGTTCGGCTTCTTCGGGGTGGTCGTGTAGACCTTGGTGCAAACGCCGCGCTTTTGCGGGCAGTTCTTCAGAGCAGGGCTCTTGCTCTTATCGTGAGTGAGCTCACGAGGCTTGCGCACAAGCTGATTAATAGTGGGCATAGTGTCCGTTAATTTTCAAAAAAACCATCCATTCTGCCCGCCGATTGGCTCGACAAAACAAAGACGGATGAAGCTGGTGAAAGTAAAGTAGATCTTTTCAGAGAACGAACCGGGAGCGAAAAAAACGGGCAAGCGTACCCCTTCCGCTTTCAGTTGTTTTCGGAAAAGGCCACGATTGTCCCCTTTTTCTTTAACAATGTCAAGGGCTTAGCGCGATTTTCAGTCCCGAGCACAACATGTAGCCGCCTGCAGGAAATCACCCTCGGCGCCCCCTCCTCGTCCCCTTCGTCCTCTCCCTTGCGAGACCACGGGCAGGGGGCGTCGCCCCGAACGCGTTTTCCCGCGCCCCGAGGGGAATTTTCAAGCCGCCCGCTTTTTTCCCTCCCCGGTACGAATCGCGCGACGGCATCCTTCTCCATAATGAAGGGCTTTGAAACTCGGTATCGAGCCATTTTGACCCATGCTCTGGTTTGCTCTCTACAGCCTCGTCTTCATCGTTCTTGCCTGGCTTGAACACCGCCGCGGTCAGACGACCGAAGACTATTTCCTGAACCGTCGACGCTCCTCGGCGCAGCAGACGGGCTTTTCCATCGTCGCCTCCGTAGTCGGGGGTTCCGCCACGGTCGGCATGTGCGGCCTGGCCTACGCCGTTGGCACCCCCGCGCTTTGGTGGCTTCTTTCGGGCGCCGCGGGGCTCGTGCTGCTGCGGCTTTTCATGGTCTCGCGCATCCGCGAGCACACGAGAGCGCTCACGATGCCCGGGCTCGTCGCCCCCTACATCGGGCGCGGCGCAACAAGGCTTTCCTGCGCGGTCATTCTCTGCGCCTGGACCACCATCCTTGCCGCGCAGTTTCTTGCCATGGGCCGCATCCTCGAGGGACTCACGGGGCTTTCCGTCATGTCGGCCACCCTTGCGGGCGCCTTCGTGATCGTGCTCTACACGTGGTTGGGCGGCCAGGCCTCGGTGATCAAAAGCGACGTCCTGCAGCTTGCGGTCATCACCGCGGGACTTGCGGCCATCCTTGGGGCGCTCGCCTTTGCCCGCCCCGAGCCCCTGCTTGAGGCGCGCCTTGAGTGGCTCAACGCGGACTTCACCGCCAACGACTGGAGGCGCTTCATGCTTCTCATCGGCGGCAGCTACATCGTCTGTCCGATGCTTTTTTCGCGCGTCATGAGCGCGCGCGACGACGCCTCCGCGCGGCGCGGCACCACCATCGGCATCGCGGGCATCGTCGTTCTTGCCTGCCTCATCACTGCCTTGGGGCTTGAGGCCCGCGCCTGGATTCCCGCGGATACGCCGCAGGATGCGGTGCTCTCAACGCTCGTGCAGCAGCTCCCCGACTGGGCGGGCGCGGCCTTCTTTCTGGTGATGGCTAGCGCCATCCTCTCTTCGGCCGACAGCTGCCTCATCACCGCAGCAACCATTGCAGCAAGCGACGTCTTCAAACGCCCCGAGGTCGGCACCTCAAGAAAGCTCCTGCTTGTGATTTCGGCTGCGGCGTTGGCGCTTGCCTTCTGCGGCAAGAGCGTTCTGGGACTTCTTCTCACGGCAAACACCATCTATACCTGCGCGGTCGTGGCGCCCGTCTTTACGGCGCTTGCAACGCGCCGCAGGTTATCGCCCTCCATCACGCTTGCGACGATCGCAGCGGCGTCCGTCCTTGCACTTGCCAGCGAACTGACGAGCAACGAAACGCTTACCTACGTTGCCGCGGCGGTCTCCATTGCCGGGAGCATGCTTGCCGCCGTCGGGCAGCCGCGCTGCATCGTCGCCCGAGGCTTCGGCAAGTAAAACGGCGCGCTCCCTTAAAACTCAAACGGACTCAGGCGGCGGCATCGATCTCGGGCGTGGGTAAGAAGCGTTGATTACAATTTTGTGCGTTTCAAAAATCCCGCGCCCTCGGATTGCCGCAGCCTCACTCGTTTGACGCTGCCTGACGTTTTTGACGTTTCAGAATCGATGGAGGGCGCCCTTTTCCCTTTTTTCAAAGCCTCAAAGCCGCTTTTAGGGCGCTCGCGCACCTCACTGGGGTTTTGGCCTTCTTCGACATCCATGCCGCAGACTTCCCCGCAGTCTTCCCTCGTTCAATCGCTGCAGGAACGCATCGATTCGCTCTACAAGCCCGAGGAATACCCCGCCTGCCGCGATCAGGCTGAGCGTTGGTCGCGCACGAAGCCCCTGGCGGGCCTCACGGTGCTTGACGCCACGCCCGTCTTTGACAACACCTTCACGAAGTACGTCGCGCTCATGCGCGCGGGCGCCCGGCTTCTCGCGGGCATCGACGACGTGCTGCCCCGCAGCGACGATTCGGTGGCCTACCTCAAGGCCGCGGGCATCCCCGTGGTGCGCCCCGAAACCGTGACCGAGCCGATCGATCTCGTCCTTGACTGCGCGGGCGCCTTTGCAAGCATCACCCCGCACCTTGGCTACGTCGAGCTCACCCGCTCGGGCGTCGCAAAGTACCGCGATGCAGTGAAGCCCGTCTTCGTTGCCGACGCCGGCCGCATCAAGCGCATTGAAACGTGCCTCGGCACGGGCGAGAGCTACTTTCGCGCCATGGCGCAACTGGGCTACGGCAGCTGGCTGGGCCGCAAGCTCGTGATCTTCGGAAGCGGCAAGGTCGGCACCGGCCTCATCACCTACGCCCACCGCAACGGGTGCGACACGACGGTGGTGACGCGCCTTTCGGACATCACCCCCGAGACGGCCTCACTTGCGCAGCGCGTCATCGCCGCCGACGATGCAGCCGCAATCCGCGAGGCGGTGCTTGCGGCCGATGCCGTCGTCACCGCCACGGGCGTTGCGGGCGCACTCAAGGACTCGTGCCCGGCCGAGGTCTTCATGGCCTCGCACGCCCTCATCGCCAACATGGGCGTTGAAGATGAGTTTGGCGAAGCGCTTCCGGCCGACCGCGTCCTGCAGGGCAAGAAGCCCCTTAACTTCATCCTTCACGACCCCACCCGCATCGACTACATCGACGCCACGATGGCGCTTCACAACGCCGGCGCCCTCTACCTTGTCGAGCACCCCGAACTTCACGGGAAGGCCGGCCTCATCGCTCCGCCCGCGGCGCTTGAAGAAGAGATTCTTGCCGTAAGCCGCCGCGACGGGCGCATCGCCGATGAGCTCGAAGGCATCTAACGAAATCCATCTGCTTATTTAGACAATCCTCAATTCAGGAAACCACGTCTCCATGACCAGCCTTTTATTGAAAAACGTCACACTCGACGGCGCCGTCACGAACATTCTCGTGCGCGACGGGCGCTTTGCCGATCTTCACGCCGATGCCGATGCGGCAGCCGACGAGATCTACGACGCCTCGAACCAGGCGATCGTGCCAAGCTTTTTCAACACCCACACGCATGCGGCCATGACGCTGCTGCGCGGCTACGCCGACGACATGCCGCTTTTTACCTGGCTCAACGACCACATCTGGCCCTTTGAAGCCAAGATGAAGCCCCAGGACATCTACAACGGCAGCCGTCTTGCGATTCTCGAGATGATCCGCTCGGGCACCACGTTCTTCTGCGACATGTACTGGATGGTCGAGGAGACCGTGCGGGCGGTCGAGGAGATGGGCATTCGCGCCGCCATCGGCGTCTCGCTCATGGATCGGCTCGGCCCCGAACAGATCAAGCACGACCTCAAGTTTCTCGCCGACTGGAAGAGCCCGGCGCCGGGCCGCATTGAGCTTGTCGTCGCCCCGCACGCGGTCTACACCGTGGGGCCTGAACTCATGCAGCAGTGCGCCGAAGCGGCCCGCGCCAACGGACAGCGCCTGACGCTTCACGTCTCGGAAACCTCCCAAGAGGTGGCCGACTGCGTGCGCGACTACGGCATGAGCCCCGTGCGCTGGCTCGACAAGCTGGGCGTGCTCGGCCCCAACGTCATTGCCGCGCACTGCGTACATGTCGACCCCGAGGAGATGGCGATTCTTGCCGAGCGCGGCGTCACCATCGCCCACAACCCCTGCTCGAACATGAAGCTCGCCTCGGGCATGTGCCCGGCCGCGAAGCTTGCCGCCGCGGGCTGCAACGTCACGCTCGGCACCGACGGGACGTCCTCGAACAACAATCTCGACATGCGCGAGGAAATGAAGTTTGCCTCGCTCCTTGCCAAGGTCACGGGCGACAGCGAAACGGTTCCCGCCGCCGAAGTGCTGCAATGGGCCACCATCAACGGCGCGCGCGCCTTCGGTCTTGAAGCGGGCATCATCGCCCCGGGCGCTCTGGCCGACGCCGTACTCCTTGATCTTTCCAACGCGCGCCTCACGCCCAACTACAACCTCGTGAGCAACTGGGTGTACGCAGCCGACAGCCGCGCCGTCAAAAGCGTTCTGTGCGACGGCAAGTTCGTCATGAAAAACGGCGATGTCCCGGGCGAAGAAGAAATCCTTGCCTGCGCACGCGAATCCGTCGCGCGTCTGACGGCCTAATCGCTTCGAAACTTCGCACGCACGCTTCGCGCCCCGGGCCTTTCGCCTGCGGCGCGAATTTTTTGCGACTTGTTTTTTCGGCGCTGTTCGGCACACCCTCCACCGACTTTCGCCATTCACGTGCCCTTCTTGGGTTGTGTTCGTCTCACACCCTACCCGCAGCAATTGCCTCGACTTCCTTGCAGCGGGTTCGACTTACCCTCCATACATTTCGTTTGCCGCCCTTTCGGAGGTCGCAAGAGGAAACAGAGGCTAGAACCACGCAAACGACGAATTCCTGCTTTTTCGCGGAGGTTGACGACAGTTGCAGACAACTTCTTCAAACCATCGCCAATCAAACCTTATTTTTAGCGAAAGATGCCGACAAATTAGCAGCAAACAAAAAGCAAAAATTCCGCCATCGACGTTTGCCGAAGCTCGCGTCGATGGCGGGATTGGAAGTTGCGCTTCACGCCCCCGCGAGGATCACCTCGGGCGGGGGAGCCTTACGGCTTAGAGCGTCGTCGTCTTGGGCTGACGATGCACGTAGATCTCACCCAGGTCGCCCTCGTACTTCTTGATGCGAACCTGCGTGGAGTTGGCCACGTTGCCGCAGGAGAGCTTCGAAGACGGGATGTCGATCGTGAGCACGTTGTCGCAGCCGTGCAGATCGAGCGTATCCACGTCGCCCGGCTCCTCGGGGCAGTACCAGGCGCCGTGGTGGATCACCACGGTGTCCGGACGGATGCTCGCGGTCACGATGACGCCGGCGAGCACCTTGCCGCGGCGGCTTTCAACATTCGCCACGTCGCCCGTCTTGAGGCCCAGCTTTTCGGCGGCCTGCGGATGGATCCACACCGGCTCGCGGTCCTCGACGTTGCCGAAGGTGTTCGAAGCAGTGCTGTCGAGCTGCGAGTGCAGACGATAGCGGCTCTTGCTCGTCAACAGCGCAAACGGGTAGTCCTTGGCAAGTTCGCCGCCCAGCCACTCGTCGGGCTCCATCCAGGTCGGATGCGCCGGGCAGTCGTCGTACTTGTACGAGGCGATCTTGTTGCTGTAGATCTCGATCTTGCCCGACTCGGTGCCGAGCGGGTTGATGATCGGATTGCGACGGAAGTCGCCGAAGTAGTTGTAGCGCTTGGAGTCCTCGGTCACCGGGAAGAGCACGTAGCCGCGCTTCCAGAAGTCTTCAAACTCGGGCATCTCGAGACCCTTGAACTTCGCCTCGGTGCGCGCCTGGTTGTAGAGCTTGCGGATCCACCCCATTTCATCGAGCCCTTCGGTGAAGTCCTTCTCAAAGCCCATCTTCTTGGCGAGCTCGCGATAGATCCAGAAGTCGGAGTGCGACTCATACTGCGGCTCGATCGCCTGCTGCATGGCCACGTAGCCCAGGTTCGAGTACGAGCCGATCGGGGTGATGTCCACGCGCTCAAGCGAGGTGCAGGCCGGCAGCACGATGTCGGCAAAGCGCGCCGAGGCCGTCCACACCACGTCGGTCACGATCGTGGTCTCGGGACGACGCCAGGCCTTGATGAGGCGGTTGGTGTCCTCCTGCTGGGCAAACGGGTTGCCGCCCGACCAGAAGACAAGACGGATGTCCGGATAGGTGATCTTCTTGCCGTTGTAGTCGATCGTCTTGCCCGGATTGAGGAAGCAGTCGGTAAAACGCGCGAGAGGAATCGTCGCAAGCGAGGCGCCTTCCCAGGCAAGACCCGAACTGCCGCCCTTGGGATTGGCGGAGATGCCGGGCAGAACCGGCGCTTCCGAGGTCGCGGCGCCGCCGTTGGAGTAGTGGTACGAGAAGCCGAAGCCCCCGCCCGGCAGGCCGATGTGGCCGCACATGGCGGCAAGCACCACCATCATCCAGTGCACCTGTTCGCCGTGCTGCGCACGCTGGATGCCCCAGCCTGCCATCAGCATCGTGCGGCGCTCGCGCATGAGGTGCGAGAGCTCGACGATCTTGGCTGCGGGCACGCCGCAGATCTTCTCGGCCCATTCGGGCGTCTTCACCACGCCGTCTTCCTTGCCGAGGAGGTACGGCAGGAACTTGTCGTAGCCCACGGTGTACTTGCGGATGAACTCGCGGTCGACCTTGCCCGATTTCTCGAGCTCATAGGCCATGGCAAGCATCATCGCCACGTCGGTGCCCGGGCGCGGAGCGATCCACTCGCACTTGTCGCCCAAGTATTCGGCCGTGTCGGGCTTGAGCGGGTTGATGGCGACGACCGGAATGCCCTTTTCCTTGATCATGCGGAAGCCCTCGGCGTTTTCGTGCGCCGTGGTCGCCCAGTCGATGTCGTTGGTGACGGTGGGATCAGCGCCCCAGAGCCCGATGAGCTGGGTCTTTTCGCCGATCAGTTCCCACCCGGTCTGCTGTTCGTAGACGCCGTTGGAGCCGATCACGTAGGGCAGGATCACCTGCGCGCAGCCCGTCGAGTAGTCGCCGTAGTGGCCGGTGAATCCGCCGTTCAAGTTGAGCACGCGCTGCATCAGGTTGCGGCCCGAGCCGAGGTTGCCCGAGCTCATCCAGCCGTAGCTGCCGCCGTAGATCGAGGCCGCGCCGTAGGTCTCGCGCACGCGCTTCAATTCCTTGGCGATGATGTCAAGCGCCGTATCCCAGGACACGCGCACGAAAGGTTCGGCGCCGCGCTTCTTGCCGCCCGCCTTCCAGCCTTTCTTGAGGTAGCTCGCACGCACCATCGGGTAGCGGATGCGCGCGGCGTTGTAGGGCTGCTGCGCGAGCGCCTGCAACTGCAGCGAGGGCGCCTTGTCGCCCGCAAAGGGCTCGAACCGTTCAATCTTGCCGCCCTTGACGTGCACCTTGTAGACGCCCCAGTGCGAGGCGTTCATCACTTCGGCATCGTCGAGCACCGAACGGCCCAGATTGAAGGTCTTGGTGAGATCGAGGTTTTCCTGACCGCGCAGCACGGGACCGGCCTTGACGCCGCCCTTGTAGGACTTCAGCGGGCAGACGGCTTCGCTCTTGGGAGCAGCCTGCGCCGCCGGCACGGCGGCCGCCACGGTGGCCGCACCGGCGGCCTTGAAGAGATCGCGACGATTAAGCATGTTGATTGTTTTCCCTTAAAAAGACAGAAATCTTTGTGTTCGGATCGAGGGCAAGCACAAAACGTGACTACCCCGATGACGGAAAGACGCCTACTTCTTGGCGTGCGCTTGCAGGTACTTGAACATCAGGGCGTTGGCGCCGGCGCGGGTATGACCGACGCGGCCGCCGCGCGCAGGCAGCGTGCTCGCCCACTGGTTGGCCGTAAAGTGATTGGCCGCCGGCGCCGCATGGCACGACGAGCAGGCCTGCTGCTGGCGTTCGCGGCCCTGCTTCCAGAGACCGTTGATGTCGCTCGTGAGCGCCTTGGCGTCAATCCAGCCCTCGGCGCTTGCCTTCACCCACTTGTTGCCCTGCACGGTCTTTTCACCGGCCTTGGGGTTGATCTTGACGACGTTGTTCTCGTCAAAGCTCGCATACTCGATGCGCACGCCGGGCTCGGAGAAAATCTGCGTCGGGTACTCCACGAGCGTCCAGCCGTCGACGCGAACCTTGACCTTGTTGCCCTGCTTCTGCAGCACGGTCACGGGCGAAGCCACGGCAACCTTGCCGAGATAGTCGGTCTTGGTCGTGCGGTTGATCTGCACCGCTGACGATGTGTACTGCACCGGAGCGGCAAATGCCCCTGCAGCGAAAGTAGCAGCAATGACCGCTGCGGCAAACTGCAACTTCATATATCTCCTCCCATTGAATTTTTAACGAGGGCGTCTCATAGGTATAACGCCTATCAATTTACTAGAGTTTAATGATGAAAGATCAAAAGTCCGTGACCGGCAACTCAAGAAAACCCGCGGAATTCATGAGCGGAATAACCTGTTCTCCTGCAGGACATCGGAGCCCCTTGGGCACAACGAAATCGCCTCCCTGACGCGACTTTGATCCATCAAACTTTGCACGGGAACCTGTCTCGGCGAAGTCACATTATCGTCTCTCTCTTCGGGTTTGCTTAATGGCGGAAAATTCTTGCGTCCAGCTGAAAATTCTGAGGCCTCAAAGGTGCTAGAGTCGCTACATCTGCTGCGGGCGCAGACGCGCCCCTGCGTGTTTCTTCACTCGCAAAGGAAATGCCCATCATGAAGCACTTCCGTCTTCTTGCCGGCGCTTTGGCCTGCACTGCAATTCTTGCCGGCTGCAGCACGTCGCGTCCGCTCTTCGTTCCGCCCGAACAGAACATGGCCGCGAGCCTGCCCACGAGCGAAGTCCGCTCGGCCATCATCACGGCCGCGCTCTCGCGTCACTGGCGCATCGTCTCCGAGGAGCCCGGCGTCATTACGCTCGCCTACCCGTCCAACGCCCGTTCGGCGAAGTACGAGCTCACCGTCGTCGTGCACCACACCGACAAGAGCTACAAGATTGACTATGCAAGCAGCCGCGGCCTTGATGAAAAGGCCAACTGCGAAGGCACGCCCCCGTGCGTGCACCGCAACGTCAACCGCTGGATCGCCAACCTCAACCAGGACATCAAGCGCGAGCTCGCCATTGCCGCCGTCAAGTAGAACCGGCACCGTCTGATCCAAAAACAAAAACCGCTGCGCCTCGAGGGAAATGCCAAAACTCTCTCAAGACGCCGCGGCTTTTTTACGCCCGTTAACAAGTGCTGACGCTGCTTTGCGCTCGTTGAAACTACACTAAAAGCACGAAAGAAAGATTAGTGACGAAAGACGCCGATGAGGGAAAAGAAAACTCTCCTCTCCCCTCCTCACTTCTCCTCTTTTTTCCTTCATCGACATTCACGCAAGGAGTCAAATCATGATCACACGCCGCCGCGCCTTCTTAGGCATCATGAGTATTGCCACCCTGTCTTGCGCCGGACTTGCAAGCACCCCGGCGATGGCGGCCGATGACCGACTGCTTGCCGACATCCTCGCCGGCATCACCGACGCCGTCGCCCGCAACTACATTCGCGAGCACTGGCGCGAAGGCCACTGGGACGGTCGGCGCTGGTCGTGCCGCGGACGCTATTTCACGATGGACGAATACCGCGACTACCTCGTGCGCAGCGCCTATCCCCCGCCGCGCCGCGCAGCTCCGCCGCCGCCTCGTCCGGCTCCCGGCCCCAAGCCCGGTCCTGGAAAGAGACCTGGTCCCGGCAGGGACCCCGGCTCCGGTAACGGTCCCGGCAACGGCCCCAAACCCGGCAGAGGCCCCGACATCGCCCGGCCGCCTGCTCCACGTCCCGGCCCGGCGCCGCGCCCTGGCTACGCACCCAAGCCCGGCTACGCGCCCTACTAGACACACTCTCTCCTGGAAAGAAGCACTTTGCCAGAGCCCTCGAGCTCCGGCAACGGGCGCACCCCACCGGCCGCACGGCTGCCGTCGGGAGGCGCCCGTTTTTTTAACGCTTCATTCGCGGCCAAGCAAAAAAGAGGCAGCCGGCTCGGGCGCGTGAATGAAATCTTCACGCGGCCCGGCCGGCCGCCTCTTTGTGTCGGGAGGAGCACCGTCAGACGCTTGCGCTAGGATGGTGCGGTTCCCTTAAAGGAACGAATTACTCGTTCTTCTTTTCCTCAGCAGGAGCAGCTGCGGGTTCCTCAGCGGCGGGAGCCGCGTCAGCGTCAGAGCTCTCGGGAGCATGAGCAAAGAGCTGCTCGGCAGCGCGGCGCGCCGCCGACTGGCTCTGGGCGAGAGCATCGAAGTTGCCGCCCAGGGCGATCTCTTCGTTCATCTTCTCGAGCTCGGCCAAGTTCTCCTTGTCCTCGAACATCTCTTCGGCCGCCTTGAGGGCTTCCGAATGCGGCTGCTGCTGCATGGCGAGACGCTGTTCCATCAGATCGCGTGCACGGCGAGCCTTGTGATAGGCAAGACCCGTACCGGCCGGGATCAGACGGCCGACGATCACGTTTTCCTTCAGACCGCGCAGTTCGTCGCGCTTGCCCATGATGGCAGCCTCGGTGAGCACGCGGGTGGTTTCCTGGAAGGAAGCCGCCGAGATGAAGGAGTCCGTCGACAGAGAAGCCTTCGTGATGCCGAGCAGCACGTTTTCGTACTTGGCAGGCGTCTTGCCGGCGGCGCTCGCGCGATCGTTCTCGTCGAGCATCTCGCTGCGTTCGACCTGTTCGCCCGGGATGAAGCGCGTGTCGCCCGGATCGGTGATCTGGACGCGGCGCAGCATCTGACGCACGATCACTTCGATGTGCTTGTCGTTGATCTTCACGCCCTGCAGACGATAGACGTCCTGCACTTCGTCGACGATGTAGCGAGCAAGCTCCTCGATGCCCAGCAGACGCAGGATGTCGTGCGGATCAACGGGGCCTTCGACGATTTCTTCGCCGCGCTGCACCACCTGACCATCGTGCACCAGGATCTGCTTGTCCTTGCTGATGAGGAACTCGTGCTCGGCACCATCGTGGTCCGTGATGATGAGGCGCTGCTTGCCCTTGGTTTCCTTGCCGAACGTGACCGTACCGGTCTCCTCGGCGAGCATGCCGGCATCCTTCGGGCTGCGGGCTTCAAAGAGCTCGGCCACGCGCGGCAGACCACCCGTAATATCACGAGTCTTCTGGCTTTCACGCGGGATACGGGCAAGCACCTCGCCTTGATGGATTTCCTGGCCGTCGCGAACGACGATGATGGCGCCCACGGGCAGCTGGATCGACACGGGGTGATCCGTACCCGGAATCTTCACCTCTTCGCCCTTTTCGTCGACGAGGTGCACCACCGGACGCATCACGTTGGTGACGGTCGCCGCCTTCGAGCCGCTCTTGCCGCTCTTGGCGACGGTCGTGCGCTTTGGATCGATCACCACCATCGAGCTCAGGCCGGTGACTTCGTCGACCTGGTTCATCACGGTGATGTTTTCGACCACGTTTTCAAAGCGCACCGCACCGGCGTATTCGGACACGATCGGCAGCGTCATCGGATCGAACGTCGCGAGCTGCTGGCCGGCCTTCACTTCCTGATCCGGAGCGATCAGGAGCGTGGCGCCGTAGGGCACCTTGTGGCGTTCACGTTCACGGCCCGTTTCGGCGTCGCTGATGATGAGCTCGCCCGAGCGGGAAATGACGATGAGTTCCTTGTTGCCGTTCTGCACGTAGCGCATCGCGGACGAGAAGGACACCACGCCGGCGTTCTTGGCTTCGACGCTGCTCGCCACGGCTGCACGGGAGGCCGCGCCGCCGATGTGGAACGTACGCATCGTGAGCTGCGTGCCGGGTTCGCCGATGGACTGGGCGGCAATGACGCCCACTGCTTCGCCCGCGTTGACGAGCGTACCGCGGCCGAGGTCGCGGCCATAGCACTTGGCGCAGAGACCATAGCGCGTTTCGCAAGTCAGAGGCGTGCGCACCTTCACCATGTCGATGCCTTCCTGATCGATCAGATCGCAGATCTTCTCGTCGATCAAGGTACCGGCCGGGATCAGCACGTTCTTGTTGTTGTCGACGACGTCGACGGCCGTCACGCGGCCGAGCACGCGGTCACGCAGAGCCTGAATGACTTCACCGCCTTCAACGAGGGCGCGCATCTCGACGCCGTTGGTCGTGCCGCAGTCGTCCTCGGTCACCACCAGGTCCTGCGTCACGTCCACCAGACGGCGGGTGAGGTAACCGGAGTTGGCCGTCTTCAGCGCCGTATCGGCCAGACCCTTACGAGCGCCGTGCGTCGACACGAAGTACTGCAGAACGTTCAGACCTTCACGGAAGTTCGAGGTAATCGGGGTCTCAATAATGGAGCCGTCGGGCTTTGCCATCAGGCCGCGCATACCGGCAACCTGACGAATCTGAGCCGCGCTACCACGAGCGCCCGAGTCGGCCATCATGTAGATCGAGTTGAACGATTCCTGGCTCACCGCGTTGCCGTGGCGGGCGACGACGGGCTCGCTCGAGAGCTCCTTCATCATGACCTTGCCCACTTCGTCGGCGGTGCGACCCCAAATATCAATGACCTTGTTGTAGCGTTCGCCCTTGGTGACGAGACCGGACGTGTACTGCTCTTCGATCGCCTTGACTTCGTTTTCGGCTTCGGCAACGAGCTCGAACTTCTTCTTCGGCACCGACATGTCGCCGATGCAAATCGAGATGCCCGCGCGGGTTGCGAGACGATAACCGTTGTCCTTCAACTTGTCGGCGAAGATCACCGTCGCACGCAGACCGCAGCGGCGGAAGCAGACGTTGATCAGACGCGCGATTTCCTTCTTCTTCAGAACGCGGTTCAATTCCGAGAAGCTCATGCCGTGCGGCAGGATCTGGGAGAGAAGCGCACGACCGGCGGTCGTCTCATAGCGCTTGATGACTTCCTTTTCTTCCTGCGTCTTCGGGTCAACCTCGTACTCCTTGATGCGCACCGTGCAGCGGGTCTGCAGCACGATGGAACCAGCGTCGAGCGCGCGCTGCACTTCGGCGATGTCGGCAAAGAACATGCCTTCGCCGGGCGCGTTGATGCGCTCGCGGGTCGCGTAGTAGAGGCCGAGCACCATATCCTGCGACGGCACGATCGAGGGATCGCCGTTGGCAGGGAAGAGCACGTTGTTCGAGCTCAGCATCAGGCAGCGGGCTTCGAGCTGCGCTTCCAGAGAAAGCGGCACGTGCACAGCCATCTGGTCGCCGTCGAAGTCGGCGTTGAAGGCCGCGCAGACGAGCGGATGCAGCTGGATGGCCTTGCCTTCGATCAGCTTCGGTTCAAAGGCCTGAATGCCGAGGCGGTGCAGCGTCGGGGCGCGGTTGAGCATCACGGGATGCTCGTAGATCACCTCTTCGAGGATGTCCCAGACGACCGGCTCCTGGTTGTCCACCATCTTCTTGGCGCTCTTGATCGTGGGCGCAAGGCCGCGCTGCTCGAGCTTGTTGAAGATGAAGGGCTTGAAGAGCTCAAGCGCCATCAGCTTGGGCAGACCGCACTGGTGCAGACGCAGTTCGGGACCCACGGTAATCACGGAACGGCCCGAGTAGTCGACGCGCTTGCCCAACAGGTTCTGACGGAAGCGGCCGGACTTGCCCTTGATCATGTCGGCCAAGGACTTCAGCGGGCGCTTCGAGGGACCGGTCATCGCCTTGCCGCGGCGGCCGTTGTCGAGCAGGCTGTCGACGGCTTCCTGCAGCATGCGCTTTTCGTTGCGCACGATGATGTCCGGAGCCTTGAGTTCGAGAAGGCGCTTCAGACGGTTGTTGCGGTTGATGACGCGGCGGTACAGATCGTTCAGGTCGGAGGTGGCAAAGCGGCCGCCGTCCAACGGCACGAGCGGGCGCAGATCGGGCGGCAGCACCGGCAGCACATCGAGAATCATCCACTCGGGCTTGATGCCGGAGCGCTGGAAGCCCTCGAGCACCTTCAGGCGCTTGGCGAACTTCTTCACCTTGGCTTCCGACGTGGTGCCGTTGAGCTCTTCGCGCAGCTTGGAGACTTCCTGATCGATGTCGATGTTGTGCAGCAGTTCCTTGATGGCCTGCGCGCCCATCATCGCCTTGAAGTCGTCGCCGTACTGCTCCATGGCCTGGATGTAGTCCTCTTCCGAGAGGAGCTGGCCGCGCTGCAGGGGCGTAAGGCCCGGATCTACCACGCAGTAGGCTTCAAAGTAGAGCACGCGCTCAATGTCGCGCAGCGGAATGTCGAGCACCATGCCCATGCGGGAAGGCAGGCTCTTCAGGAACCAGATGTGCGCAACGGGGCTTGCAAGCTCAATGTGGCCCATGCGCTCGCGGCGGACCTTCGAGAGCGTGACCTCGACGCCGCACTTTTCGCAGACGACGCCGCGGTGCTTCAGGCGCTTGTACTTGCCGCACAAGCACTCGTAGTCCTTGATCGGTCCGAAGATCTTGGCGCAGAAAAGGCCGTCGCGCTCGGGCTTGAACGTGCGGTAGTTGATCGTCTCGGGCTTCTTCACCTCGCCATAGGACCAGGAGCGGATCTTTTCGGGCGAGGCGATGCCGATCTTGATCGCATCGAAGTGTTCATCAGTCATCGACTGCTTGAACATGTCACGAAGCATATTCATGAGAATTTATTCCTTCGAGTTGTCGTCATTCTTGACGAGGTCGATGTCAATGCCGAGAGAGCGGATTTCCTTCACGAGCACGTTGAAGGACTCCGGCATGCCGGCTTCAATCTGATGCTGGCCGCCCACGATGTTCTCGTAGACCTTCGTACGGCCGTTCACGTCATCAGACTTCACCGTCAACATTTCCTGCAGCACGTAGGCCGCACCGTAGGCTTCGAGAGCCCAGACTTCCATTTCGCCGAAACGCTGGCCGCCGAACTGCGCCTTGCCGCCCAGAGGCTGCTGCGTGACGAGGCTGTAGGGGCCGGTCGAGCGGGCATGCATCTTGTCGTCGACGAGGTGGTGCAACTTCAGGAAGTGCATGAAGCCCACCGTCACCGGACGGTCGAACGCGTCGCCCGTGCGGCCATCGTACAGAGTCGCCTGAGTCTTCGCGGGCGTGAGCTGCAGCTTCTTGGCCTCATCGTCCGGGAAGGCCAGATCGAGCATCATGCGGATCTGCTCTTCGCTTGCGCCGTCGAACACGGGGGTGGCAAACGGCACGCCGTTGGCGAGGTTGCGCGCCATCTCCATGAGCTCGTCGTCGGTGAGGCTGTCGAGATCCTCGGTCTTGCCCGTACGGTTGTAGACCTCGTTCAAGAACGCGCGGATCTGCTTGACCTGCTCGGTCTTGAGCATCTCGCCGATGCGCCAGCCCAGACCCTTGGCGGCCCAGCCGAGGTGCACTTCAAGAATCTGACCGATGTTCATACGCGAAGGCACGCCCAACGGGTTCAGGCAGATGTCCACCGGACGGCCGTCGGCCATGTAGGGCATGTCCTCGACCGGGCAGATCTTGGAGACCACGCCCTTGTTGCCGTGACGGCCCGACATCTTGTCGCCGGGCTGCAGACGGCGCTTCTCGGCGATGAACACCTTGACCATCTTGAGAACGCCCGGGGGCAGTTCGTCGCCGCGGTTGAGCTTGTCCATCTTCTTGGCGTAGAGCTCCTTGTTCTGCGCACGCTTGTCGTCGACCACCTTGCGGGCGAGCTCGACCAACTTCTGGTCTTCTTCAGACTGCATGCGGATCTCAAAGAGGTCGTAGCCGTTGATGGCTTCGAGCACGTCCTTGGTGAGCGCTTCGCCGGCCTTGATATCGCCGGGGCCGCCCGAGGCGATCTTGCCTTCGAGCTGACGGCGCAGACGCGCGAACACGTCGGTCTCGACGATGCGCAGCGCGTTCTTGAGGTCGCGCTCGTAGCGCTTGAGCTGCTCGTCGATGATCGAGCGGGCGCGCTTGTCCTTCTCCACGCCTTCGCGGGTGAAGACCTGCACGTCGATCACGGTGCCGGCCATGCCCGAGGGCACGCGCAGGCTGGTGTCCTTGACGTCGCTCGCCTTCTCGCCGAAGATCACGCGCAGAAGCTTCTCTTCAGGCGTGAGCTGCGTCTCGCCCTTCGGCGTGACCTTGCCGACCAGGACGTCGCCCGACTTCACTTCGGCGCCGATGAAGACGATGCCGGAGTCGTCGAGGCGGTTCAACTGGTTCTCGGACAGGTTCGAGATGTCGCGCGTGATGTCTTCAGGTCCGAGCTTGGTGTCGCGAGCCACGACGTCCAATTCCTCGATGTGGATCGAGGTGTAGCGGTCGTCGGCCACGACGCGCTCGGAGATGAGCACCGAGTCTTCGTAGTTGTAGCCGTTCCAGGGCATGAACGCGATCAGCATGTTCTGGCCGAGAGCGAGTTCGCCCATATCGGTCGAAGCGCCGTCGGCGAGCACGTCGCCCTTGCCCACGATGTCGCCCTTCTTGACGATCGGTCGCTGGTTGAGCGTCGTGGAGCCGTTCGAGCGCGTGAACTTCTGCAGGCTGTAGATGTCGACGCCGATTTCGCCCGCGACGTTTTCATCGTCGTTGACGCGCACGACGACGCGGTTGGCGTCGACGTACTCAATGAGGCCGCCGCGGCGGGCCTGCACGGTCGCCTTGGAGTCCACGGCCACGGTGCGTTCGAGGCCGGTACCGACAACGGGCTTTTCCGGACGCAGGCAGGGCACGCCCTGACGCTGCATGTTCGAACCCATCAGAGCGCGGTTGGCGTCGTCGTGTTCCAGGAACGGAATGAGCGAGGCAGCCACGGAAACGATCTGCGCCGGGGCCACGTCCATGTACTGGATGCGGTCGGGCGAAGCCATGATGAATTCGCCGTTTTCACGGGCGCTCACGAGCTCGCCGATGAGCTTGCCGTTTTCGTCCATGTCGGCGTTGGCCTGAGCGATCACGTACTTGCCTTCCTCAATGGCCGACAGGTAGTGGATGTTCTCGTCGCCCGAAAGCGCCACGCCGTTTTCAACCTTGCGGTAGGGCGTCTCGAGGAAGCCGTACTCGTTGAGGCGCGCGTACAGAGCGAGCGAGTTGATCAGACCGATGTTCGGGCCTTCAGGCGTCTCAATCGGGCACACGCGGCCGTAGTGGGTGGCGTGCACGTCGCGCACTTCGAAGCCTGCGCGCTCACGGGTGAGACCGCCCGGGCCAAGAGCCGAAATACGGCGCTTGTGGGTGATTTCCGAAAGCGGGTTGGTCTGGTCCATGAACTGGCTCAACTGCGAGGAGCCGAAGAATTCACGGATGGCGGCCGAAATGGGCTTGGAATTGATAAGGTCCTGCGGCGTGAGGTTGTCGCTTTCAGCCGAACCCAGACGCTCGCGCACGGCGCGCTCAACGCGCACCAGGCCGGAGCGGAACTGGTTTTCGGTGAGTTCGCCCACGCAGCGCACGCGGCGGTTGCCGAGGTGGTCGATATCGTCCACGCCGTGGATTTCGATCGTGCGGCTCGTGCCGTCGGCATCGGTCACGTCGACCGTGTCGGCGCCGTTACGCAGGGCAACGAGAACCTGCAGCGTATCGATGATGTCTTCGTTCGTGAGTGTCATCGGGCCTTCGGGCGACGGACGGCCGAAGCGCGCGTTGACCTTCATGCGGCCCACGCGGGAGAGCTCATAGGCATCAGGATTGAAGAACAGGCGATAGAAGAGCCCCTCAACCGCGTCTTCCGTGGGCGGCTCGCCCGGGCGCATCATGCGGTAGATGGCGATCTTGGCCGAAAGGGCGTCGGGCGTATCGTCGAGACGCAGCGTATCGGACATGTAGGGGCCGCGGTCGAGGTCGTTCGTGAAGATCGTCTCGATCGTGCGCACCTTCTGCTCGCGCAGCACCTGGAGGATTTCCTCGGTAATTTCACTGTTGGCGTCGACAACCTTCTCGCCCGTCTCCTTGTTGAAGATGGACTTTGCGAGCACGCGGCCCACGAGGAAGTCGTCGGGCACCGTGATTTCCTTGATGCCGGCTTCCTGCATGAGGCGCACGTGGCGCGCCGTGACGCGCTTGTCCTTGGCGACGATCACCTTGCCGTCCTTGTCGACGATGTCGAAGGCGGCGGTCTCGCCCTGCAGGCGCTTGGGCTCAAACTGCCACTTGGCCGAGGTCTGCGTCAGACGGAACTGATCGAAGTCGTAGAAGCGCTCGAGAATGTCCTCAGGCGTGAGGCCGATGGCCTTGAGGAGAATCGTCGCGGGCATCTTGCGGCGACGGTCGACGCGGAAGTACACGATGTCCTTCGGATCGAACTCGAAGTCGAGCCAGGAGCCGCGGTAGGGAATCACGCGAGCCGAGAACAGGAGCTTGCCCGACGAGTGGGTCTTGCCCTTGTCGTGCTCGAAGAAGATGCCGGGCGAACGGTGCAGCTGGCTCACGATCACGCGCTCGCTGCCGTTGACGATGAACGAAGCCTTCTCGGTCATGAGCGGAATTTCGCCCATGTACACTTCGTTTTCGCGAATTTCCTTGAGGGTCTCGGGTTTGGCCGCGTCGCGGTCGTAGATCTCGAGCTGGATGCGGGCGCGCAGGGCCGACGCGTAGGTCAGGCCGCGCAGCTGGCACTCGGCGACGTCGAATTCGGGCTGCTCAAGGCTGTAGCTCAGGAACTTCAGACGCGCATAGCCGTTGTGGCTCGTGATCGGGAAAATGGAGGTGAAAGCCGCTTGCAGACCGATATTCTTGCGGTCCTCAGGCTTGACATCGGCTTGGAGAAACTCTTCGTAGCTACGCAGCTGCGTTTCCAACAAAGGGGGCACTTCAAGGACGCTCGGACGCGTGGCAAAGCTCTTCCGAATGCGCTTCTTTTCAGTGAACGAGTACGACATGGACACTCCGTTCAAGGGCGATGGGAGGGGGAATACGCTTGTGGGTCAAGGCCGCCGAGACGACCGGTGGTCAAATCGTATGGACGCGAAAAGCCGCCCGGGCAATACGCATGTATTGCGCCCGTGCGGCACATGGTCGTCTTGTTCTGTTTGCTCGGATGATCATCCAGACCTTGACTTTGAACTGGGTCTGGAATTATACCAGACCCACTTCAAAATCCAAGCCTGCCCGGAACAGAACTTCCGGGCGGCTTGAACCGGCTGTCCGACGAGGGACAGCCCGGTTGCGAGACTCAAGAAATTACTTGAGTTCGACCTTGGCGCCAGCGGCCTCGAGCTTCTTCTTGAGGTCTTCGGCTTCAGCCTTGGCAGCGCCTTCCTTAACGGTCTTCGGAGCGCCTTCGACGAGGTCCTTGGCTTCCTTCAGGCCGAGGCCGGTGATTTCACGCACAGCCTTGATGACGCCGATCTTGTTCGAGCCGATCTCAGCGAGAACGACGTCGAATTCGGTCTTCTCTTCAGCGGGAGCAGCAGCGGCAGCAGCGGGGCCGGCCACAGCAACAGCAGCGGCAGCAGCGCTAACACCGAACTTGTCTTCCATCATCTTGATGAGTTCGCTGATTTCGAGAACGGTCTTGGAAGCGATCGCTTCGAGGATTTCTTCATTGGTCAGGGCCATTTTTGACTCCGTAACGTATTGTGTAGTTGAGTTTGTTTAAAAAAACTGTGTTCAGGCAGCCTTAGGCGGCGGCCTTTTCCTTGGCATCGCGATAAGCAGCCACGGTGCGCACGAAGCGCGCAGGCACTTCGTTGATCGTGCGGACGAACTTGGCGATCGGCTCGTTCATGGTGGCCATCAACTTGGCAAGGAGTTCGTCGCGGCTCGGCATGGAGGCGAGCTTTTCGATGTCAGCCACGTTCATGACGTAGTTGGCCATCGCGCCAGCCTTGATGACGAGCTTGTCGTTCGTCTTTGCAAAGTTGTGGAGAACCTTCGCGGCGGCCACCGGGTCAGCGGACATGCCGTAGATCAGGGGGCCGACGAACTTGTCGGAGAGCCCTTCGAACGGCGTGCCGGCGACTGCACGGCGAACCAGCGTGTTCTTCACCACACGCAACTGCACACCCTGCTTGCGTGCATCAGCACGAAGCTTGGTGATTGCTTCAACGGTCAGCCCACGGTATTCAGCGACCACGATCACGGAAGACTGCGCAACCAACGCGCTCATCTCTTCGATCACTGCCGCTTTATCTTGACGATTGAGACCCATGGTCTGGCTCCACTCAGAGGTGCGCTCATCACGCGAACAATCGTTTTCTTCCGAAGAAGGCATCGATCATCCGGCTCTTCACGCACCGGTTCTTCAATAACCGGTTTTCCCTTTTCTGAGAGCAGTTCGTGCAGTGGTGAAAACTTCAACACACAACACTTCATTCTCTCTTTGAGGTTTTAACCGTCTGCGCTGGACATCTTGATTCTCGACCGCACACCGGCGTCCTTCGGATCATCCGGCAGGGACGGGTCAAGACAATTAAAGAATCCGGAAAGCCGTTGGGCTCTCCTCTTCCTCCAGCGGTCTTTGACAGCAGCCTGAACGCTCGTTGCCGGGCGTTCAGACCACCCAAAGCCCTCGAGGCCTCACGACCTCTGGTTCAACGCTGCCGCGTGAGCCTGGAAAAACTTTCCCTACCGCACGCGGCGAGACACGCGTTGAGAGTGTCTTTTACGGACTTCCGTGCTCGATTAGATCGAGGAGAGATCCACACGGGCGCCGATGCCCATCGTGGAGCTCACGGAAATCTTGCGCATGTACATGCCCTTGAGGCTCGCGGGCTTGATCTTGTTGAGCTGATCAACGAGAGCCTTGATGTTGGTCGCGAGACGTTCGGTTTCGAACGAAGCGCGGCCGACGGGGGCGTGCACAATACCGGCCTTGTCGGCACGGAAGCGAACCTGACCGGCCTTGGCGTTCTTCACGGCCTCGGCAACGTTCGGGGTCACCGTACCAACCTTCGGGTTCGGCATCAAGCCGCGCGGGCCGAGGATCTGACCGAGCTGGCCGACAACGCGCATCGCATCCGGAGAGGCGATGACGACGTCGAAGTCCATGCGGCCGCCCTTGATCTCAGCGGCGAGGTCGTCGAAACCGACGATGTCGGCACCGGCAGCCTTGGCTTGTTCAACACGGGCGCCCTGCGTGAACACCGCCACGCGGATGGTCTTGCCCGTACCCTCGGGCATCACGACCGCGCCACGGATGGCCTGGTCGGACTTGCGGGGGTCGATGCCGAGCTGGATGGCGACGTCGATCGACTCGTCGAACTTGGCATTGGCACAGGCCTTGACCGCTTCAATGGCGTCGTTCAGAGCGAACGGCTTGGAGAGGTCGTACTTGGCCGAGAGGGCCTTCATGCGCTTGGAAATCTTTGCCATGATTAGAGTCCCTCCACCGTGATGCCCATGGAACGAGCCGAGCCGGCGATGGTGCGCACGGCAGCGTCAAGGTCGGCAGCCGTAAGGTCGGGCTGCTTGGTCTTGGCGATTTCCTCAGCCTGAGCGCGCGTGATCTTGCCCACCTTGTCGGTGTGCGGACGGGCAGAGCCCTTGGTGATCTTGGCGGCCTTCTTGATGAGGATCGTGGCCGGCGGGGTCTTCATGATGAACGTGAAGGACTTGTCCGCGTAGGCGGTGATCACAACCGGAATCGGCAGACCGGGCTCCATGCCCTGGGTCTTGGCGTTGAACGCCTTGCAGAATTCCATGATGTTCAGACCGCGCTGGCCGAGAGCCGGGCCGATAGGCGGCGAGGGATTGGCTTTGCCTGCAGGAACCTGCAGCTTGATAAAGCCGACGATTTTCTTTGCCATTTTGTAAGTTCTCCCTGGGTTCAAATGGTCGTCCGACGCGGACGGCCTCCCCAGTTGAATTCAGAAAGGACGGGATTATGCCTGAGATTTTTTGCGTTTGCAAGTCTCGAGCATTGATTTCCCAAAAAAAATTTAGATTTTCTCGACTTCGTTGAAGGCGAGCTCGACACTCGTCTCACGGCCGAAGATCGACACGAAGCAGCGCAGGCGGTTCTTGTCGTACATGACCTCCTCGACGCGGCCGTTGAAGTCGGTGAAGGGACCTTCCTTGATGCGGACGGTTTCGCCGGCTTCGAAGACGACCTTCGGACGAGCCTTCTCGTTGTCCTGGCTCATGCGCGCCTTGATTTCGGCGATCTCGTGGTCTGCGAGGGGAACCGGATGGTTGTTGCCGAGGAACTCGATCACGCGCGGCGTGTTGTTCATCAGGTGCCAGCTCTCCTCGGTCATCACCATCTCGACGAACACGTAGCCCGGATACATGCGGCGTTCGGTCTCGTGCTTGGTGCCGTTGCGGATTTCTTCGACCTTCTCGATGGGAAGCAGCACTTCGCCGAACTGATCCTTCAGGTCGGAGCGTTCAATGCGCTCGATGATGGCCTTCTGCACGCTCTTTTCCATCGAGGAATACACGTGCAGCGTGTACCAGCGCATCTTCTTGCCCTGCGTGTCGGAAGACGCGGGAGCCTCACCTTCGGTCTTCTTTTCGGTTTCGGTCATAACTGCCTACTCCTTGCTCGAACCGGACGCTTCAGCGGCCCGGCCGGCGGTGTCAGAGAGAAATTGGATTCTTGGAAGCGGCCCGCGGGCTTATGCGCCCGGCATCGGTGCCGTCCATAACGGAAAAAATGCCCGCAGCCACTGTCGACATGCGAGCATCTGGAAATTCTGCAAACGAGCCTAGAACGTCAGCTGCAGCAGGCCGTCGTACAAACCCCATTCGATGAGCTTGTCAACGAGGAAGAGGTAGATCGACACTGCTACGACGAAAGCCATCACGATGCCCGTCGTGTTGACCGTCTCCTTGCGGGTCGGCCACACCACGCGGCGCAGCTCTTCCCAGGATTCGCGGCAGAACGCAATGAAGCGCTTGCCCGAAGGCGAGAAGGCGGCAACCACGGCTGCCACCACCAGGCCGCCGATCAGAGCACCCAGACGGATGCCGAGCGACTCTTCGGTGAGAAAGGTAAAGGCGAAGACCGCCGCCGCCGCGATGATGACGGCGAGCGTCACGACGGTGATGTCGAGCGCCTTGTTCGTCTGAGGCTGAGCGTTTTGATTACTCATCTTCTTTCTTTCGTTCCAACGCCTGGTGCGGATGCTTCCGCTCGAAGGCTGTTCTGCAGACAGACAAGCCGCGGTCAGAGATCGCGGCTTGCTGTGAATCATCAAATTTGTGGCAGGGGCAGAAGGAATCGAACCCTCAACCTACGGTTTTGGAGACCGTCGCTCTGCCAATTGAGCTATACCCCTGTCTGAAGGACCGCCGGCACTTTCATCAAGCACCGGCAATCTTTCCAAACCGATATTACTCGATGATCTTGCTCACAACGCCGGCGCCAACCGTGTGGCCGCCTTCGCGGATAGCAAAGCGCAGGCCTTCCTGCATGGCGATCGGGGCGATCAGCTGGACGGTCATCGTCACGTTGTCGCCGGGCATCACCATTTCAACGCCTTCGGGCAGCTCGATCGTGCCGGTGACGTCGGTGGTGCGGAAGTAGAACTGCGGACGATAGCCCTTGAAGAACGGGGTGTGACGGCCGCCTTCTTCCTTGGTCAGCACGTACACTTCGCCGGAGAACTTCGTGTGCGGGGTGATGGAACCGGGCTTGGCCAGAACCTGACCGCGCTCGACTTCTTCACGCTTGGTGCCGCGCAGCAGCACGCCGATGTTGTCGCCAGCCTCGCCTTCGTCGAGGAGCTTGCGGAACATTTCAACGCCCGTGCAGGTCGTCTTGGAGGTCGGGTGGATGCCGACGATTTCGATTTCGTCGCCTACGCGGATGATGCCGCGTTCGACACGACCCGTCACCACCGTGCCGCGGCCCGAGATCGAGAACACGTCTTCGATCGGCATCAGGAACGGCTGGTCGAGAGCGCGCACCGGCGTCGGGATGTAGGCGTCGAGCGTCTCAGCGAGCTTCATGATCGACTGTTCGCCGAGTTCACCCTTGTCGCCTTCGAGAGCGAGCTTGGCGGAACCCTTGATGATGGGAATGTCGTCGCCCGGGAAGTTGTAGTTGTTCAGAAGTTCGCGGACTTCCATCTCAACGAGCTCGAGCAGTTCCGGATCGTCGACCATGTCGCACTTGTTGAGGTAGACGATGATGTAGGGAACACCCACCTGGCGAGCCAGAAGGATGTGCTCGCGGGTCTGGGGCATCGGGCCGTCAGCGGCCGACACCACGAGGATGGCGCCGTCCATCTGGGCAGCACCGGTAATCATGTTCTTCACGTAGTCGGCGTGCCCCGGGCAGTCGACGTGAGCGTAGTGGCGCTCAGCGGTTTCGTACTCGACGTGCGCGGTGTTGATCGTGATGCCGCGGGCCTTTTCTTCAGGAGCCGCGTCAATCTGGTCGTACGCCTTGGCTTCACCGCCGAACTTCGAAGCGAGAATCGTGCAGAGAGCGGCCGTCAGCGTCGTCTTGCCGTGGTCAACGTGACCGATCGTGCCCACGTTCACGTGGGGCTTAGTGCGTTCATACTTCTCTTTTGCCATGGTTAACTCCTGAACAAAGGCCGGGAATAAACCCCGGAGCAGCAAAAAACGTGAGAAATTAAGGAATTACTGGTGCCCGTGATGCGGATCGAACGCATGACCTCTCCCTTACCAAGGGAGTGCTCTACCACTGAGCCACACGGGCACGCTTTTGAATTGGAGCGGGTGAAGGGAATCGAACCCTCGTCGTAAGCTTGGAAGGCTTCTGCTCTACCATTGAGCTACACCCGCCTCTGCGTACAACTGCAATTCGGCTTCAACCGCACTGCAATCATTTCGCTTATCCTGCAGCGCAGGAAGCTGGTGGAGGGGGATGGATTCGAACCATCGTAGGCGTAAGCCAACAGATTTACAGTCTGCCCCCTTTAGCCACTCGGGCACCCCTCCGTAGCGAATGGCAGATTATGCGGATAGAAATGCACTTTGTCAAGTGTAGTTCAAATTTTTGATGCGATCGTCGTGAGATCTGACGTATCGCTTGCAACTGAAGCCTTCCCTTTTCTTGATGTTTTTTGGGATGACGGTCTCAGCCGTCCCTCGGGTTCTGCCATTTGCTCCCGCGGGAAACAGCTATTTTACACAGCCGAAGGAAAATTACAAATTTCCCTTCGGCAAAAATCGATCGGCCCTTTTTTACGCCAAGCCGCCGAAAAGCTGCAGCACCACCGCGGCAAGCAGAATCCACCATCCGATGCGGCCGGTGTGCTCGACCCAAGGATAGCGCTCGTAAACCGCGTCGGCTTCGGCTTCAATCCAGCGCTCGTCGCCCTTCTTGGCCTTGGCGACGATCAAGGGCGAAAGGAAATACAGCCGCACGAGGATCAGCAAGAGACCGATGTTGCCCAAGGCGCTGGCCATAGCGTTAGAAACCACGTCGCTTGCGGCGGCGGCAAAAAAAGCCGCCGTGCCCGCATACATCAGGGCGCGCACGAATCGGATTTCCTTCATGTACGGCTTGCGGTACTGCTGCAGCTGCTGTTCGTTCACGAGTGCTTCCAACCTCTAGGCTTCAATCTTGTCTTCGGCTGCGCCCGACGCAAACTCGCGCAGGCACGGGGCTATTTTGCGCCCTCCTTCTGGTAGCCTTCCTTCAGGAACCGACACGGCGCGATTGTCTCACGCTGCGGGGCGCCCGGCGCAAGGAATCTTCGCAAAACCGCAAAAGCGGTGCAACAAATTTTTCCAGATTTTTCCAAACCTACCTAAAGCGGCGCGCCTGCAGTAGAGTTGTCGCAGACACTGAACGGTCATTCAGTCTCCCTTGGATTCCCGAATTTTTCTTTAGTCAACCACTATGTTCGCCACCAAGCTTGATTTCAAACGTTTAGCCGTCGCATCGGTGACGATTCTTGTTGCAGCCGCCGTTGCAACGCCAATGGCTTTTGCCCGCGGGCCGCACCACGGCCCGGGCCCGGGCTTCAGACCCCATCCGCCGCTCGTGCGGCCGCTTCCTCCGCCGCCGCCCGTCGTGCACCACAACTACTACCGCTACGACCACTATCACCGCTCACGTGACTGGAACTGGGTGTGGGCTCCGCTTGCCTTCGGCGCAGCGGCCTACGGCATCAGCGCCTTGATCGACAACACGCGCGCCGATGCGGCCGCTCAGTCGGCTGCGGCATCCGCCGCAAGCGCCGCGCAAAGCGCTGCGATCGCCCAAGGTGCCGCCGCGAACGCCCAGAGCCGCACCGTCTACTGGTGCGAGGGCGAACAGGGCTTCTATCCGCAGGTGAGAAGCTGCCCCACGGGCTGGACCGCACTGCCCGCGCAGTAATCAAGTCCTGACAGCGATTTAAAACAAAGGCCGCTCATTGCACCGCCTCCGGAAAGTCGGACACTTTCCCGGGACAGTTCAACGGGCGGCCTTCTTTTTGTCCACGCTCCCGGCCCTGAAGGTTCTTTCAGGCGGCTTTGTCGGGCGAGAGCTTCCCTCCGCCCAACCATTCCTCGATCACGCGGCTTACTTCAAGCGGGCATTCCGTCAACGGCCAGTGCGCGCAGTGCACCGCACGGATCTCGCCCTTCGGCATGCGCCCGACCCACTGCGCCATGGCCGCGGCATCGGTATAGGTTCCGCCCGTAGAGGCAATCACAAGCGCCGGTGCGGCAAGCTTTTCGGGCGCGGGCGACGGCCTTCCCACTTCGATCATGTCACGCAGTAGATCGGCCGCATGCATGTATTTAAGGTCCGAGCGCACCGAGGAATACTCGGCAATAAAGGCCTCAAGCTCTCTGCCGCCCTTTTGGATCTTCACCCGCGCGGCTTCATCCATTGCCCGCAGGTCCTGACGCTGCAGTCTGCGGCGGATGCCAAGGCGGTTTGCCAGCCGCACCGCACCTTCAAGGAGCACCAGAAGCGGCCGGCGCCGCCGCATGGCGCGCGCACGGTCTGAAAGCGCCTGCGTCACCAACGGGTCGAGGAGCACCAGCGCACGCACGCGCTGGGGATAGGCGGCGGCAAAGTACATCGCCACATGCGCGCCGAGGCTGTGGCCCACGTGCACGGCGTCACAAACGCCTGCGTCGTTCAGAATCGCCTCAATGTCCGCACACCAGGCTTCGAGCGTCGCGCGCGTGCGGCAGACACTTGCCGCGTGGCAGCGCAGATCGACGCGGATGATGTCCCAGTCCTTTTTGAGGGGCGTCTTCTCGACGAATTCCTCCCAACGGCTTGCGTTGCTTGCCGCGCCGTGAATGAGAACGATCGTGCCGACGGCATTTTCCCTTTTCTGGGCACGCAGCCGCAGCCAGCGCACGCGGGCGCCCGCGCGCTCGATCCAGTGCTCCTCCTCGTTGGGAAGAAGCCGTGAAGCAAGCCTTCGGCCCTCTTCACGTTCTTCAGCATCCTTGCTGCAACTCATCATGCATCCTCCCCGCGGACGTTCGCCTCACCGGCTGAAGCCGGCTCCTTGCGTACCGGCAGCACCTGCAGTGCCTGCGAGTCCTTCTCCTTTTGCCCGCATTCCTGCTCGGCGCGCGCTAGCAGCCGATAAAGCGTGCGCTCGGACACGCCCAGCACCCGGGCAAGCTCCGCCCTTGATCCCTCAAAGGAGGCCTGCGCCCAAAGCAGATAGCGGCTCTCAAGACTTTTCAACGGCACAAGCGCGGCCTCGTCATGAAAAAGCGCGGGGCCCTCGCCGATTTCGGGCGCCAGATCGTCGACTGCGATCGTCGTTGACTGTGCGTGCATCGCGGCCGCCTCAAGCACCTCGCGCAGCTCGCGCGCGTTGCCCGGCCACCGGCGCACGGAAAGCGCCTCAAGCGCCCGTTCCGTGATGGTGTAGGTGTTGGCGGGCGCAAGCATCCGCACGAAGTGGCGCGCCAAGGGCGCAATGTCTTCCCTGCGGTCCCTGAGCGGGGCCACGGCCAGGACGCGGTGCGCCAAAAGCGCGGCAAGCCCCGCCTCAAGGCGCCCTTCGGCAAGAAGGTCCGCCGGCTTTTTGTGGGCGCTTGCCATCAGGCGGAAAACCGCCGCCGTCGGCACGTCGGCTCCGGCGGGCTCAAAAGAGCCCGTCTCAAGCACGCGCTCAAGAAGCGCCTGCGCCGCGCGCGGCAGAAGGTCGATGTTCTTGATGAAGAGCGTGCCGCCCGCGGCGCGCTCCATCAAGCCCCGGCGCTCGGCACGACCGCGCGTGCGCACGCATCCAAAGAAAAGCGCCGCGGCATTTTTGTCCGTCACCGCCGCTGCGTTGACGACGACGAAGGGGCGCGAGGCACGCACGCTGTTTTCGTGCACCGTGCGGGCATAAAGCTCCTTCCCAAGCCCGCGCTCGCCCACCAAGATCAACGGATGATCGGCTGCGGCGGCCTTGAGGATCTCGCGCATCAGCGTCTGGTGTGCGGCCGACACCCCCACCTGGCCGCGCGTGAATTCGCCCGCAGCGATCCCCCTTTCGTGGCGGATGCGCTCGAGCCAATAGACGATGTTGCCGTCGGCCGCAAGGACCGGGCGCATTGACACGCGAAAGCGCACGAGGCCCGCGCCCGCAAAAAGCGTCTGTTCGACATGCACCTCACTTCGGGTGCGCGTGAGCGCGCTCACCGGACACCCCAGCCCGCAGCGCGAGCACGCGTCGGGCCGATGCAGCGCCTCCCAGCAGCGGCGCCCCTCGAAGCGAAAGGCGCCGAAAACGCGCTGAAAGGCGGCATTGACCGCGGCCACCGACATGTCCTCGGGCCGGATCAGCATGGCGGGGTCGTCAAGAGCATTGAGCAGGCTTGAAAGTTCGCTTGAAACGGCCATGAGTCACGATTGCGGCGATTGCACTACCAGAGGCAGGGTGTAATTCAAAAGGCAATGGGGAAAGCCCCCCTTTGCCCGAAGTTGCGTCGCCTAGGCTCAAATGCATAGAGTCGACGAAGTTTTCAAATATTACTGACAAATTTGTCAGTCACACTCTCAAATCCCCTCAAATTTGAAATTTTTTAGCGAATTGTTTCCGCCCTTTGTCACAGCGTGCGCCTAAGATCACGCTGTTGGGTTGTGTGCACTTTTTACTCAGGAAACCTGAACCCCATGACGACGCAAAACTCAGGCACGAACGCACAGGCCGCACGTCCGGCCAAGGGCGCTCCCAGAAACCCGCGGCTCGTTCTCGAGATCGCCGTGGTGCTCTGCTGCAAGCTTGCAGTCATCTTCGCCCTGTGGTTCTTCTTTTTTGGACCAGACAAGCGCATCGATCAGACGCCCGAGAACATTGCCTCGGGCATTCTTGACCGCGCCCCGTCGGCCGTCGTTGAAAGCGAGCGCTGACAACTCTGCAAACCAAAGGAAAGTTCTCTTTTGTCCGAGGCCTCCGGCCGAGGGCAGAAACCCCGGGATCGACCCTGCGCGCCTTCTGTTCTTGAGGCAGCACGGAGCCGCCCGCCCGGGCTCAACGGAGCTCATTTATGCTATCTCAGGAACTCGTCGATCTGTCTCGCCTGCAGTTTGCGATGACAGCCATGTACCACTTTCTATTCGTGCCTCTGACGCTGGGCCTGTCCTTCATGCTCGTCGTCATGGAGGCCTGCTACGTCGTGACTGGACGCGAGGTCTACAAAGACATGACCCGCTTCTGGGGCAAGCTCTTCGGCATCAACTTCGCCCTGGGTGTTGCCACCGGCATCACGATGGAATTCCAGTTCGGCACGAACTGGGCCTACTACTCGCACTACGTAGGCGACATCTTCGGCGCCCCGCTCGCAATCGAAGGCCTGATGGCCTTCTTCCTTGAGTCGACCTTCATCGGCCTGTTCTTCTTCGGCTGGAACCGCCTCTCCAAGGGCGGCCACATGGCCGTCACCTTCCTCATGGCTCTGGGCTCGAACCTCTCGGCGCTGTGGATTCTGGTGGCCAACGCCTGGATGCAGTACCCGGTCGGCAGCGAATTCAACTACGAGACGATGCGCATGGAAATGAACAACTTCTGGGAAGTTGTCACGAGCCCCTGGGCTCAGGCCAAGTTCATGCACACCATCAACGCCGGCTACATGACGGGCGCCATGTTCGTGCTCGCCATCTCGGCCTGGTACCTCATCCGCGGCCGCGACATCGGCTTTGCCAAGCGCAGCCTGCGTCTGGCGGCCGTCTTCGGCTTCGTCGCCTCGATCCTCACCGTGCATCTGGGCGATGAATCGGGCTATCTCGTCACGCAGAACCAGCCGCAGAAGATTGCCTCGATGGAAGCCGTCTGGGAGACGCACGAAGCGCCGGCGCCGCTGTCGCTTTTTGCAATCACCGATGAAGAAGCCCGCAAGAACACTTTTGAGATCAGCTTCCCCTGGCTCATGGGCCTGATGGGCACGCGCAGCCTCTCGCAGGAAATCGAAGGCATTAATCCGCTCGTTGAGAAGGCACAGGCGCGCATCATCAACGGCCAACGCGCCGTGACGCTGCTTGAGTCTCTGCGCAAGGACAAGGACAACGCCTCGCTGCGCCAGCAGTTTGAAGAGGTCAAGGACGACCTCGGCTACGGCCTGCTTCTGAAGAAGTACAACACCGACGTCACGAAGGTGACGCCCGAGCAGATCCGCGAAGCGGCGCTCTCGACCGTGCCTGCCGTCGTGCCGATGTACTGGAGCTTCCGCGTGATGATCGGCTGCGGCATCGCCTCGATCCTCGTCTTCCTGCTTGGCGCCTACTTCTCGATCAAGGGCACGATCGCGCGCAAGACGAAGCTCTTGTGGCTTTTCGTGGGTGCCATGCCGCTGCCCTGGATTGCCTGTGAAGTGGGTTGGTTCGTCGCTGAATACGGCCGCCAGCCCTGGACCATTTACGAAGTGCTCCCTGTGGATCTGTCGGTGTCGACGCTGTCGGCAGGCGACGTGTGGGGTTCGCTGATCGGCTTCGTGCTGCTTTACACCGCGCTGCTGATCGTCGAAGTCTGGCTGATGGTGCGCTTTGCGAAGCTCGGTCCGAGCTCGCTTGGCACCGGCCGCTACTTCTTTGAACGCAAGGCATAACCCCGCAAGGAGACGCGAATCATGATTGACTATGAAATTCTCCGCGCCATTTGGTGGCTTTTCATCGGCGTTCTGCTCGTGGGCTTTGCCATCATGGACGGGCAGGACATGGGCGTCGGCACGCTGCTGCCCTTCCTCAGCAAGGACGACACCGAGCGTCGCTGCATGATCAACTCCGTCGCCCCGCACTGGGACGGCAACCAGGTCTGGCTCATCACGGGCGGCGGCGCCATTTTCGCCGCATGGCCCTTGGTGTACGCCGCTGCCTTCTCGGGCTTTTACTGGGCGATGCTCATCGTCCTGATGGCGCTCATCTTCCGTCCGGTGGGCTTTGACTACCGCGGCAAGGTGGAGTGCACGAAGTGGCGCAGCACCTGGGACTGGCTGCTCTTTGTCGGCTCGGCCGTGCCCCCGATCATCTTCGGCGTGGCCTTCGGCAACCTGCTGCAGGGCGTTCCTTTCCACTTCGACGACTCGATGCGTCCGATCTACACGGGCAACTTCTTCGGCCTGCTCAACCCGTTCGGCCTGCTGTGCGGCGTGGTGTCGCTGCTGATGTTCGTCTTCCACGGCGCCAACTACCTGGTGCTGCGCACCGAGGGCGAACTGCAGCGCCGCGCGATGTCGATCAGCTCGCTCGCGGGACTGGCCACGGCCGTGCTCTTCGTCGTGGGCGGCGTCTGGGCCTACTTCGGCCTTGACGGCCTCGTGGTGACCGCGGGTCTTGATCCGGCCGGCCCCTCGAACCCGCTTCTGAAGACCGTCGACGTCTACGCGGGCGCTTGGTTCACGAACTTCTCGAACTATCCGGTTCTGGGGATCGTTCCGGCGCTGGCCGTGATCTGCTCGGTACTGGGCGTCTTCTTCGTGAAGCAGCTGAAGGGCCTCATGGCGATCCTGTGCTCGTCGGTGGTGATGCTGGGCGTCATCCTCACGCCGCTTCTGGCGATGTTCCCCTTCATCATGCCGAGCTCGACCGATCCGCGCTCGAGCCTCACGATCTGGGACTGCACGAGCTCGCAGCTCACGCTTGAGGTGATGTTCTTCGTCACGCTCATCTTCCTGCCCATCGTGCTCATCTACACGGGCTGGGCCTACAAGACGATGTCGGGCAAGCTCAATGCGGAATATATCCGCAAGAACGACCATCAGCTCTACTAACCGGCCGCAAGGCGCTCCCGCCTCGCGCAGCTCCTTCAAGGAGCTGCGCGGCCGGGACGCCGAGGCTTCCCAAAGAGGTACAAAAAAATGGTGTATTTCTACTGGCTCACGGGTCTTGGCTTTGCGATCATGCTCTCGGTCGTGATCTCGACGGCGCTTGACAACCGCGAAGCGGCCGATGAATAAGAAGGGCGGCTTCGTCAACGGCCTCGCTCGCGCCGTCAGCCTTCTGGCTGCGGTCGCGATCGTGGTCGTCATCGTTCTTTATCCGAGGCTCGTGGCCGAGGACTCCGCAAGCGTGCCGCACGGCTTTCTTGCCGTGCTTCTGATGGGCATGAGCGCGGCTTGGGTGCACGGCTTCGGCTTTGTTCCCGAACGGCGCGTGCTGCGCATCATCTTCTCTCCCCTGGTTGCCTGGCCTCTCATCGCCGTCGGCGTCTGGGGCGTCTTCCTGCGCTAGTACGACTAGCCCTCCCCCGCGCATGACTAACGCCACGCTCTACACCCGCCTGGGCGGCGCCGCCGCCCTCGAGCGGCTCGTCGCCCGCTATCTCGACATCCTGCAGCACGACCCGGCCTATGCCCGGCTGTGCGCCTTCTACACGCAGGGCTTTGCACGCTACCAAAAGCGCATGGTCGAGTATCTTTCGGGGTTTTTCGGCGGTCCTGCCCTCTACATGCAGCGCCACGGGCTGCCTGCGCTGCGCGAAAACCACCAGAGCATCCGGATCACGTCCGAGCTGCGCGATCTCTGGTACGGCTGCATGCTGCAGGCCTTGAATGAAGAAGTGCCCGACGCGGCGCTGCGCGGCGAGCTTGAAGCGGCCCTCTGGCAGATGGCCGACAGCCTGCGCAACTGCTAAGAAGCGGCAGGCTTTTCTTGAAAACGGCAGAGCCCCTCTTAGAACACCGGCTCGCCGCGGCGCATGAGCGTCTTGATCTCGATTTCAATGTTGCGCTGATCGTCGGCCAACCACACGATGCCGTCCTGGATCGTGGCCGCAAGCCGCATGTTGCGCGCGGCCATCTCGGTAATTGCCGCAACCGAGTCGTCTGAAACCGCACGGACGGTGAGTTTGTCGATCTTTGAGAAATCCCCTTTGTGCGACTGCCACCAGGGCTCGTAGCGCGCCTCGTCGTAGGCAAGCACCACCACGTCGTCGCTGCGGCCTGCGGCGCGCCGCAGGGTCTTTACGTCCGGCACGCCGATTTCAATCCAGCGGCCGATGTCGCCCGCCTCGTCGATCTCCCAGAGCGCGGCCTCGCCTTCGGTAGAGAGCCCGCGACCGAACTCCACCTTTTCTCCGGCATAGAGCGCATAGGCAAGGATGCGCACCATCATGCGCGACTCGGTCTCCGACGGGTGTCGTGCGATCGTGAGCGTTCTTTCGCCGTAGTAGCCGCGATCAATGTCGCTGACGTCAATGCTTGCCTTATAGATGGTTGCGCCTAAAGCCATAGTCCTACATTCTCAACAAAGTCATGGTAAGGGGAACGGTAAACGCCGAAACGAGCGTTGAAATAAAGAGCGCGCTGCTCGCAAGGTCCTCTTCGCTGTCAAACTGCGCGGCCATGATGTAGAGGTTGACCGCCACGGGCAGGCAGGCAAGCAGCGTCGCGGCCTGCGTCTGGATGTCCGAAAGCCCGAGCAGGCGGCAGAGCAGGTACACGAAGAGCGGCTGCACGGCCACCTTGAGCACCGTCACCACAAGCGATTTAGCAAGCGCCGAGGAGATGGAATGCGCGGCAAGCCCCATGCCCACGGCCATGAGCGCGCACGGCGTCGTGGCCGACGAGATGAGCGACACCGTATCGGCGACGACCTTGGGCAGCTTGATGCCCGTCAGCATCCACAGCGTGCCGGCGATGATGCCGAGCACAATGGGGTTCTTGACGACGTTGGTCATCGCCAAAAGAAACTTTCTGACGTCGATGCGTCCGTTCGTGCGGCCGAATTCAACGCAGGCCGTCGCCGTCGTCCAAAGCAACAGAACATTGAAGACGATGATAAGAGAAATCGTCGGCATCGCCGCCGCTCCGAGCCCCGTCTGAACAATCGGAACGCCAAGCTGCACGTTGTTGCCGAAGATGCCGCCCATGCCGGTAATGACGCGCCCGGTCGAATCCTGGTGAAAAATCTTGGCACCGATGAAACTTCCGAGCACATAGACCACGATGCAGGAACCGAAGAACGCAATGAGTACGCTCCAGTTGACGGGCGGCATGTCGCCCGTCTTGCTCATGAGCTCAAAGAGCATCACGGGCATCAGAAGCTTGAAGACGAAGCGCGTGAGCGCCTTCGTCACCTTTTCGTCGAAAAAGCCGATCTTCACGAGCCCCCAGCCGATGAAGACCATCAGAAACAGCGGCGTTGAAAGCTGCAGCTGCAAAAGAAAAAGCTCGGTCACCGTACGTCTTCCCGTTGTCTCCGGCAGCTTGGGCAATTGAGTTCGTGCTCCACGGCGCCGGAGGCTGCCGTCGCACCTGCGTCGAAGGCCGAATTATCCGACTTCAGGCCCGGAGATAGCAAAACTCCCGTGCCGTGAAAATTCCACGGAACACGGGAGTCGCTGCGCTTCGCGAAGCGGCCCGTCGGGCCGCCTCAAGGTCTTGAATGAAACCGCAATTAGAAGCGATAGACCATCTGAGCACCGAAGAGGTAGGCGTCAAGCGTGTCAAACTCGCCCACGCGCTTGCCTTCGGCACCATCAGAGCTATAGAGCGGCGCATCGCCTAAACCGTGCAGCCACGTAAAGCCGAAATCGCCCTGCAGGTTCTCGGTCACGTGCCAAGTGGCGCCGATGGAAAGCCACAAACGCTCAGAGTCGGGGATCAAGGCCGTGCGAGTACGATCATCATCAATGGGCGACGTCTCAAAGCCCACGCCCGCGCGCACCGTCCAGGCGTTGTTGATCGTGTAGTCGGCGCCAAGGGTAAAGAGCCAGGTGTCCTGCCATTTGTTTTTCACCGAAATTGATGACAGGTCACTCAGATCCTTATTCATCGAGGCCAACATTTCCTTTAACGCGTTAAAAACCTCCTTATTTGTCACCGACAGCGACGACATGTCCGCATTCACCGTCAACGTATCAAAGCTCGACCAGTCCGCCCAACGGATCAGGGCAGAAAGCCGCAGCTTGGGGGTTGCTTCCCAAGTTCCGGTCAGGAGCACAGTCTGAGGTGCAGACAGAGAAGCGGACGCATTGCCAAATTCAGCAAAGTAGGATTTATTACTCAGATCCCCACTCAGTTTTCCAACTGTACCAACGCGCAGATCGCCGTCGGCGTGGTGGTTGACCTGAGAACGGTAGGAAAGACCGAAACGCAGAGTTTCCGTAGGCGACCACATCACGCCGATGTTGGCGCCCCAGGCAAAGCTATCCACATCGAGCCTGCCGTAGCCCATGCCGCCCATTGCACCAGTCTCATATTGCGCATCCGCGTACTGCAGCGAGATACCGGCACCGATGGAAAGCTTGTCGGAAATCTTCCAAGCAATGTTGGGGTTGAGGTCAAAGACCTTGATCTCGGCATTCATGCCACGGTTGATCTGCCCCCAAGTACGGTTGTACTCCGTTGCCAGACCGTAGGGCACGGTCAGCCCCAGACCGAACCACATGGAGTCGTTCATCTGGCGGGTGAAGAAGAAGTTCGGGATTGGCACGCCGTACTTGCTGCCGTTTTCCGTCGTGCCGTCGTCGCCCTTGTAGGACAGATCAAGATCGACATAGACGCCGCCCGCCTGCACCTGCGTGCCCGGCAGCAGCACCATACCGGCCGGGTTGTACCAGACGGCCGAAAGATCATCACCGACGCTGCCGGCGCCGGCATAGGCACGGCCGAGACCGGCCACGGACTGTTCGCTCAGCATGAAACCCGCCGCATGGACCGACGAGGTCGACACCAGGGCTGCAGCGGCAGCCGCGGCGATCTTGATGGAATTTTTCACAACAAATACTCCGAAGAGAGAAAAAGCTGGCGGCGTTCGTGCTCAAGGCGAGAACATCGAGACGACGCCGGCGGCGCACGTCGACGGACGTCAAACCATGCGCAGCACTATATACAGAGGGCCTCCGCAGGCACGGCAATCGGGCCCCGGCACTCTGAGTGCGGAGCAGGTCGATTGAGTCATCCTGGGAGACAAAATGGGGGGAAAACGCTCGCGGCGCGCGTGAAATTCGTAAGGATTTGCACGACAAGCGGCGCCCGGGGCACATTATTCTTATTTTCGGTGCCCTTGGAAGGGACCCTCGTCTAGTAGTTAACCCTAACTTCGACAGCGGGTTTCCTGCTCGCGGCGCCGCGCTAAACCGGCATCGTCTGGCCGCGGGACAACCGGATCCAACCGCGCAGAATGCGGTAGCCCACCCAGATGCCCATCACCACGAAGCCCACCATCCATACGGCAAAGCCCACCAGAAGCCAAGAAAGGATAAATCCGACGCCCGCCACGACGAGCGCAAAGAACATCGCGTACCAGAAGGTACGGATCTGCCAGGAGAAGTGGCTCTCGACGAAGGTGCCGCGCGCATCCGAACGCATCACGTAGTTGAGGACGACGGCGGCAATCGAGGGCCAGCCGAAGAGAAAGGCACCGATGATCGAAGCGCCCGTGGCAATGCCGATCAGGATGGAAACGCCGTGCAGGATGTAGACGACACGCGCGACCGTCACGATCGACGGCTCTGGCGCTCGCAGCTCCACCACGGGAACGCGGTCGGGAAGATTGTTCGTCACGGCTCAAAGACCCTCGAAAAGACGCACCGCCCTACGACGCCCACCGCAAGGCAGAAAGCCCCTTCTGCGAAGGCGGGCGGTTCTCTTCTCATTTTATGGTCAAAACGACAACAGCAAGAGCCGTCGGCGCCCGCCCGAGCGTAAGTTTTTGTGAGCGCTTCCGACGACAAGGCCGCAGACGTTTGGTTTCGCCTGCGGCCCTTCGTGCTGATGCCTTCTTGATGCTTTTTTGTCGGCTTAGGCCGACTGCGGCCTTTAGCGCTTGAGGAGATCCAACGTGCCGCGGATTTCGCTTTGCGAATCCACGGCCTTTTCGCCCGCCTTGGGCGAGAGGCGCTTGTAGCTGCCGTCGGAGGCAAGCACCCTGGCGGGGGTGTTGTCGGCAAGCTGCGGCGCGACGATCTGTTCGAGCACGTTGCTTCTGAGCGACTCGTCAAGAATCGGCGTGAGCACCTCAATGCGGCCGTTGAGGTTGCGGGTCATCATGTCGGCGCTGCCCACATACATCTCGGGCTTGCCGGTGTTGCGGAACCAGTAGATGCGGGCGTGCTCGAGAAGCGCGCCCACGATCGAGCGGACGGTGATCGTCTCGGAGACGCCTTTGATGCCCGGACGCAGCGAGCAGATGCCGCGCACGATGCACTCGATCTTGACGCCCGCGCGGCTCGCCTCGTAGAGCTCGCGGATGATGTCGGGATCAACGAGCTGGTTGCACTTGAGGATGATGTGGCCGTTGCCGCCCTTGCGCTGGATCTGGGCCTCCTCGCGGATGAGCCGGGTGATGTTGGCGCGCAGGTGGTTGGGCGAGACGAAGATGCGGCGGTAGTTGTCGATCACGCCGAAGCCCGTCATCACGTTGAAGAGGTCCTGCACGTCGTTGCAGATCTCTGCGTTCGACGTAAAGAGCCCCAGGTCGGTGTAGATCTTGGCCGACGAAGCGTTGTAGTTGCCGGTGCCGATGTGCGCGTAGCGCCGCAGGCCCGTCTCCTCGCGGCGCACCACGAGGCAGAGCTTGGCATGGATCTTGAGGCCGGCAAAGCCGTAGACGACGTTGACGCCCGCGCGCTCGAGCTCCTCGGCCCAGTTGATGTTCTGCTCCTCGTCAAAGCGCGCCTTGAGCTCGACCACGGCCGTGACCTGCTTGCCGCGGCGGCGCGCCTCAAGAAGGCTTCGCACCACGGGAGAGTCGCTGCCGCAGCGATAGAGCGTCTGCTTGATGGCGACGACCTTGGGATCGGTGGCCGCCAGGCGCAGGAAGCGCAGCACGCTGTTGAAGCTGTCGTAGGGGTGATAGACCATCAGGTCGCGCTCGCGCAGTTCGCCGAAGAGATCCTCTTCGGGCGCAAAGGGCTGCGGAAGCTTCGACTTGAAGGGCGGATACTTCAGCCCGGGACGGTCGACGCCCATCAGACGGATGAATTCGTTGAAGGCAAGCGGCATGCGCGACTTGTAGATCTGATAGGCGCGCAGATCGAGGTGCTCGATGAGAAACTCCTGCAGCGCAACCGGCATGCCGCGGCCGAGCTCGAGGCGCACGACCGAGCCGAAACGGCGCTGCTCGACGTAGTCGCGCACGGCCGAAAGCAGATCATCGGCCTCGTCCTCCTCGATTTCGCCGTCGGTGTTGCGCGTAACGCGGAACATCCCGTAGTTCTTCACCTGATAGCCCGGAAAGAGCGTTCCCATGCGGTGCGCGATCAGATCCTCCATGAGCAGGATGCGGCCTTCGCCCGAGGTGAGGCTTGCTGGGTCGCCTTCGCGCAGGTCATCGGGGATGAACAAAAAGCGCGGCACGTTGTTGGGGCTCTTCAGGCGCGCAAAGTGCGGGCGCTCGTCGGCCGGATTGAGGCTTCGCAGCTCGATGACGAAATTGATGCTGCGGCTTGAGATCATCGGGAAGGGCCGCCCGGCGTCCACTGCCTGCGGCGTGAGCACCGGGAAAATCTCGGTCTCGAAGTACTTGTCGAGGATGACGCGCTGCTTGGGCGGAAGCGCCTCATAGCTCACGAAGCGCACGCCCTTTTTGTCCAGCGCCGGGCGCAGATCCTTGAGCCAGAGGTTTTCGGCAATGTCGAGCATCTCGCAGACGCGGCGACGGATTTCCGAGAGCTGCTTGGCGGGCGGCATCTTGTCGGCACCCGTGGGCGCCACGCCGCTGCGCGCCTGACGCTGCAGGTTCATGACGCGCACCATGTAGAACTCGTCGAGATTGTTGAAGAAGATCGACAGGAACTTCACGCGCTCAAGAAGCGGCACCGAGGGATCGATGGCCGTCTCAAGCACCTTGCGGTCAAATTCGATCCAGCTGATCTCGCGATTGGTGTAAAGCGCGGGCGCCGAGAGACCAACGTCGCCGTCGGCCTCAGCCGCCGCCTTGCGCGAGGCAGCGCGCCGCACCGCGGGCTTGGCGACGGGCTTTGCCGTCGACTTTGCAGCCGTCTTTCTTGCGGACGTCTTTTTAGCCGTCTTCCGAACCGCCTCTGCGGTCTTTTCAGCAGCCGTCTTGTCCTCCGCAGCCTTCTCCCCTGTCTTTTCAACGGACACCTTGTCCTTTTCCGCGAGCTTTCTACCAGCCGCGGCACGCGCCGCGCGGACGACAGGCTTTTTTTCAATGTTGGCGGCAGCCGTTTCGGCGGGCTGCTGCTCGGCCTCTTGGGGCTTTTCAGACGTAGTGTTCAGGTCCGTGGTCTTGGAATCAGTCACTTGTTCTTCTCTCCGGTACTGGGCGCATGCGTCAGGTCGGCGGCCCGCCGCGCAGGAAGACCCTGCGCACAAGGCCGCTCGCTCAGGCGTCATGTTCGTTCGGCCGGCCGCAGGCCGGCGATGATCCCGATTTCTTTCTGGTGTCGTGTATTTGCTTCCGGAGGCGCCGCAGCCCGCGCGCACCGAAGCGCCGTGCAGCATTGCCTCAACGAGTTTTGCACTTATTCTTTGACTCTAGCACCACAAGTACTTCAGAACCATGACAAAACCCGGCTGCGGCCGATGAAAAACAACATCGGCCGGGCTCTAGACGCCCCCTACCCCGGGCGCACGCCGCTCAGGACAGGGAGTCAACCAATTTTGTCCCGCGCCTTTGTCCGGCTAGCGGTGCAGATGGTGCGGTGCAGGCGGCTTGCTGACTACTTCCAGCCGTAGAAGTCCTTGACGGTCTTCCAGGCAATTTCCTGCAGGAACTTGGCGTCGGCAGCCGAAAGCGGCTTCTCGCAGCCGCCCAGATACTTGGCGCCGACAGGCGACTTGCCGCTCAAGGCCGCATAGATCACCGCACCCTCAAGATAGGTGCCGGCGGCCGTGGGATGGCGGTTGTCGGCCACGGTGAGCTTCATGTCCGGACGCTCCTTGAGGGCGGCGGCAAAGGCAAGCCCGGCCGGGATCACGAGCGCCTTGTTTTCGTTGGCCACTTCAATCGTGGCATCGGCCAACGCCTTCGTCATCTCAGGCCGATCGGCATAGGCCCAGGTCATGAGGAAAGCCGGCTCGGCACCCGTGGCGCGAATGTCCTTGCTGTGGATGGCGGCGTACTTTTTGAAAAACTTCTTGAGCTCGGGATGCACCGGCCCCTGGCTGTTGTCCTGCAGGACGACGACGTCAAAGACCTTGCCGTCGGGGTGCTTGTGAAAAATGAGCCGGTTGCTGCCGTCGTTGAGCGTCGAATAGCTGTTGATGGCATTGGGCCTGAGGTAGCTCTTGACGTCGTGCCAGTCAAGACCGGCGCCGGCAATCGTGACCATAGAGGTGCTCATCGCCGTCTTCTTGTCCTTGGCAATGCCGCTCACATAGCCCGAAACGCCGCAGTTGTAGTACATGAACGAGTTGCCGACCAGAAGCACGCTCGCTGGCGCAGCCTTGAGCCCCTTCACGAGCGGCGCAACCGAATAGTCCTCGGCTGCGCCCGCCACGGACGTCATGAGGCAGGCGCCGAGCACGGCCGCTGCCGCCGTCGCACAGAACTTCATCATTCTCATTTTCTCTCTCCTCAGATAAGCCCATGCTCGAAAGGGCGGCCCCGACAGGCCCCCTGAGCCGCCAAAGGAGCGCCCTCTGCAGACGTGAGTAGGAAAAAGTCTACGAGCTGTGCCCATGAAAAACTTACCGTTGCCGTGGGATAAAACCCGCGAGTCCGGCCGCGTACCCATCGCCCGGTCGGTCGCCTTTTCGGTCGCCTTTTGCACACGGACGACGCACACCCCTGAGTAATCGACGTCCAAGTTCCCCAACGCAGCGATTCGCTAACCAGAAAAGAGCCTTCAGAGGGCTTCTTTGTTGCAATTCTTAAGCTTGTTTTCCGACAAGGAAAGGTATCATTGTTCTCAGACATGCCGGCCGCTGTGATGACTGGGCTCAGACTGGGCTCACACATGCTTTGCTCCATTTGAGGAGACCGCCCGTGCGCGAGATTTTCCTTCGCGCCTTTTTTCGTGCGGATCCTTTCGTGCAAAGTCCGCCGCAAGCCCCATTTTTTGTGCACACGAGTAAAACCATGCGAATTCTCTTGGTTGAAGACGACCCGATGATCGGCGAGGGCGTCGTTGATGGTCTGAGCGCCGAGGGCTATGCCGTCGACTGGGTGCAGGACGGCAACTCCGCACTCATTGCGCTGCGCACCACGCCCTTTTCCCTGGTGATTCTGGATCTGGGGCTTCCCGGCAAGGACGGCATCAGCGTGCTCCACGAAGTGCGCTCGCAGAAGATCCATACGCCCGTGCTGGTCACCACCGCCCGCGACACCGTCGCCGACCGCGTCGCAGGTCTTGACGCCGGCGCCGACGACTACCTCATCAAGCCCTTCGATCTCGATGAGCTCTCGGCGCGCATCCGGGCGCTGCTGCGCCGCTCGGTCGGCCGCAGCGAGCCCACCATCGAGCGCGGCAGGCTTCTCATCAAGCCCGAAACGCGCGAAGTGTTCTACAACGGCAAGCCCGTGCTGCTTTCCATCAAGGAGTACGCGCTCCTGGTGGCGCTTGCCGACCGCCCGGGCATCGTGCTCTCGCGCGGGCAGCTCGAGGAAAAGCTCTACAACTGGGACACCTCCGTGGGCAGCAACGCCATTGAAGTCCACATCCATCATCTGAGAAAGAAGCTCTCCGACGACGCGATCAAGACCGTGCGCGGCGTGGGCTACCTGCTTGAGACCTAGCGGATTCAAGTTCGTACCCCTCGTTCGTTGCGACGTTTTTCCTTACTTCTTGTCTTGATCCGGCTTCAGGCGCATGGCCAGCATCCGCAGCAAAATCGTTCTTACCCTCGTCTCGGCGTTGATCGTGGCCGGGCTCGTCGCCTCGTGGGCGACGTACTACTCGACGCGTTCGGAGTTCTCGGCCATCTTTGACGGACAGCTCAAGCACACCGCCGAGGAGATCGTCGAAACGGGCAGCGTCGACATCAGCCACATCACGCTCGTGTGACAGTCCCCGAAGCTCAAGCTTTTCGTGCTGATCTACGACGCGCACGAAAACCGCTTCTACATGTCGCAGCACCGCAATCCCCTGCCGCTTGCGGAAACCGTGGGGTTCTCCAACGTCACGCTCGCCTCGGGCGAGCAATGGCGGCAATTTACGAGCACCGTCGGCACGCGCATCATCCAGGTCGCGCAGCCCACGGACGTGCGCGATGAGCTCGCCGTGTCGGCCGCCATGCGCATCGTGCAGCCCATGCTCGTGCTGATCCCGTTTCTGGCGATTGCCATCTGGTTTGTGATCGTGCAGTCGCTGCAGCCCTTGAACCGCACCGCCCGCGCAGTGGCGCGCCGCTCGCCCTCCTCGCTTGAGCCGATCGAAATCGAGCACCTGCCCTTTGAGCTCAAGAGCCTCGTGGGCGCCATCAACACGCTCCTGCATCGCCTCTCCGAGAGCCTCTCGGCGCAGCAGCGCTTTGCCTCCGACGCAGCCCATGAGCTGCGCACGCCGCTTGCGGCCATCAAGCTGCAGGCGCAGCTTCTGGCCCGCTGCAAGCCCGAAGAGCGCGCCAAGTACGCCGCCCGTCTGCAGCAGGGCGTGGCGCGCGCCACGCGCCTCGTTGAGCAGCTTCTCATCATCGCCCGCCTTGACCCCGAAAACGCCGACAAGCCCATGAGCGAAGTCGATCTTGCCGCCGTTGCCGCAAGCACCGTCGAAGAGCTCTCGCAGGCCGCCCGCGACAAGATGATCTCGCTCACGGCCCGCACCGAGCCGCTTACGATGATGGGCATGCCCGACGCGATTCACCTCATGGTGGTCAACCTCACCGACAACGCCATCCGCTACACGCCCGAAAACGGCCGCATCGAGATCGGCGTCACCCGCAAGGGCGGCGACGCCGTGATCACCGTCACCGACGACGGTCCGGGCATCAAGCCCGAGGAGCGCGAGCGCGTCTTCGAGCGCTTCTACCGCGCACTCGGCACCAAGGTCTCGGGCACGGGCCTGGGGCTCGCGATCGTCTCGCGCATCGTCGCCATGCACGGCGGAACGGTGCGCATCACCGACGGCTTTGCGCGGATTGCGCACGACGGCTCGGGCGAAGGGTTCGGTGCGCAGTTCGTCGTGACGATGCCGCTCTCGCCCAAGCAGAACATGCCGGGGCTCTCATAGATTTCGTTGTTTTGTTGTCAAAAATAAAAAGAAGGTCAATTACAAATGCTTGAAAACTTTCTCAAGGATCTCTCCGAACTCGTCAACCTCGACTGCGGCACGCACAACACGGCCGGCGTCACCCAGGCTGCCAAGATCATGAAGCGCCACTTCGAGGAACTCGGATGGAAAGCCGAACTCGTCGATCTCGGCGAAGAAGTGGGTAAGGGACTTTTTGCCACCAACAAGCCCGATGCCGAGCACTATGACCTTCTCATGAACGCCCATCTCGACACGGTCTTCCCCGACGGCACCGCAGCCGCCCGCCCCTTCAAGCGTGATGGCAACATCGTCACGGGCCCGGGCTGCCAGGACTGCAAGGCGGGCGTGCTCTCGATTCTCTACACCCTGAAGAACGCCGCTCCGGCCGATCTTGACCGTTTGGCGATTGCCGTGTGCCTTGATCCCGACGAGGAAACGGGTTCAAAGTACTCGTCCGAATGGATGCGCTCGGTTGCCGTGCGCTCGAGCACGGGCCTTGTCTTTGAAGCCGCCCGTCCCAACGGCGCGCTCGTGCGCTCGCGAAAGGGCGCAGGCCAACTTCGCGTAACGCTTCAGGGCGTTGCCGCCCACGCGGGCAACAATCCCAAGGGCGGGCGCTCGGCCATTCTCGAAGCGGCCCGCATGATCTGCGACATCTCCGCGCTCTCGGACTTCGACGGCACGGGCGTGACGGTCAACGCCGGCACCATCTCGGGCGGGTCGGCCGTGAACGTCGTCGCCGCCGCCTGCACCTTCGGCGTGGACGTGCGCGGCTGGACTGATGAAGACTTGAACGGCACGATCGCCAAGATCTACGAGCGTGCGAAGCACCCCTTGATCGAAGGCGTGACGATTGCCGTCGAAACCCTCGGCCTCACCCCGGCCATGCCCTTTAAGGAAGGCAACGCAAACCTCGTTGAGAAGATCAACAAGGCCGCCGAGATGGCGGGCTTCACCGCCCAGTGGGTCGACGCGGGCGGCGGCTCGGACGCCAACCACATGGCGCCCACGGGCATTGCGGTTGCCGACGGCCTTGGCCCCATCGGCGACTACGGCCACAGCGACAAGGAATGCCTCATGGTCGACAGTATCGAGCAGCGCGTGCGCATGAACGTGAACCTCCTGTCGCTCCTTTAAGCCGTCCCCAATGCATGGCGAAGTCCCGGCATTGCCACCGATTTGGCGCAATGCCGGGCAACGCACGGGCTTTGTTACAAAGTTACCACCCACGCCACAGATCGCAACCCCTTCATGCAGGTATTTGCG
>USAL01000001.1 GCA_900552545.1 uncultured Sutterella sp. | reverse complement strand
AAGCCTCAAGTGCTCGATGCGCATTCCGCCCACGGTGGATCCGGAAAAAGCACTTGCCTACATCGAGCGCGAGCTCACGCGCGATCCGATCTTCGGCTGCGAGGTGACGCTCTCGCCCACGAGCACGGGTCCGGGCTGGAATGCGCCCGCTGAAAAGGCCTGGTTTACGAAGGCCTTCGATGCGGCAAGCATGAAGCTCTTCGGCAAATCCGCGACCTACTGCTGCGACGGCGCCTCGATTCCGATTCTGACCCTCATGCAGAGCTACTTCGGCGACGCGCAGTACCTCGTCACCGGCGTACTCGGCCCGCAGAGCAACGCTCACGGGCCCGACGAAATGCTCAACCTCACCTACGTCGCCAAGCTCACCACGGCCTTGGCTGACGTGATCGCCGCCATCGACGACAAGGAGGACTAGCACCATGCGACGCGATCTGGTCGTGCAGGTGGTCGTCGACTACGGCGACTTCTGGGAAAACTTCGCCACGCCCTACGAAGCCGAAGGCTTCATCAACAGCTACCTCGACGAGTACGACCTGCCGCAGCAGGTCTGGCTTGAGGACATGCACGGCAACGTCAAGTGGCGCTACGATCTCGTGGAGGATGAGTCGGGCATGTACCGGCTCGTCGACCGCGAGGTGGAAAATCCCCATCACCTGATCCGCACGACGTCAAACTAATCGACCAAAAACGCAAACGGCGGGTGCCCGTTTAAAAGCACTCGCCGCTTATCAAACAAATTTTCAGGCGCTTCAAACTTTTTACTTGAGGCGCCTGATTTTTTTAGCTGAGGAACACCTTGCAGGCCGGGTTCTGGCTTTCATCCCAGTAGCGGTAGCCCAGGTTCTTCAGGAACTCCTCAAAGAGCGCATTGTCTTCAGGCGGCACCTGGATGCCCACGAAGACGCGGCCGAAGTCCGCACCGTTGTTGCGGTAGTGGAAAAGCGAAATGTTCCACTGCGGCGCCATCGAGGTGAGGAACTTCATGAGCGCACCCGGACGTTCCGGGAACTCGAAGCGAAGCAGATGTTCGTTCGTTGCGAGACCGCAGTGGCCGCCGATCATGTGGCGCAGGTGGAGCTTCGCGAGCTCGTCGTGCGTGAGGTTGAGCGTGGCAAAGCCCGAGCCCTCGAAGATGTGCACGAGCTCGTCGGCATCGTGCGAGTTGGCCGTCTGGATGCCCACGAAGATGTAGGCCTTGGCGGCGTCGCTCATGCGGTAGTTGAATTCGGTCACGTTGCGGTTGCCCACGAGCTGGCACAGACGCTTGAAGGAGCCGCGCTCCTCGGGAATCGTCACCGCAAAGATCGCCTCGCGCTGCTCGCCGTACTCTGCGCGCTCGGACACAAAGCGCAGACGGTCGAAGTTCATGTTGGCGCCCGAGGTGATGGCAACGAGCGTCTTGTTGCTCACATTCTCGCGGCGGGCCCAGGCCTTGAGGCCCGCAAGCGACAGCGCGCCCGAGGGCTCGACGATGGTGCGAGTGGCGTCAAAAACGTCCTTGATGGCCGCGCAGATCTCGTCGCTGTCGACAAGGATGATCTCGTCGAGATTCTCGCGGCAGAGCTTGAGCGTCTCGTCGCCCACGCGCTTGACGGCGGTGCCGTCGGAGAAAAGGCCCACGTCGTCCAAGGTGATGTTTTCACCCGCGTCGATCGAGCGCTTCATGGCATCCGAGTCCTTCGTCTCAACGCCGATTACCTTGATCTCGGGGTAGATCGCCTTGATGTAGGTGGCTACGCCCGCGGCAAGTCCGCCGCCGCCGATCTGCACGAAGATCGCATCAGGCCGCGTGCGGTCGCCCGGCTGGTACTGACGCAGAATTTCCATGCCGATCGTGCCCTGGCCCGCGATCACGTAGGGATCGTCAAAGGGGTGCACGAAGCTCAGGCCCTCTTCCTTTTGCATCTTTTCGGCGTGCGCTGCGGCGTCCGAGAAGCTCTCGCCCACAAGAACGACCTCGCCGCCCAAGTTGCGCACGGCCTCGACCTTGAGCGCGGGCGCCGTCACGGGCATCACGATCACGGCGCGGCAGCCGAGGCGCCGGGCGGCAAGCGCCACGCCCTGAGCGTGGTTTCCCGCCGAGGCGCAGATCACGCCGCGGGCGCGCTCCTCAGGCGTGAGGTGCACCATCTTGTTGAAGGCGCCGCGCAGCTTGAAGGAGAACACGGGCTGCTGGTCCTCGCGCTTTAAAAGCACCTTGTTGCCGATGCGCTTGGAGAGCTTCTTGGCCTCGTCAAGAGGCGTTTCGTGTGCGACGTCGTACACGCGCGCCGTCAGGACGCGGCGCAGATAGGTCTGTCGATTCTGTTCAGTCGTTGATGCCATTTTGATTCCTTACCCGAGCGCCCGAGAGACGTCCAGGGCTCATGTCGTTGCTGCCGGCCATGACGGCCGGCCTCCTCGATTTTTCTTGCGTAGGGAGGTCAAATATACGAGCCTTTGCCCGCAAAAGGAGAATTTCAGCCTTTCAAACACGGCAAATCCGCCCGGTTTGGCTTCTCTTTAGGGAAAGTCCTCCGTCCCGAAGGCCATTCAAAGCGCTTTTTGCGAGAAATTTTCCGCGGGCTTCTCCGCTAGAAAAGATGCACGTTCCCTTCGTCGGCACCGTCCTTGCCGCCCTGTCCGGGAAAGCGTCTTCTGAGCGCCTTGAGATACGTTTCAAGGCGATCAAGCTCGCCTCGAGCCGACTCGATGTGCGCGAGATACTCGTCGAGCCGCTCAAGAAGCCAGTCGGAACCCAACGATGGATCGTCTGCAAACTGCAGAAACCGCTCGATGCACTCAAGCTTCATGCCGTTGGTGCGGCACGTCATGATGAAGTCAAGCCGCCGCACGGCGTCCTGCCCGTACTCGCGCTGTCCGCCCGGCGTGCGCACCGGGGCCTTCAGCACGCCCTTTTGCTCGTAGAAGCGGATGCGCGCCACGGGGCAGCCCGTGCGCGCGGAAAGCTCGCCGATTTTCATCTGTTCTTCTCTCCCCTCAAAGCCATTTCGTGTCCCTTGAGATCCTTTGTGGTCCCTCAAGGCGCTTTTTCCTTCATTTTCCTCTTGCACCTCGAGCTACTCGAGCTTTTAGAGTAAAGCCACAGTCGGGACCCGGTCAAGGGGGTCAAGCCCCGCAAGCCTTGTGAGTATCAAACCCGAAACCCGCCCGACAGCAAGAAGTCATTGAAACATCTCGAGGACACACACCATGAAGTTTCAGCAAATCCGTAGCGCCACGAGCATCATCACCTTCGGCGGCGTCCGCTTTCTGATCGACCCGATGCTCTCGCCCATGGGCACCTATCCGAGCGTGCCGCACACGTGCAGCACCGGCCGCGGCAACCCCGACTGCGAGCTGCCCTGCACGCCCGAAGCGGTTCTCGACGTCGACGCCGTGATCGTCACGCACCTGCACTTCGACCATTTCGACGAAGCGGCAATCAAGCTGCTGCCGAAGACCCTTCCCCTCTTTTCGCAGTCCGAAGAAGAGGCCGCAACGATTCGCGGCTACGGCTTTGAAGACGTGCGCGTGCTGCGCGAGGAAGGCGTTGAATTCAAGGGCGTGACGCTCTACCTCACGGCGTGCGACCACGGCTCGAGCAACCTTGCGACCATGGCGCTTTATAAGGAAGTCCAGCTTTCGGAGAAAGCCTCTGGCGTCGTCTTTGAATCGGCCTCGGAAAAGGAGCGCTTTTATCTTGCGGGCGACACCATCTACTGCAGCCTGGTGGTCGACGCAATCGGCAAGTACAAGCCCGGCATCATTGCCGTCAACGCCGCCGGCGCCCAGGCTCCGCTCGGGCACCCGATCATCATGAACCAGTACGACGTCCTCACGCTCATGAACGACTACCCGCAGCTTACGGTCATCGCCACGCACGTCGAAGGCGTCTCGCACGCGACCGTCACCCGAGCGCTTCTGCGGGAATTTGCTACCGCCCACGGACTGTCCAAACTTCTGATTCCGGGCGATGGAGAAGTTCTAGAATTCTGACCACCTTCCGCCGACCCAAGGAGACCGGGACGCTGAAAAAATCCCCGCGCCCGACTCCTTGGAAAACGCAAAGCCCCCGGCAAGCACTGACAACACAAAAGCCGGGGCAGCCTTTGCGGCGCGCACGACCTTTGCCGCGCTGACCCGGAATGCCCTTTGAAGCTTTTCCGGCGGCGGCCCCGGACATCCACCCGTGACGACAGGATCATGCGCATCCACTTTTTTCACAAACCGCTCGCTCGCCCCGAAGGGGAGCATCTGCCGCGCCGCGCACTCACGTTCTTTACGGCCGCACTGTGCCTTATCAGCTGCTTTGTCACCTCATCGCTCCCCATTCCGATGATGTCGGTCTGGGCGCATGATCTGGCGCTTACCAATGCCGACATCGCCATGACGGTGGTCGCCTATTTCGGCGGCTGCGTGGCAACGCTTCTTTTCTTTGCGCGCCTTTCAAACTTCCTCGGCCGCAAGCCCGTCGTTCTGCTTTCGCTCATCTTCGGCTCGATCGCAAGCTTTCTTTTTGCCAACGCCCAAGCCATCGGCACGATCGAAATCGGGCGGTTTCTGCAGGGCCTTTCCTGCGGCTTTGCCTCAAGCGCTTCCATGAGCTGGGTGGTCGACACGGCGCCCCCGAAGCGCGCCTGGCTCGGTACGGCGCTCACCTCCGCCGGCCCCAACATCGGCTTGTCGGTGGGCACGCTTCTTGCGGGCGTCATCATTGCCGAGCAGTTCGTGAGCAACCCGCATCTGTTTGAGGCAACGATTGCGCTTTTAATGACCTGCGCCGTGCTCGTGCTTTTCTGCACCGAGACGGTGCGCCTCGGTACCGAGCCCCTGGGGCAGGTGCTCATTCCGAAACTCGCCATCCCGCACCGGCTGATGCGCATCTTCTTCATCAGCGCCGCGGGCTTCATCGGCACCTGGGGCATGGGAAGCTTCTTTCAGGGCTTTGCCGCACGCGTCTCCTCGATCGTCTTCGGCGACTCGAGCGCCTTTCTTGCGGCCGCAGCCTACCTGTGCCTCATCGTTCCCAACGCCGTCTGCGGGCTTCTCGCGGGGCGCTTTCGCGCAAGCTTCGTTGCGCCCTTCGTGATCACCGTTTTTCTCATCTCAGGCCTCACGGTGCTAGCCGCCATTCACTTCGAGCTTGGGTGGCTCTTCATCATTTCGGTCGCCTTCTGCGGCGCCGCGGGCGGCAGCTACTGCTCGGCGGGCTTGAAGCTCCTCTTGGCCGACGCCACGCTCAAGGAGCGCGCGGGGTCGATCTCAGCACTTTACTTCTCGGCCTACGTCGGCTCGGGCGTTCCCAACTTCGTCGTGGGCATGCTGGCCGCCCGCGCGGACATGGACACGATTTCGATGGGCTATGCGGTCTGGGTCGCGGCAACCTGGGTGCTCGTGATGGGGGCCATCCTCCTCGTGCGCCGCAATCCGACGCCTGCCGAAGCGCTGCGCTTTGGTCCCGGGGCAAAGGTTTAGCCCCACAAAGCCCCCTCTTCCCCAAACTCACAGGCGCAAAAAGGCGCTCGTCTTTCTACGGACGAGCGCCTTTTTCTTAGGTGGTTGGCGTCTAAAAAACGCTGTCAGAGCCTAGAGGCGGAAGGCCGGCAGATCGGTCTCACCCATGAGGTAGAGGTCGACTGCGCGAGCGCAGCGGCGGCCTTCGCTCATGGCGCGCACCACAAGCGACTGACCGCTGCGGGCGTCGCCGCAGGCAAAGACGCCGTCGACGGACGTCGCAAAGGGCTTGTCGCCGTTTTCAATGGCGGCCTTGGCGTTGCCGCGGGCGTCGTGCTCGACTTCAAAGGCATCAAGCAGCGCCCGGGTCGTCTCCAAAAAGCCCATGGCGATGAAGACGCGCTGCACAGGGATTTCAAAGCCCGAATCAGGCACCTCCTGCATCATGCGGCGGCCCGTTTCAGGATCGATCGACCACTTGAGCTTGACGCACTTCAGAGCGCGCACTTCGCCCTTGTCGTTCAAAAGAATTTCCTTCGTGGCCGTATCCCAGAGACGCTCGCAGCCTTCTTCCTGCGACGTGGAGGTGCGAAGCTTGCGCGGCCAGTCAGGCCAGGTCGCTTCCTTATCCTCCTTCTCGGGCGGGCAGGAGCTGATGTCGATCTGATAGATCTTGCCTGCGCCCTGACGGCGCGCGATGCCCACGCAGTCGCTGCCGGTGTCGCCGCCGCCGATGATGGCCACGTCGCACCCCTTGGCCGAGACGGGCGCGGTCTTCAACTCGCCCGAAATCACCTTGTTCTTGCCCTGCAGGAGCTCAAGCGCGAAGTACGCACCCTTGCCCTCGCGGCCGTTGACCTTGAGATCGCGCGGTGTTTCGGCGCCGCAGGCAATCACCACCGCGTCGAAGTCGCGGCGGATCTTGGCGGCGCTCTCCACGTGCGCGGCGTCGCTGTGAACGCCGTGCGGGAATTCCTTCACGGCCACCGCCGTGCCGAGCTTGAAGGTGACGCCTTCGGCCTGCATCTGCTCGATGCGCCGATCGATCAGATCCTTGGAGAGCTTGAAGTCGGGAATGCCGTAGCGCAGAAGGCCGCCCGGGCGGGCGTTCTTCTCAAAGACGGTGACCTTGTGGCCGGCGCGCGCCAACTGCTGCGCACAAGCCAACCCCGAGGGGCCCGAGCCGATCACCGCCACGCGCTTTCCCGTCTTGCGGCGCGCGGGCATGGGCTTGACCCAGCCCGAGAGCCAGGCGCGGTCGATGATCGCGCGCTCGATCGTCTTGATGCCGACGGCGGCATCTTCGAGGTAGTACTGCGTGCAGCCCGCCTCGCAGATTGCCGGGCAGACGCGGCTTGTGAACTCCGGAAAGCTGCTCGTGGAGTTGAGGCACTCCCAGGCCGAACGCCACTTGCCGTCGCGCACGAGCCGGTTGAAGTCGACCGGACGGTTGTGCAGCGGGCAGCTTGCCGAGCAGTAGGGCGTGCCGCAGTGAAGGCACCGCATCGCCTGCATGTGGATCTGTTCGTCGTTGAGCGCGATCGTGAAGTCGTTGAAGTGCTTAATGCGCTCCTCAACGCTTTGGTGCCCGAATTCAATGCGCTGCAGAGGGGCCGGATTTTGTTTGTTGTCCATCGTATTTCTCTCTCACTTACTGGCCGGCCTTGGCAAGCAGGGCCTGTTTGTACTGCAGGGGCATGACCTTCACGAAGCGTGCGCGCGAGCTCGACCAGTGCTCAAGGAGCGAGCTTGCAAGCCGCGAGCCGGTGAACTGCGCATGACGCACGATGAGCTCCTTCAAAAGCTCTTCGTCGGTCTTGCCCATGTGCCAGGTGCGCGGATCGCTCGTGCGGCGCTGTTCGTCGCTGCCGACGACGCGCTCAAGGCTCACCATCGAGGTGTTGCAGTGCGACTCGAAGTCGCCCTCGGCGTCAAAGACGAACGCCACGCCGCCCGACATGCCCGAGGCGAAGTTGCGCCCCGTGCGGCCGAGCACCACCACGGTGCCGCCCGTCATGTACTCGCACCCATGATCGCCCGTACCCTCGACGACGGCGCTTGCGCCCGACAGACGCACGGCAAAGCGCTCGCCCGCGACGCCGTTGAAGTAGGCCTCGCCGCTCGTGGCACCGTACAGGGTCGTGTTGCCGACGATGATGTTTTCCTCGGGTACGCCGTGGAAGTCCTCGTCGGCGCGAACGACGATGCGCCCGCCCGAGAGCCCCTTGCCGACGTAGTCGTTGGCGTCGCCCTCAAGCTCAAGCGTCATGCCGGGCACGGCGAAGGCGCCGAACGACTGGCCGGCCGTTCCCTTGAACGAGAGATGAATCGTGTCCTCGGGCAGACCCTTGGCGCCGAAGTGCGTCACCACGGCGTGCGCGATCTGCGTACCCACCGTGCGGTTGACGTTGCGAATCGGCATCGAGACGCTCACCTTGCGGCCAGCGGCCACATCCTCGCCGATCGTGGCGAGCATGCCCGCATCAAGGCTCTTTTCAAGCCCGTGATCCTGCGACGTGCTGTGGTGCATGTGCGAGGCCTCGACCTGCGGATGCCACAGAACGCGGGAGAGATCGACGCCGCGGGCCTTCCAGTTGTCGATGTCGCTGCGCTCGACCAAGAGGTCGCTGCGGCCGATCAGGTCTTCAAAGCGGCGGATGCCGAGGCTTGCCATGATCTCGCGGACTTCTTCGGCAACGAAGAAGAAGTAGTTCACCACGCTCGAGGGCTTGCCCTTGAAGCGCTTTCTCAGCACCGGATCCTGCGTGGCGATGCCCACCGGGCAGGTGTTGAGGTGGCACTGGCGCATCATGAGGCAGCCTTCGACGACCAGGGGCGCCGTGGCAAAGCCGAACTCGTCGGCGCCGAGCATGGCGCCGATCACCACATCACGGCCGGTCTTGATCTGGCCGTCGACCTGCAGCACGACGCGCTCGCGCAGGTTGTTGAGCACCAACGTCTGCTGGGTTTCGGAAAGACCCATTTCCCAGGCGCTGCCGGCGTGCTTGACCGAGGAGATGGGGCTTGCGCCCGTGCCGCCGTCGTGACCCGAGATCACGATGTGGGCGGCCTTGGCCTTGGCGACGCCCGCGGCGACCGTGCCGACGCCGGTTTCGCTCACGAGCTTCACCGAGATATCGGCCTTGTCGTTGGCGTTCTTGAGATCGTGGATGCGCTGCGCCAGATCCTCGATCGAGTAGATGTCGTGGTGCGGAGGCGGCGAAATGAGACCCACGCCCGGCACTGAGTAGCGCAGCTCCGCGATGTACTCGGTCACCTTGTGGCCGGGGAGCTGTCCGCCTTCGCCGGGCTTGGCGCCCTGGGCCATCTTGATCTGGATCTGATCGGCGCATGCGAGATACTGCTCGGTGACGCCGAAGCGGCCGCTAGCGACCTGCTTGATGCGGCTGCGCAGGCTGTCGCCTTCTTCAAGTTCGATCTTGGCGACGATGCGGTCGTGCCCGAGAATGTCGGCCACGGTCATGCCCTTCTTGACGGGCGAGTGACCAAAACGCAGCTCCTCTTCGTAGCGGCGCGGATCCTCGCCGCCTTCGCCCGTGTTCGACTTGCCGCCGATGCGGTTCATCGCCACGGCAAGCGTTGCGTGCGCTTCAGCCGAGATCGAGCCCATGCTCATGGCGCCCGTTGCAAAGCGGCGCACGATGTCCTTGGCGGGCTCGACCTCTTCGATCGGCACCGGCGTACAGCCTTCGGTCTTAAAGCGCAGCAGGCCGCGCAGCGTCATCTGACGGCGGCTCTGATCGTTGATGATCGCCGCGTATTCCTTGTAGGTCTTGTAGTTCTTCTGACGCGTGGCGCGCTGCAGCTTCACGATCGCCTCGGGCGTCCACATGTGCTCTTCGCCGTCGGCGCGCCAGGCGTATTCGCCGCCCGTGGGCAGTTCTTCAGCCGGCGCACGGCGCTCGGCGTAGGCCGCGTGATGGCGGTCCACGGCCTCCTGCATCACCTCAAAGAGGCCGATGCCCTCGATCTTGCTCGAGGTGCCGTGGAAGTACTGATCGACGAAGTCGCTCTTTAAGCCGATCGCCTCGAAGATCCGCGCACCGCGGTAGCTCATGATGGTGCAGATGCCCATCTTGGCCATGACCTTGGTAAGGCCCTTGCCGATGGCCTTCACATAGTGCGCGACGGCTTCGTCAGGAGACAAACCGTTGAGCGGCGCGAGCTTCCTGATCAACGCAAGGCTCAGGTACGGGTGCACCGCCTCGGCGCCGTAGCCCATCAGGAGCGCAAAGTCATGCGTCTCAAACACCGAGCCCGAATTCACCACGAGGCCCACGTTCGTGCGCAGACCCTCACGGATGAGGTGCTGGTGCAGGGCGCTCACCGCAAGAAGCACGGGCACGGCCACGCGGTCGCGGCTCACGTTCTGGTCGCTCACGATGAGGATGTTGTAGCCCTCGCCGATCGCGTCCACGGCCTGTGCGCAGAGGCTTGCAAGATGCGCTTCGACGCCGTCGCGGCCCCAGGAGGCCGGATAGGTGATGTCGATTTCAAAGCTTCTGAACTTGCCTGCGGTGTGCTCGTTGATCGCACGCAGCTTGGCCATGTCCTTTTCAACGAGAACGGGCTGCAGGATCTCGATGCGCCGCGGGGGATTGACGTTGTTGATGTCAAGCAGATTGGGCTTGGGGCCGATGAAGCTCACCAGGCTCGTGACGAGCTCCTCGCGGATCGGGTCGATCGGAGGATTCGTGACCTGCGCAAAGAGCTGCTTGAAGTAGGAAAAGAACGTCTTGTTCTTCTTCGAGAGAACAGGAAGCGAGGCATCGTTGCCCATCGAGCCCGTGGGCTCGGCGCCTTTCACAGCCATCGGCATAAGGATGACGTCGACATCTTCCTGCGTCATGCCGAAGACGCGCTCGAGTTCGGCGAGGCGCTCGTCGCTCATCGGCGCGGTCGCGGCGTCGCCCGGCTCCGGATCCTTGAGGTCGGCCAAGCGCAGGTTGAGTCGCTCGACCCACTCGCGGTAGGGCTTGTCGAGCGCGACCTGGTTCTTGAGTTCCTCGTCGCCGATGATGCGGCCCTGCACGGTGTCGATCAAAAGCATCTTGCCGGGCTCAATGCGCCACTTGCGGCGGATGCGGCTTTCCAGAATCGGCAGCACGCCCACTTCGGAGGCAAGCACCACGGTGTCGTCGTCGGTTTCAACATAGCGCGCCGGACGCAAGCCGTTTCGATCGAGCATGGCGCCGATCTGCACGCCGTTGGTGAAGACGATCGCCGCGGGGCCGTCCCAGGCTTCCATCATCGGCGCGTGGTAGGCGTAGAAGGCCTGACGGTCGGCATCCATCGTGGTCGACCGCTCCCAGGCCTCGGGAATGAGCATCATCATCGCCTGCGGCAGCGAATACCCCGCCATGACGAGCAGTTCCACGGCGTTGTCAAGGCTTGCCGTATCGGACTGTCCTTCGTAGATGAGCGGCACGAGCTTTTTCACGTCGTCGCCTAAAACGGCCGACTTCCAGACGTTTTCACGCGCGCAGAACCAGTTGTAGTTGCCCTTGACGGTGTTGATTTCGCCGTTGTGGGCGATGTAGCGGTAGGGGTGCGCAAGCGCCCAGGCCGGGAACGTGTTGGTCGAAAAGCGCTGGTGCACGACGGCGATGGCGCTCTTGCAGGCGGGGTTCTGCAGGTCGCGGTAGTAGCGGCCCACTTGGTCTGCGAGAAGCAGTCCCTTGTAGACCACGGTGCGGGTGCTCATCGAGGGAACGAAGTATTCCGAGCCGTGCTTTAACTTGAGCGACTGGATGCGGTGCGAGGAGCTCTTGCGGATCACGTAGAGCTTGCGCTCGAGCGCGTCCTGCACCATCACGTCCGGGCCGCGGCCGATGAAGATCTGACGGATGACGGGCTCGGAGGCGCGCACCGTGGGGCTCATCGGCATGGTGCTGTCAACGGGCACGTCGCGCCAGCCGAGCACCACCTGGCCCTCTTTTTTGACCATGCGCTCGAGCTCCTGCTCGCAGGCCTCGCGCGAAGCGGGCTCGCGCGGCAGAAAGATCATGCCCACGCCGTAGTCGCCCGGCGCCGGAAGCGTGACGCCCTGACGGGCCATTTCCTCGCGATAGAAGCTGTCCGGAATCTGGATCAGGATGCCTGCGCCGTCGCCGCAGAGCGGATCGGCGCCCACGGCGCCGCGATGATCGAGGTTGTGCAGAATCAGGAGCGCGTTCTCAATCACCTTGTGCGAGACCTTGCCCTTGATATTGGCGACAAAACCCACGCCGCAGGCGTCGTGCTCAGCTTCGGGACGGTACAGCCCTCGTACGGCAGCCTCCTGCCGCATGGCTTGCGAACTTGCCATGACGTTGTCTCCCTTTAATGTTGTTTTCGTTGCCGGGTTGTTTTTGTATCGATCGTCTTCGATTTTTACCCACGCGCACCGCATCGAAGGAAAATCCCATTTCCCGTGGGATTCGAATGTCTTCCTGCGCCCTGTTCCAAGCCCTGTTTTTCCGGGCTTTTTGCGGACTTTGCGCTCTGTACCAGGCCGGTGCAGTCGCGGCGGGGAAACGGCGCGCGAGTTTACTAATCTATCGGACAATGCACCTTTTATGACCGTGCCGGCGCAGGCCGCGCGCTTTAATTGCACAACAGCTGATTTAGCCCAAACGAAGTATGGGTTTTGGCTTAGAAACTTTAGAATGTGCCATGGCAGTCTGAGAAATTGAACGCCAAGCGCAACATCAAGAGCGTCGGCGCACCTTGGGTCTCCGAGCCCTGCGCCAAAGATTTCTCACGAACATCCGCCCGCAGCGACGGGCGATTATTCGGACGGTTTTTTCGCGCATCAATTCTCCTGATCTCAGTCCGGTCGAGCAATGCGGCCACGCCTGTTTTCATGTACGGCTCTGACGCGCCGATCTGCCTTCTTGCCCCCTGCGCCAGCCGCAGGCGCAAGGCCGTCATCGCACCGGACCCCATTCCCGTAGAGACATCAGCTCATGGACAGCATCCAGAACCCGGCGGGCGCTGCAGCCCCCGCAAAGCCGGCCGACGCCGCCGCCCGCATTCGCGAAATTCCCTACAACTACACCTCGTACTCGGACCGCGAGATCGTGATCCGGCTTCTGGGCGAAAAGGCCTGGCAGCTTCTGACCGAGCTGCGCGGCGAGCGCCGCACGGGCCGAAGCTCGCGCATGCTCTACGAGGTGCTGGGCGACATCTGGGTCGTGTACCGCAACCCGTATCTGCAGGAAGACCTTCTGGAAAACGTCGAGCGCCGAAAGCTTCTTCTCGAAGCGCTCGAGCACCGCATCAAGGAAATCGACAAGCGCCGCGACCCGCAGCATCCCGAGCGCGACGCCAAGGTGGTGCAGCTGATCAGCATGGCCTACAAGGCCGTGCGCAAGTTCGAAACGAGCTTCGGGCGCATCAAGGCGCTGCGCTCGCGCATCCTCAAGGCGCTCAAGCACTGCACGCGCGAAGACAACATCCGCTTTGACCCCTTCATGCGCGCGGCGCACGTCACCGACGCGACCGACCTTCGCATCGAATACCCCTGCGTGGTGGTGACCCCTGACAGCGAGTCGGAAATCCCCGCGCTCGTGCGCGCCTGCGTTGCTCTGGGCCTTGTGATCACGCCGCGCGGCGGCGGCACCGGCTACACGGGCGGCGCCGTGCCGATGAGCGAGATGACGGCGGTGATCAACACCGAAAAGCTCGACCACATCGGGCGCGCATTCCTGGCGCAGCTCCCGGGGGTCGATGAGCGCGTGCCCGTCATTCACACGGGCGCGGGCGCCGTCACGCGCCGCGTCACCGAAGCCGCGGCCGCCGACGGCTACGTCTTTTCCGTTGACCCGGCAAGCGCCGACAGCTCCCCGATCGGCGGCACCATCGCCGAAAACTCGGGCGGCAAGAAGGCCGTGCTCTGGGGCACGGCAGTCGACAACCTCGCGAGCTACCGCATGGTCACGGCCGACGGCAACTGGCTAGAGGTCGAGCGCGTCAACCACAACCTCGAAAAGATCCACAAGCAGGAGACGGTTCTCTGGAAGCTCACCGTCAAGGACGGCAAGAACCCCGATCCGGCAAGTGCGCGCGTCCTGAGCACGCGCGAGCTTTCCATGCCCGGGAAGATCTTCCGCAAGAAGGGGATTGGGAAAGACGTCACCAACAAGTTTCTCGGGGGCCTTCCCGCCGTGCAGAAGGAAGGCACCGACGGCTTCATCACGTCGGCCACCTGGATTCTTCACAAGATGCCCGCGCATACGCGCACGGTGTGCCTTGAATTCTTCGGCGCGGCAAAGCTTGCCGGCCCCGCGATCGTTCAGATCACGCAGTTTCTTGATTCGCACCCCGAGAGCTGCATGCTCGCGGGCCTTGAGCACCTCGACGACCGCTATCTGCACGCCGTCAACTATCCGGTAAAGAGCTCGCGCGATGCCTACCCCAAGATGGTGCTCGTGGGCGACATCGTCAGCGACGACGAGGAGGCCCTTGAGCGCGTCACGCAGAAGGTGGTCTCGATCTGCCAGAGCACCTCGGACTGCGAGGGCTTCATCGCCCGCACCGACGAAGAGCGCTTCCGCTTCTGGCACGAGCGCAGCCGCACCGCGGCCATCAGCGCGCACACCAACGCCTTCAAGCTCAACGAAGACGTGGTGATTCCGCTCGACAAAATCGGCGACTACACGCTTGCCTGCGAGCGCTTCAACATCCGCTGCTCGATTGAAAACAAGATCGCCATGGTCGACGAGCTCGAGAAGTACTTCTCGGGCTACATCTCGCTCGGCAAGCCCACGATGACCGCGGGCGTTGCCAAGGAAACGCTTCTGGCCGAATCGGTGCCGGCGGCCAAGAAGATCCTTGCGGCCGTGCGCGCACGCTGGACGTACGTTCTCGAAAACCTAGACACGCGCTTTGCCGAGGCTGCAGAGAAGCTGCACGAGCTCGGCCTCGCTCTGCCCGAAAAGGACTTCGGGAAATATGCCGAGGGCACGCTCTTTGAGCCCGTCTACGACCGCGTGCTGCGCATTTCCTGGAAAAAGGAAGTCCGAAGCGAACTCTTTCACATCTTCTCGGGCGACGTCTTTGAGAAGGTGCGCGCAGAAATCGACGCCATTCACAACCGCGTGCTGCGCGGGCGCGTCTTCATTGCGCTTCACATGCACGCGGGCGACGGCAACGTGCACACCAATATTCCGCTTAATTCCGACAACTATGCCATGATGCAAAAGGGCATCGAGGCCGTGGAAATGGTGATGAAGACCGCCTCCAAGCTGGGCGGCGCCATCAGCGGCGAGCACGGAATTGGGCTCACCAAGATCGGGTTCCTTGATCGTGCGCTTCTTGACGACTACCTCGAGTACGTGCACACGGTCGATCCGGCCCGGGTCTTCAACCGCGGCAAGCTTGAGCCCGACATCAACCTGCGGCGCATCTACACGCCGAGCTTCAACCTGCTCGGCAGCGAATCGCTCATCATGCAGCAAAGCCAGCTCAAGCTGATCAGCGACGCCATCAAGAACTGCCTGCGCTGCGGCAAGTGCAAGTCAAAGTGCACGACGCACGTGCCGCGCGCGAGCCTGCTCTATTCGCCGCGCAACAAGATCATCGCCACGAGTCTGCTGATCGAATCGATTCTCTACGAAAGCCAGACCCGCCGCGGCCTCTCAAAACTGCACCTCAAGGAATTCGAGGATCTCGGCGAGCACTGCACGCTGTGCATGAAGTGCCTCAACCCCTGCCCGGTGAAGATCAATTTCGGCGAGGTGACGATCCTCATTCGCAACTTCCTCGAGCGCATGAACTGCCACCACGATCCGATCGCGAAGAAGGCAGGCATGAAGTTCTTGGAGATCTCGAGCAACAACGGCGTCGAGCTCGCCCGCAAGGGGCTCGTGCAGTGGGGCTTCAAAGCGCAGCGGCTCGCCAGCGACCTGCTCTCGCCCGTGGCAAAGACGACGCTGCAGCACCCGAAGAATACGACGGGACGCCCAGGCGTTGTCGAGCAGGCGATCACAATGGTCAACCGCAAGCTCCCCAAGCCCCGGTTGCCCAAGACCCTGCGCGCCGTGCTTGAGTTGAACGACCCGACCACCGCGCCCATCATCAGAAAACCCTCGGCGGTGGACGCCGAGGCGGTGTTCTACTTCCCGGGCTGCGGCAACGAGCGCCTGTACCCCGAAGTGGGACTTGCCACGCTTGCCATGCTCTACGACATCGGCGTACAGACCGTGCTGCCGCCGAAGTTCCTGTGCTGCGGCTATCCGCAGCGCGGCGCGGGCAACCATGCGTTGGCCGAGCAGATCGTCACCAACAACCGCGTGCTCTTTCACCGTCTGGCCAACACGCTCAACTATCTCGACATCAAGACCGTGCTCGTGTCCTGCGGCACCTGCATGAAGCAGCTCAAGGACTATCACTTCGAGGAGATCTTCCCGGGGTGCCGTCTGATGGACATTCACGACTTCCTGCACGAAAAGGGCATCTCGGTTCAGGGCGAGGACAACGTGCGCTACCTCTACCACGATCCCTGCCACACGCCCTTTGCGGCGCCCGCACCGGTGAAAACCGTCAACGATCTTATTCACCCCGCCGACGGCTCGAAGGTGCTTCTCACCGAGCGCTGCTGCGGCGAATCGGGCACGTTTGCCGTGGGGCGTCCGGACATCGCCACGCAGGTGCGCTTCAAGAAGGAGGAGGACATCCTCAAGAACAAGGCACGCGTAAGCGACGGGGGCTTTTACGGCCGCGTCAAGATCCTCACGGCCTGCCCGGGGTGTCTGCAGGGCTTGAGCCGCTACAACGAGACTTCGGGCACCAAGGCCGAATTCCTCGTCGTGGAGATGGCGCACATGCGCTTGGGCGACCATTGGCTTTCCACCTTCGTCGAGCAGGCCGTCGACGAGGGCGGCATCGAGAAGGTTCTGGTCTGATCGTTAAAACGACACGAAATACACCAAAAAGAAGGCTCACGCACAATGCAAAACTGTGAACTGTGCTGCACGCGCCACCCGCGCGAATTCTGGCGCAACGAGATCGCCTACGCGATCGACGCCTCCGACGAGATGAACCCGGGATTCATCCGCATCATCGCCGTCGACCATGTCGCCGAAATGACCGACATGTCCAACGTCGAGGCCGCGGCGATCATGGCGCTCGTTCTCACGACCGAAAAGGCCTTGCGCCGCATCATGAACCCCGACAAGGTCAATCTCGCAAGCCTCGGGAACATGGTGCCGCACGTGCACTGGCACATCATCGCCCGCTGGAAGGACGACCCGTTCTTTCCTAATTCGATCTGGTCGGCCCAGACGCAGCCGCTGCCCGCCCCCGAGGTCCTTGAAGCCCGCCGGGCGGCCGCGGCCATGCTCGTGAGGGAACTGCCCGCGCTCTACGACGCCGCGCTCAAGAACTCAAGCTACAAGGCCTCGCGCCGCTCTGCCGCATCGCCGACGATGCAGTAAAAAGAGCGCTTGAAATCACGCGCAAAAGTCACTTTTTGTCGACAAAAAAGCCGCGCCGCATCCGTTGCCAAAGTTCCAAGCAACGGCCCTGCGGGCGCGGCCTTGTTTTATGGATGTCCTTTCAATAGGACGCACTAGTAACCGAAGAAACTGCAGCTTTTGAGCTTGGTGCCGGGATTTTCCTTCCAGACGGAAAAAAGCCGCGAGCGCTCGTCGCTTGTGAGCGCGCGAAAGATAAGGTCCACTTCGTTGGACGGCTCGCCCAGGCGGTTCGTGACGCGAAGCCCCTGCACCTCCGGCGCCTTGCCGGAATCAAGGTACTCCTGCGCCTCTTCACGCGTCTTGAAGGCCTCGATCTCAACGCCGTAGGCAAGGTCGCCCTGCACGATGGCGCGCACGTGCTTGAAGCCCTGCTGCCGGAACTGCTTCACGAAGGCAATCGCCGCCACCTTGTTGACGTAGGGCCCGAGATAGACGATGTAGCGCTCGGGCAGAAAACGGTCTGAAATCTCCATCTTCTGAAGAAGCTTCGCATTCTGAAGCACGGGCTCAAGCGTTCGCAGCGACTTCGCCTTAAAGGGCCCCCACACGAAGCAGGTGGCGTCCGGCACCTCGCCCCCTGCGATCTCCACCGCCGAGAGCGCCTCCTGCAGGCCGCCCGAGAGATCCTCTCGCAGCTTTTCCTTGCTCATCATGTTCACCCGCAGCGGCACGCCGGTGTTGGTGACGACGTCGGCCGCGGGCTTGCTCGCGTCAATGTAGATCACCGCAATGCCTGCGGCGATGCACACTGCCAGAACAAGGTTCAGAAATAAACGCATGGCTCAAGAACGCGAAGGAAAAAGGTAAGGTTTGCGGGCGCAAATGTCAGCTCTCGTCAGCCCTCGGATTTCACGTGGCTTGCAAACATCCCGAGCCCGCGCAGCACCAGGTTGTGCTTGAGAACGGCGCCCGGAAACTTCTGCTCCACGAAGGACGCCAGAAGCGGCGCCGCGCCGCCCGCAAACACGAGCCGCCCTTCAAAGCCCGCACGACGCACCGCTTCAAGCGCGCGGTCGATGACGCCAAGGTGCGCCTCAAGAATGCCGCTAGAAATGGCGTCCGTCGTGTTGCTTGGAAAAAGCGCATGCCGCCCGATGCCCAAAGGCCGGCAGCGGGTGTTCTTCACAAGCGAGCGGTACATCATCACGGGCCCGGGCAGAATCCGCCCGCCCTTGAATTCAAGCGCGCCGTCCTCGCACGGCAGCACCGTATCGATCGTCGTTGCCGTACCCGCGTGCATCACGACCAGGGCCTCGCCCGGGTAGAGAGAGGCCGCGCCGATAGCCGCATACCAACGGTCGCTTCCCAACTGCTTGAAGTCGTCGTAGCCGTTGCGCAGCGTAAAGGGCCCCTTAAAGACGGGCTGCGAGTGCATCCACTCCCAGCTGATGCGATGCTCGTTGAAGAACTTGGTGAGCGTCAAGGCCAGGTTTTCACTTGAAACCATGCAGCCGATGACGCGCTCGGGGTTGAGCGCAAGCCATTCATCGAAAACCTCCTCGGGCAGAACATCGGAGCCGCCGTGCACGAACGTGCGCGGATTCTCATCCTCGCCCAACGGCGCCCATTTGAGCGCCGTATTACCCAAGTCAAGCAAAATGACCGTCACTTGTTGTCCAAGCCTTCCTGTGAATGTCGTTTCGTCTCTAAAGCGGCCGCAGCGACCCCGTTGCAAAGCGCCTGCGCCCGTCGTCGGTCTCGATGATGAGCTCGCCCGCCGGGCTGATGCCGCAGTCAACGCCCACCGCAAGATCGGTCTGCGTGCCGCCCTCTGCGGCAAAGACCCGCACCCGACGTCCGGCAAAAGCGTCGTACGCGGGCCAATGCGAAAAAAGCTCCGCGCGCAGCGTCGGCGAAAATTCGCTGATGACGCCCGCAACCGTCCTTGCCAGAAGCGCGGCAAGCGAGAGCCGCTTCTCGGCCAGTACGGAATCCGATAAGGAATCCGCAGCCTGAGAAAACAGCGCCGAAGCCCGGCAGCCGCCTGCGGCGAGCGCTGCCGACACTTCGGAGTCCAGCGCTATATTAACGCCGATGCCGGCGGCCACATGAAGCCCTCCGGCTTTGTCCCGACACGTCTCGCAAAGAATCCCGGCAAGCTTTCCGTCCGCAAGCCACAGATCGTTGGGCCACTTCACGCCGACGCCGGAATTGGCGCTTCGAAGCGCCCGGGCGGCCGCGATTCCCACGGCCGGCGCCAGGCCCGAGCACTCCTCCAACGGAACCGCAAGCGGCGCGGTGATGGTGAGCATAAGCGTCCCCTGGGCACCCCGCCAGCGGCGCCCGTGCGTGCCGCGGCCTGCGCTCTGTCCATCGGCCACGTGCACGGCCGTAACGGGCGCTTCGCTCATGCGCACGAGCGAGCGCGCGAGATCCTGCGTGCTCGTCGTCATCTTCACCCAGCGCACGCAGTCAAAGGACGCGTCGGCAAGAAGCTCCTCAAGCGCCTTTTCCAACTCAATATTTCCAACTTCCTGCGCCATTTCCCGTGGCCTTTCCGGCGCCCGCTCTTCGGCCTTCGCGCGCATGGGGTGATTAAAATTTGCGCCTTGCATTGTTCAACTGTTTTTTCGACTTGTTGGAAAAAGAAAATGGCGCAGACGCACACGATCAGAATCGACGGTCCGGCGGGAATCATTGAGACGAGCCTGGATATTCCCGACGCGTGCACGCGCGGCATTGCCTTTCTAGCACACCCGATCACGATCCGCGGCGGCAACAAGGATCACAAGGTGATCCACATCCTTTCGCGGTGCCTTACGAACGCGGGCTACATCGCCGTGCGCCCCAACCTGCGCGGCGCGGGCGCAAGCAGCGGCCACTACGAAGCGGGCATGGGCGAAGTCGAGGACTTTCTGCGCGTGATCGACGCCGTCTTTGAAATCCGCGGCATCAATGAACTGCTGCCCGCAGGCGGGCGCGTCATCTTCGGGGGCTTTTCGTTCGGAACCTACGTGACTTCGCTTGCGGGCGAAATCCGCCGCCCGGCCGCCTTCATCTTCGCAGGCCCGGCCGTGAGCCGCTTTGAAATCGTGCCGCCCGAGGCGCCCGTCTTCGTCGTGCACGGCGAAGAAGACGAAACGGTGCCCCTTTCCGACGCCCTTGCCTGGGCGCGCGCCGCGAGCCTTCCCATCACCGTCATTCCGGGCGCCAACCACGCGTTTTCCGGAAAGCTTCCGATGCTCGAGCGCGTCATCTCGCAGTTCGTGGCGCTCATCTAGCCTTTTTCGGCATCACCCTGCCTTTTGCCGGCGCCCCTCGAAGCAGCCGCAAAGGCGCCTGCCTTCGCGCGGGGCGCGCCATGCGGCTTTTGTACAATTAGCGCCATGCGCTTTTTTCTCAAATTAAGAAACACCCTCTTGGCGGCGTTCATGCTCGTCGTGGGGCCGGTGCTTCTGTCTTCGGCCCTGACTGCGCTTCCTGCCGGTGCACTGCCGCAACTATCAGGCAGCGCCGCGGCGCAGGCCGCCGCCCCGAAACTTCCTGTCCTCAACTCCGAAGCCCGCGCCTGGATCGTCGTCGACGGTGCGAGCGGCTTCGTCATGGGCAGCCACAACGCCGACCTCCCCGTCAACCCGGGCGACCTCGTGCAGTTGATGACGCTTTATACGGCGCTTGAAATGATCGGCGGCGACGCCTCGCGGCGCGATGAGCCCGTCACGATCAGCGCGCGCGACAGCCTGCGGCCCTTGAGCGCCCGGCGGCTGTATCTCGTTGCGGGCGAAAAGACGCCCTTGAAGACGCTTTTAAACGTCATTGCCGTCGTCGCCGCTGAAGACGCCGCGCTTGCCGTTGCCGACCACCTCGCGGGCAGCCCCGAGGCGTTTGCCGACAAAATGAACGAAGCCGCCCGCGCAATCGGCATGCGGCACTCAAAGTTCGTCTCCCCCATCGACGCCCGCGAGCAGCAGACCACGGCGCGCGACCTGGCAACGCTTGCCATGACGCTCTACAAACGCCACCCCGAGGCCTACGCCTGGTTCTCGCAGCGCGAATTTGCCTTTACCAATCATACCCAGCGAAACCGCAACCTCATGCTCTGGAAGGGCGAGGGCATCAACGGCGTCATGGGCAACGCAGAAAACACCGATCTTGTGAGCAGCTGGCATCGGCCGGCCGCAAACAGCGAGGGCGCCGTTGCCCGCGACATCTTTTCGGTCCTGATCGGCGGGCGCAACGCCGATTTGTCGACGAACGACATGCTGGCGCTCCTGCGCTTCGGGCGGCTTGAATTTGAAACGATCCGGCTTTTTGAAGCCGACACCACGATCAAGAAGATCGACATTCTCACGGGCAACCGCGACGAGCTTGCCGTCGGCAGTGACAAGCCCCTCTGGGTGACGGTGCGCCGGCAGGACATCGTCGCACGCGGCACCGGCGGCTTTTCGACCACGTTCGAATACATGGCGCCCGCCATCGCGCCCGTCTCAAAGGGCGATCCGATGGGAACGCTGCACGTGTACTTTCGCAACAAGCCCGTGGCGGACTTCACGCTCGTTGCCATGCACGACGTGGGACCGGGAAGCTTCCTGAGCCGCTTCGTCGATTCGGTGCGGCTGCGCATGAAGCCAGCCGACGAGCAGAAGAAGACGGTCACGAGCGCCGCCGCCCCCGAGGACAAAAAGGCTGAACAAAAGACGCAGAAGCCGGCGCAAAACGCTGCGCACGAGGAGGTTGCTAAAGCCGTGAAGCCCCAGGCTGCCGCGCAATCCGCAAAGCCCTCGACGTCCTCAACGTCCGTCAGCGAGCACGCCAAGAGCGCCGCGCCCGACAAAAAGCCCGTACAAAACAAAAAGGATTCCTAAAGACCACCATGACCGACAAGAACCAAACGCAGGATCAGCTCGTTCCCACCGAAGCGCCTGAGAAAAACGAACGCGAACGCATCGAGGAGCAGGACAGCCTCCTGCAGTTTCCGTGCGACTTTCCCATCAAAGTGATGGGACTCACGCGCGAAGACTTTGCCCGCACGATTGCTTCGGCCGTGCGCGAGATCGTGCCTGATTTTGACGAAAAGAGCATCACGCAGTCGCGCTCCAAGACGGGCAAGTACACGGCGCTTACGCTCAACATCCATGCCACGAGCCGCGCGCAGCTCGACAGCATCTACATGATGCTCACGAGCCATCCGATGGTGAAGGTGGCGCTCTGATGCCCTCGGAAGACGCTGCGGCGCCCGCCACCAACATCGTCGTGCGCCGCCGCGGGCGGCGCCCCTACGCCGGGGTCTATGCGGCCATGCAGCGCTTTACCCACAGCCGCACCGAGACGACGGCCGACGAAGTCTGGCTCGTTGAGCACGAAAGCGTCTATACGCTTGGCAAGTCGCCCATCATCGGCGAGGAACGCCGCTCGATTCACGGCATTGAAGTCGTTGCGGTCGACCGCGGCGGCGACATCACCTATCACGGGCCGGGACAGATCGTTCTCTACCCTCTGATCGACCTCAGGCGCCGCGGCCTGTTTGTGCGCGAGTATGTAAAGCTCATCGAAAAAGCGGTGATCGAAACGTTGTTGCATTATGGGATCGATGCCCTCGTGCATCCCGAGGCGCCAGGCGTCTATGTGCAATGTGCGGGGGGCGCTGGAAAATTTGCGGGGCTGGAGAAGATTGCCTCATTAGGCGTTCACGTCTCGCGCGGCGCGACCTATCATGGGCTCGCACTCAACGTCGCGATGGATCTTTCGCCCTTTTCCTGGATCTCGCCCTGCGGCTACCGGCAGCTGCGCGTCACCGACATGCGCACGCTCGGGTGCGAGGCAAACCTTGAGGCCGTCGCCGACGTTCTTCTGAGCCGCCTACTGACTCTCTTTAACCAACACGCTTTAGAACACAATCATGGCCACTGACGCGCCCCAGCAATCGAACTCCTCCACACAGGCCGCCGATACGGCGCCGCTTGCCGCAGGCGACCCGCGCCCGGGCAGCCTCAGAGCGTGGCTAGCCTGCATCCGCCCGAAGACCTTGGGCGTTGCAGCCGCCCCCGTTGCCGTAGGGCTTGGCGTTGCGGCCGCCGCCGGACACGAGTTTCACTTTCTTGTGGCCGTCACCACGCTCGCGCTCTCGCTTCTGATGCAGATCATCACCAACATGGAAAACGACGCGGGCTACACCAAGAAAAAGGCCGAGCGCAGCACACGAAAAGGGTTGCCGCGCGCCACGGCCAACGGGTGGCTTACGGTTGCCGCCGTTGAGCGCGCCATCAAGTTCTGCATTCTTCTCGTCGTGCTCGACACGATCTACCTCATCACCGTGGGCGGCTGGGTCATGGTGGCCGTAAGCCTTGCCTCGGTCGTTGCCGCCTACGCGTACATGGGCGGCCCCAAGCCCATTGCCTACACGCCCTTTGGCGAGCTGATGGTCTTCATCTTCTTTGGCCTTGTGGCCGTGGGCGGCACCTACTACCTGCAGTGCGGCCGCCTGGACGTCGAGGCGCTTTTGGCGGGCGCAGCCCTTGGCGCCATCGCCTCCGGGGTGCTTGCCGTCAACAACTATCGCGACCTCGATCACGACCGCGAGGTGGGCCGCAGAACGCTTGCCGTCGTTATGGGAACAGCCGGCATGCAGCGCGTCTATCAGTGGCTCATCACCGCGGCCTTCGTCTTTTGCGCGGCCCTGGCATTCACGCGCCTTGAGCTCATCTTCATGCTCGCCGTGTTCGTGTGGCTTCCTGCAGGGCTTGCGCTCGTGCGCGACCTGCGCAAGTACTCCGGAAACGACCTCAACGGCGTGATGTTTCGCACCGTGAAGCTTGAGCTTCGCTTTGCCCTGACAATGACGCTAGCGAGCATCGCTGGCGCCGTGGGCTACCTGCTGCAATGGCTATGACCGAAAACGACAAGGCTCCAGTACGTCAGAAGGGCGAAGAGAAGTTCGCGCGGCTCCCGATCAAGATCGACCACAGCGCGCCCAAGCTTCCCAAGCCCGCCTGGCTCAAGGTGCGCGCCCGCACCCATGACGCGCAAAGCGAGCGCGTGGGCGCAATCCTCAAGGAAAACAAGCTTTCAACCGTCTGCCGCGAAGCCGCCTGCCCCAACATCGGCGAGTGCTTTGCGCACGGCACGGCTACCTTTCTCATCATGGGCGAGGTCTGCACGCGGCGCTGCCCCTTCTGCGACGTCGCCCACGGGCGCCCGGCTCCGTTGGACGCAACCGAACCCGAACGGCTTGCACGCGCCGTCAAGGAAATGGACCTTAAATACGCCGTCGTCACGAGCGTGGACCGAGACGATTTGCCCGACGGCGGCGCAGGTCACTACGCAGCCGTCATCGCCGCCCTGCGACAAGCGGTTGAGGGCATCCGCATCGAAATTCTCGTGCCCGACTTCAGAGGCCGGCTTTCCCAGGCGCTCGAGGCCCTTTCCCAGACCCCGCCCGACGTCTTCAATCACAACCTTGAAACCGTTTCCGCGCTCTACAAAACCTCGCGCCCCGGGGCCGACTACCGGCACTCGCTGCGGCTTCTGCGCGAATTCAAGGACGCACACCCGCTCGTGCCCACCAAAAGCGGCCTCATGCTGGGGCTGGGCGAGACGGAAAAAGAGGTCGAAGCCGTCCTGCAGGAGCTGCTCGAGGCCCGCGTCGACATCCTGACGATGGGGCAGTACCTGGCGCCGAGCGCAGCGCACCTTCCCGTGCGCCGCTACGTTTCCCCCGAGGAGTTTCACCTCTGGGAAGAGAAAGCGCTCGCCATGGGCTTTAAAAAGGCCTTTGCAGGCGTCTTCGTGCGCTCAAGCTACCACGCTGCCGAAGTTGCCGCCTGAACGCGTCCAGACGCGTTTTTGGCCCTTTTTCCACCATTCTCTGCCTGGGAATCATCCCCTGGGGCTTCACGCTCAAAAAACGAAAGCCGCCGTGCGCCTCTGAAATTTTTCAAAGACGCCCGACGGCTCTTTTTTAGCAAAACGCAGAGTGCCTATTGGTTCTGCTGCCCCTGGATGTCGCGCATGCGTTGGGCGATGCGCTCGGCGCTCATGATGTCGCAGTAGCTGATGACCTTGGCAGCGCCGCCGACGCGGGAGGCGACCTTAAGCGCAAGCTCATTTTCCTGCGGCGTCACGATGCCCATCAGGTAGACGACGCCGCGCTCGACCACAACCTTCATCTGGCTCAGATAGACGTTTTCCGTCGTCACCAGGCGCGAGCGCACCTTGGTGGCAAGCGAGGAGTCGCTCAGACGCTGCCCGATGCCGGCATTTTCCATCACGGCAAGCTCATTGATGACCGAGGCCACGTCGAGGCTGCGCTCGGCGGTCTGCACGGCGATCTGACGGCCCTGTTCGGTGGCGACTTCACCCGTCAGGAGCACCTTGCCGTTGTAGGCCGTGACGGTGATGTGCGAGTCGATGTTCTTTCCGAGCGCCTGGCTGATCTCCCAGTTGATGCGCTTTTCAAGCACCTCGTCATTGACCACGGCGCCCGCCGAGCGGCGGTCGGTCAGCGTCGAGACCGTGGCGCCGGTCGCGACGGCCGCGCCTCCCACCACGAGCGGCGCGCAGCCGCTCGTGAGCGCGATCAGAGCGGCTGCGCAGACGGCAGCGGCCGTGCAGCTCAAAGCTTGCTTATTCATCTTCCTTTACCCCAACGTCAATGTTTCAGATCGAGCTCCAGCCGATCAAAGAGTTTGGATTCGTGCAGCATCGGCACCATGTTCTCATGCATGCGCACGAAGGGCTGCATCCACTGCCGATACTTGAGCAGCATGTCGCTGCGAACCAGAAAGGCGCCCTTTTCCCAGCGCAGCACGTCCTCCTTGAGCCACTTCTTGATCACGTCCTTGAGGGCGGCTTCATCGGCAACGAGCATGGCTGTCACGAGTTTACGCGATGGAAGAACATTAAATGACACCCACCTGCCCTTGTCGCTGATTTTTTCAAGATCAATCCTGCCGGCGGCGGCAAGCATGGCAACGATGAAGACGCCGAGCCGCTCTTCAACGGTCGAAGCCTGGCTCACCATGAGCCCCATGCGCTCGCACATGGCGTGCCGGATGGCATAGGCCGAAAGCTCCTGATTGAGCCGATCGTCGACTTCGGAAAGCCGCAGCAGGATTTCAGGCATCAGCGTGAGCACCACGCAGTGCGTCGCGGCCCAGTACCGACGGGGAAGGTTGTCCAACGAATCGACGAGGCCCGCCGTGGCGCCCAACATTCAGGGTCCGGAGAGCGTCATCATGAAAAGCCGGCTTCCTCCGGGATTGATGACGCCCTGGGCAAGAAATCCCTCCTGGACGTACACGAGGCGATTGAAAAAGACGGAAGAGCCCAGCGTTTGTCCTCTTTCGAGCACAGCACGACGCCCAAGACTTTGAATGACGCGGCTTACGTCAGGCGAAAGCTTGGGTGCAAACCAGGGCAGCAACTCGGGCAACGACATCGGTCCCACAATAAGGAAAAGTACGCAGATTTAGCGATTGTAATGACAGCCGCGAAGCTGCACACCATCGATTTCTCGCATGGGCCCCTCCTCACTCCCGGCAAACGCTTCCAACGCAGCAGCACCTCCGAAAAGTCGTCCACATCCGCCCTGTGGATAACTCATGGAAAAAAGAAGAAAAAAGTTGCGCAAAATGTGGAAAACAGAAACCCTCGTTTTCGGCCCCCTCTGGTTGTTCACCACTGTCAACAACTTCTCCACAGGCTTTCAAAAATCTTCTTGAAAGAGTTTTCAACATTGAAAAGCATTGATTTAAAAGGGAATTTTTTCAATATCAACAGAGTTTCCCACATCTACTAATTACTATATCTACATAAAAATTTTTATTTTTTGGGAAAAGCAGAGAAGGTACTTTGACCTCCAGGGCCCCTAAAAACCAGTGCGTGCGATCAAGGTCCTAAGAGGAAAAAAAGGGGCAAACAGCAATCCCGGAATCCATTCTGGCGGCTCTTCCCAGCGAACAACGGGAGCAAAAAAGAAAAGAAGCTAGGCCTTCCCGATGAGTCAAGCGCAAACCAGAGTTCACTATTGACCGAAGCCGTAAAAAAAGAGGCGTTTATCTCGCCTCAAATCGCATTTGGAACCCGAAGGCAAAAATTTGAGGGCTTTTAAAAACGGGAGTTTTGCGCTTGGGGCCGGCATGACCCCCTTTGCCGCAGCCGCGGCCCCCTCCGGTTTGATGGGTTTTTAGAGATTTGGTGTGCTTCCAGGCCGTTTCAAAGCCGTTTTTGCGCTTCAAAAGGTTAAAGGAGGTACCGCAAAACGGTGTTTTTGTCGAAAACTTGTTGAAGGGCCCGGTTTTCGTCTTTGGTGCTGTACGAAGCCGCCAGGAAGAAGCTCTTTGATGGAAGGATCGCCGGCGCGAGGGGGCAGCTGGAGAAGGTGGTCGACAAAGAGGGGTGAAAAAACGAGGGGAGATGAGGCGACTCCCTCCTGGATCACAATGGCGAACTCTAAAAAACCTCAGGGGTGGTGAATTTACTCGTTTCGCTTGATCTGGCGAATGCCGCACGTGCGGCTTTGAGGAAAATTTTCCGGGGAAAATCGAGCGCGACTGTACCCTCAAAGGCGAGCTCAATTGCGTCCAGTTGAGCAGCAAAAGCGCCTCAAAAAATCGCTTGAGCGCGTTGCAAAGGCAAAACAATGCGGGATGCGCCTTTCTGGACCTCATTTTTCTTGCCGCAACTTTCTTAAAAAGCCACGAAAAATCCTACATCTTTCTTTTGTTTTCGCTTGAGAACGTGGATTTTGTCGACAACGGTTCCAATCTTTCTTTATTCGTAATGCATCTTTTGTCAACTTTGGCGTGTGATGCTGCGTGATTTTTTTTAGCGCGTCGACCTCAAAATTTTCAGAAGGAAAATTTGAAAAATTGAAAAAAACGCGAAAAAAAAGCCAAAAAAAATGCTCTGAAAAATGGGGAGTAGAAAAAAGGCGCGAAAAAAAATGCCCGGAAAACATCCCGGGCAAAACGCGTCAGACTTCAAGCGCCTTTGTAATGGCTTCCTGCGCTGCTTCGTAAATGGAGAGGTAGCCGGAGTCCTGCGCCGCAGCGCCGATGCTCAAGACGTCGCGCCCGGCTACCGAGAGCCGCATGGAAAGTTCGGTATTTGGCACGGCGCCGCTGCAGACGACGAGATGGTCGATGCGAACTGCGTAGCGGTCTTCGTGGCGTTCGCCCCAGCTCGCGCGCAGGGCGTAGTTGTCGATCGCCTCAATGTTGACGCCGCGCAGCGTCTGGGCGCCGCGCATCAAAAGCCATTGCAACTCCCATCGGTCGGTGCGTCGCTTCTGAAGATCGCGGATCTGGTCGCAGCTCGATTCAACGAGGTACACCTGCCTCAGGGGCGGCGCAATTTCAGGAACCACGCCGAGAATGCCGCCGCGGTTGTGTCGGATGTCACCGATACCCCAGGCTTTGCGCCACTGTTCGGCCGTCATTTCGGACTCTTCGAGCTGCTCGAGCAGGTAGCGGCAGACGGTGACGGAAACGGGATTGACGCCGAGCACGGCCACGCGGTTGCCCACGGGCGCGTCTTCGCCCAGAAGCTCCTCGTAGGTGACGACGTTTGAGGAATCGATGCCCGGAAAGTCAGGAATTTCCGGTTCCGACCCGCTTGCGTTGACGATGAGATTGGTGTCGTTTGACGACAAAAGCTGCTTGAAGTCAACTTTTGTGTTCAAATGCACTTCAACTCCGGCGAACTCAAGATCCTTCTCAAGGAGGTTGATCCAGGTCTGAATTTTCGACGTCTGACGGATTTTTCCGACGTAGCGCAGCGACCCGCCCAAGTTTTCGTGCGCTTCGAAAAGCCGCACGAAATGACCTCTGCGGGCGGCCGTGACGGCAAAGAGCATGCCGCTCAAACCGCCTCCGATCACCGTGATTGAGCGCTTTTTCGCGGCCGGTACGAAGGCCTGGGGAAAGGCGTTGAACAAAAACGGCGAGCTCAGGCAAAAGAGCTTTTGCTCGCGCGAAAGATCGTCGATCCGGCCGTACTCCGGATGCTCAATCCAGGGGCGGATGACGCCCTCGACCTGGCCCGTCGACTTGCGGATGAAGCGCCCGTCGGCAACAAGCGTGCGGGCAAAGGCGGCGACCATGTTGTCGCTCGGTTCAATCGCCTTTTGGGCGTCTTCAAGCGTTCCGAGATCGGCGTTGAAGATCACGGCAAGCGTCGTGTTTTCCGCGAGAAGCCGGCACTCGGGCAGCCACACGTTTTTCGGAATCGGGTGTTGGTGCGTCGGAATCCTGTCTTCCGGGCCGTCGAATTCGGGGCGCAGGTAGTCGGCCCCGGCAATGCGAAGCATCTGTGTCAGGCGCAGCATTTCGCTCCAGTCGGCGCCGCGCGCCGTGAGCTCCATCAGGTTGAAATGCATGCCGATGACGAAGTCTTCGCCCACGGCCTTGCGGATGCCGCGCACGATGTCGAGCACGAACTTAAAGCGCGCCAACTGCGTCGCGCCCCAGACGTCGCGTCGATGGTTGGTGGCGGGGCTTAAAAAGGCTGCTGCAAGCGAGCGTTCGGCCGCGTGCAGCTCGATGCCGTCATAGCCCGCTTCGCGCGCGTAGAGTGCCGTCCGGATGCAGCCTTCGATGATGCGGCGGATGATGAGGTTCGGCGCCCGCCAGGCGCTTGCGCGGTCGTCGCGCTTGATGGTGCTGCTTGACCACACGGGCCAGGCCTTGGCTTCGGCTCCAGCGTGCACAAGCTGCAGCATGCTTTTGCAGCCGTGCTTTCTGAGCGTGTTGGTAATGACGCGATGGCGCGGGATGTCGAGCGACTCGTTGAAGATGCGCCAGGTCTTGCTCGGTGCGCCGCTTTTGTGAACGAGCCCCGAGCAGACGGTCACCATGCTCACGCCGTCCTTGGCCAGGCGCTCGTAAAAGCGCACGAGCTCCGTGAGGTTGGCGTCGAACTCGAGCCCGGTAAAAATCGGGGCGGCCGTGATGCGGTTTTTCAGGTGAAGCCTTCCGCAGTCGAAGGCGGCCAGCAGATGGTCAAAGTTCGGCATGATCGTTTGGGACAGTGCCGGCGGTGCGCGGCATGCGGCCCGGCGCCCGGGCCCTTTTGAAAGTGCATCGATTGTATCACCGGCCTTTTTTTGCGCCTTTTTAGGGGCTTTGCTGGGCACGGGAAGGCCTTGCCCCTTGTCGGGGCTGCCGCAGGGCTTTCAGGGCCCTCCAATCGCTGTTTAATCGGCCTTGATGGGCTGCAGGTTGTTGATGCCGAAGGGCACGAGCACGCTCGGAATGATCGTTGCCGTCTGCTCAAGGTGCGAGAGCTGATCGTCAAAGAAGATGTGCGGGCGCATGACGTTGAGCACCCGGCTCTTGGAGAGGCCGTCCATGAGAAAGAGTTCGGCCGCGCTCATGCCGAGCGACTTGAGGGTTGTGATGAGCCGCTCTTCGCTCGGGGCGCCGCGGGCGGTGACGATGGAAACGCGCAGCGCCGGTTTGTAATAGGGATCGTTTTCCCCGCGCCGCGCATCAAGCGCCTGGAACTGGGCGAGTTTGCGGAAAAGCTTGCTCAAGGGGCCCGGCCCGTGGGGCGTTTCCTTCATGTCGGTTTCGTGGCGCTCAAAGCCCGCAATGCCTTCCTTTTGGTATTCGCGCTCGGCTTCGTCGTCGATGATGACGCCGTCAAAGTCAAAGGCAATCCGAAGCTCCCCGTCGTCGTCGGTGTCGTCTTCGGTCTGATTGAGACGGACGGTGGCGACCGGCAGCACGAGGCCTGCCGGATGCTGCTTGCTGATGGCGCGCATCACGCTTTCTCTGTTGGCGCTCAGAAACAGCGACGCGTCGAAGGCTTCGATATAGGGAAACGTGGATTGGCCCGAGGTAAAGGCGCCCGCCTTGATCGGCAGGTTGTAGTAGCGGCACGAGGAAAAGAAGCGCTGCCCGGTTTCAGGCGAATTGCGACTTAAGACCACGACGCGGAAGGGCTCTTCGTTGGGAAAGAGCCGGTTGAGTCCCAGCAGGCGCTTGATGAAGGCGAAAGCGACGCCGGGCGCAAGCGGCTTGTCGCGGTGCTCAAGCTGGTATTTACGGTAGGCGGCGATGCCCTCGGACTCGAAGATTTGGTGTTCGTCTTCAAGGTCAAAGAGTGCGCGCGAGCTGACGGCGACGACAAGTTGGTTGTCGGTGGTTTTCATGGAAATACGAGCCTTCGTCTTAAAGTGTAGTGTGGTCGATAGACGATCATACAGGCTGGCCGCCCCAGTGCATGAGCCTTGAACAGCGCAAACAGCAAAAGGCCCGGACAATGCCGGGCCTTCGCAGAGAGGAAAAAAGGAGCGGACTAGATGTCGAGGTTGCTCACGAAAAGCGCGTTTTCCTCGATGAAGTCGCGGCGCGGCTCGACCTCGTCGCCCATCAGCATGGAGAAGATGTCGTCGGCCTTGCTCGCGTCCTCAAGACGCACGCGCAGCAGGCGGCGCGTCTGCGGATCCATGGTCGTCTCAAAGAGCTCCTCCGAGTCCATTTCGCCCAACCCCTTGTAGCGCTGCTTGCGCACGCCGGCTTCGGCCTGATCAAGGAGCCAGCGCACGGCTTCGCCGAAGTTCTTCACGCCCTGGCTCACGTCGCCGCGAACGATGCGCGCGCCGTTGCCGACCACGCCTTCAAGCGCACGGGCGGTCTCAACGAGCGTGGCGTATTCGTGCGAGCGCAGGAATTCCTGCTCGATGTAGGTGTGGTGCGTGTTGCCGTAGATGTAGTGGCTGATGCAAAGGCGCCAGCGCTCCTTCTGCTTGTCAAACTCGGCCGCAACGGTGATCTCCGGATCGCGCATCGCCTCTTCGAGCTGCTTGGCCGAGGCCTTGGCGGCCTCTTCGCTGTTGATGTCGATCTTCACGCCCGAAGAAATCGCAAGCAGCGCCGACTTGTCGATCACCTGACACAGACGCTCGATCACGGACTTGCTCTGCTCGAACTCTTCGATCAACTTCTCAAGATCCGTGCCGCGGATGCTGATGCCGGCGTTGAAGTCGGCTTCCGTGCGGTAGAGCGCGGCGTTTTCAAGGGCGATCTTAAGCAGATACGCCGCCATCTCGGCGTCGTCCTTGATGTAGATCTTCTTTTCCTTGTTGGTCTTCTTGTCGCGCTTGCCGGTGAAGATGCCGTACAGGGGCGGCTGCGCGATGTAGACGTGTCCCTGTTCGATCAGCTGCGGCATCTGACGGTAGAAGAACGTCAGCAGCAGCGTGCGGATGTGGGCGCCGTCGACGTCGGCATCGGTCATGAGAATGATGCGGTGATAGCGCAGCTTGCTGAGGTCGAAGTCCTCGCGCAGCTGGGTGCCCAACGCGAGCACGAGCGTCTTGATCTGTTCGGAATCAAGGAGCTTGTCGACCGAGGCCTTCTCGACGTTGAGAATCTTGCCGCGCAGGGGCAGGATCGCCTGGAATTCGCGGTCGCGCCCGGTCTTGGCCGAGCCGCCTGCGGAGTCGCCCTCGACGAGGAACACTTCGCTAGCCGCCGGATCCTTGCTCGAGCAGTCGGCAAGCTTGCCGGGCAGGCCGCCGCCGAAGACCTGCTTGCGGGTCACCTCGCGGGCTTTGCGGGCCGCTTCGCGGGCGCGCGCCGCACCGATGATCTTGTTGCAGATCTGACGGGCCTGGTCGGGGTGCTCCTCAAGGAAGGTGCGAAGGCCGTCGCTTACGGCCGAAATCACCGCGGGCTGCACTTCGCTCGTGACGAGCTTGTCCTTGGTCTGGGAGCTGAAAGAGGGCTGCGGAACCTTCACCGACAGAACGCAGGTGAGGCCCTCGCGCATGTCTTCGCCCGTGATGTCGAACTTGTCGCTCTTCTTGAGGATCTCGTTTTCGGCGATGTAGCTCGTAAAGACCGAGGTCATGGCCTTTCTGAGGCCGGTGACGTGCGTGCCGCCGTCGCGCTGCGGAATGTTGTTGGTGTAGGCCGCAAGCGACTCGTTGTAGGAGTCGTTCCACTGCATAGCGACCTCGACGTAGACCGGGATCTCCTTGGAGGGATCCTTGGCGGTCTTCTGCATCACGGTCTTCATGATGTAGATCGGATCCTTGTGGATCGGCGTGCGGGTCGTGTTCTTGAAGATCACGAAGCTCTTGACGCCGCCTTCGCTTTCCAAGCGGATGTGCTTGGCCGAGCGCTCGTCGACGAGTTCAATGTCGACGCCAGAGTTGAGGTACGAGAGCTCGCGCAGGCGCGTGAGAAGCGTGTCGTAGTCGAAGTCCGTCACGGGCGTAAAGATGCTCGCGTCCGGCTGGAAGTGCACTTCGGTGCCGCGCTTGGTGGTCTCGCCGAGCACCTTCATGGGGCTTACTTCGACCATTTCGCCCGTGAGCGGGCTCTTTTGCATTTCGACGCTGCGATCGACCACGACGCCGTTTTCAAAGCGCAGGAAGTGCGTCTGGCCGTCGCGGTGGACCTTGAGCTCAAGCCACTTCGAGAGCGCGTTCACGCACGAGACGCCCACGCCGTGCAGGCCGCCCGAGATCTTGTAGCCGTTGTCGTCGAACTTGCCGCCCGCATGCAGTTCGGTGAGGGCGATTTCGGCGGCCGAGCGCTTGGGCTCGTGCTTGTCGTCGAACTTGATGGCCGTCGGGATGCCGCGGCCGTCGTCGACCACGCTCACCGAGTTGTCCATGTGGATCGTGACGAAGATGTTGCGCGCGTAGCCCGCCATGGCTTCGTCGATCGAGTTGTCGACGACCTCGTAGACGAGGTGATGCAGACCGGAGCCGTCGGAGACATCGCCGATGTACATGCCGGGTCTCTTGCGGACGGCTTCGAGCCCTTCAAGAATCTTGATGTTTGACTCGTTGTAGGTACGGTCGATTTCAGCGTCGGAGCTCTTGGAAGTGATGTTTTCTTGATCAGCCATGTCTCGGTTCAGTCTCGAATATGTCGCAAATGTGCCGCGCTTAAGAGCCCTTTCGGGCGGCGCGCTCGGCACAAATTTTCAGCACGGCCGCGCGGGCGGGCGGCGGCTCTTTAGCCCCTTTTGTTAAGCCTTGCGCCAATGCAGTGCTTTTTCGAGGCTCTGCATTGGCGCTTCAAGAAGGGCGTTTTTCGCGCACGGGCGCCGCAGGCGTCCTCACGGCGTGCGCGGAATCAATCAATCGTTAGATGCGCATCGGCATCAGCACGTAGCGGAACTGCTCGCTTTCGGGCATCGTCAGAAGCGTCGCGCCCTGGTTGTTGGCAAAGGCAAAGCGCACTTCCGTGTTCTTCAGGTTGCCGAGCGCGTCGAGCAGGTAGACGACGTTGAAGCCCAGATCGAGCTCCTCGCCCTCGTAGTTGATGGCGATTTCTTCGTCGGCCTCCTCCATCTCGGAGTTCGCGCTCTGGATGTGCAGCGAGCCGGGGGTGACGAGCCAGCGCAGGCCCTTGAACTTCTCGTTGGCGAGAATGGCCGCACGCTTGAGAGCCCCGATGAGCTCCTCGCGGTTGATGAGGAAGATCTTGTCGTTGTTCTGCGGAATGACGCGGTTGTAGTCCGGGTACTTGCCGTCGACGAGCTTGGTGAGGAACTCGATGTTGCCGAAGGTAAAGCGAGCCTGGGTCTTGCTCACTTCGAGCTTGACGGGGTCGTCCGTATCGGGCAGCAGCTTCATGAGCTGGTGCACGGTCTTGCGCGGCAGAATCGCTTCGATCGGGCTCTCGACGCCGGTTGCAATCTCCAAAGGCGCGTCGCAGCAGGCAAGGCGATGACCGTCGGTGGCGACGGCGCGCACCAAGCCCTTGTCGATCGAGAGCAGCATGCCGTTGAGGTAGTAGCGGATGTCCTGCTGGGCCATCGCAAAGTGCACCATCTGCATGAGGTGCTTGAGGACGTTGGCGGGCAGCGAGAACGTGTAGTCGATCTCGGCCACGGGCAGCACCGGGTACTCCTCGGCGGCCATCTGCGAGAGCGTAAAGCGCGAGTTGTTGGCACGCAGCATGACCTTCTTGCCTTCGGTGAGCATCGAGACTTCGGTGCTCGCGCTCGGCAGCGCGGTCAGAAGGGCAATGAGCTTGGCCGCGGGGACGGTCACGGTCACCGGGTCGGTTCCCACGCCGATCTGGGCGCTCGTGCGGATCTGGATCTCAAGGTCCGTCGTGGTGAAGGTGACTTCGCTACCGTTTGCATTGACCAGAATGTTGGACAGAATCGGAAGCGTCTGACGGCCTTCCACGATGCCTCCGACAATCTGCAGGGGCTTCAGGAGCGCTTCGCGCGTGGATTGAATGAACTGCATGAAATCAACCTTTGTCTAAACAAAATTCGGGCCGGGGGCGAAACTCCGGCCGTCTACGGATTTTAATGGAAATAGGGGCGGCTGTTGGCCTGAAACGGCCGACAAAATGGATCGGCAAGCGTTGATTTCTCTAGCTTTTGATCTTTTGCTCGAGAATGTGCAGATCGTATTTGAGCTCCTCGTCGCGGTTGCGCTCGGCGGCGATTTTCTTGCAGGCGTAGATCACCGTGGCGTGGTCGCGGCCGCCGAAGAGTTCACCCAGCTCCGGCAGGCTCTTCTTGGTGAGTTCGCGCGCGAGGTAGATCGCGATCTGACGGGCGCGCACGAGCTTGGCCTTGCGCGATTTCGAGTTCAATTCCGAAACCTTGAAGCCGTAGTGCTGCGCCACGGTCTGCTGGATCGCGTCGATCGTCACGGGCACGCTGCTTGCCTTGAAGATGTCGCGCAGCGCGAGCTTGACGGTGTCGATCGTCACGGCGACCTGATGAAAGCGCGTGTAGGCAAGAACCTGCTGCACGGCGCCTTCGAGCTCGCGGACGTTGCTCTTTAATTTCTTGGCGATGATCTCGGCCACCTCGCGGGGCATGTCAAGACCCGAGCGCTCGGCCTTCAAGAGAAGAATCTGCACGCGCATGTCGAACTCGGGCGGCTCGATCGTGACGATGAGGCCCTGCGTGAGGCGGCTTAAAAGCCGCTCCTGGAAGTCCTTGAGGTTGCGCGGATAGGTGTCGCTCGTGAGCACGATCTGCTTGCCGTGCGGCACCATGCTCTCGAAGGTGAGAAAGAAGTTGGTCTGCGTGCCCTCGCGGTTGCCGAAGCTCTGGATATCGTCGATCAACAGCAGATCGAGTCCCTTGTAGCGGGCGTCGAACTGGCGCATGGCCTCGGCAAAGCGCTCGCGGTTGACGTTGTTCAACCGCATCACGTCCATGAATTCCTGGATGTACTGCTGCGCGGAGATGCACAGAACCTTGGCGTTGGGATTGTTCTTTAGAAAACGGTTGCCGATTGCGTGCATCAAGTGCGTCTTGCCCAGGCCGACGCCGCCGTAGATGAAAAGCGGGTTGTAGATGGGCTTGGGACTTGAGGCGACCTGAATGGCCGAGGCGTAGGCCATCTGGTTGGCCTGGCCTTCAACGAGATTCTCGAAGGTGAGATTCGGCAGCAGCCCCGTCTTTGCGATTTCGGATTCCGACGGGCCCGCAGCAGGCTCGGCGGGCTCAGCCGGCGCAGTGGCAGCTGCCGCGGCGTCTTCTGCCACCTGCCAGTCGAGTTCGATTTCCTTGCCCGCGAGGCGGTTGACCGTCTGCGCGATGGTGCTGCCGTAGGCTTCGGCCACTTTGCGCAGCTTGGCGCTTGAGCTGGCGTAGATCGTCACGACCCCGGCGTCGAGTTCCACGTCGGCCGTCAGATCCGAAAACCAGTTCTGGTAGATCTGCGCCGGCGTCGACTCCCGCAGGGCTTCAAGGCATTGGGTCCAGAAATCGTTCATCTTGAAAATTTTGCGTGAAAACACTCCCGCAGGCCCGGGCCGAATTGACCGGCAGGCTTTCAACATGCGTGTAAGACGGTGAGGGTGCCGCGGACGGGGTGTCTGAAGGTGTTCAGAGATGGAAGAATCGGGCCTGATTTTACCCGCTGGAGCAAAAGTTATCCACAGGCCGGAATCCCGCAGTGACGCGCCCTCAGGGGTGTTTTCTCACAGAGTTGTCAACGTCCCGGCACGACCGGTTGTGGTCTTCAAATCCGTTGCCCGCTACATGCTGTGGAAAACGAATGCTGCGGAAGGGGAGTCTAAAAATTTCCCGCCCTTGAAATTTCGGGGTAAATATTGACAGGACGGGGCAAAATAAGGTTTAATATCAGGCTTTTCACAGGCACGGATCGTTGCGGCCGAAATTTTTCGTCGGCGGCGACGGGGAGTGTGCACCCGCAGAAGTCCTAAAAATCAGGGCCTGCGGCGGGATTGACGGACTGCGCCGTCTGTCGTCGGTTCACGGCTCAAACGCAGCCGGCCTCCCGCAGTCTGTGGAAAGAAGAGCGTCTTTTCAAGCCGCGGATCCGCTCTTGTCACGGTTGTCTGCGGTTTTATTTAGTTTTTCGATGAAAGGCCGGACTCCGGCGTCTTCTCAGCAGAGGCCCTCCAGAAGGGCTCAGCGCGCAGGTCCGTTGTTCATCGTCTTCCTTTGACTTGAAGGTAAGGAAATATCATGGCTACCAAGCGTACGTATCAACCCTCTAAGATCAAGCGTGCCCGCACGCACGGCTTCCTGGTCCGCACCCGCACCAAGGGCGGCCGCGCCGTTCTGGCTCGCCGTCGCCGCAAGGGCCGTCACACCCTCGCTCTCTAATTTACGGCGTCTTTGATTTGAAAAGACGTCTCAGGGCAACTGTGACGCAAGACCGGTCGAGATACAAGTTCCCCAAGTCGGCTCGAATCGTAAGTTCGGACGACTTTGGCGCAATTTTGCGATCTGACGGACCGGGAGTAATCCGACTCGGACGTGATTCTGTTTCTTTATGTGCTCAGGCACATCTGAAAACGGGTCGCGTCCGTTTTGGTTTTACGGTCGGCAAACGCAACGTCCCTCTGTCGGTGGACCGCGCCCTTATCAAGCGCATTCTGCGCGAAGTGGCCCGGCACGCCCTGCCCGTGCTTGCTGAGCGCTGCTCGCAGCTCGGCGTCGGTCTCGACGTCAGCCTGCGCTGGAGAACGCCGCTGCGCACGACGGGCGTCAAAGTGACTGAGGGCGACGCAAAGGCTCTGGCGCGCCGCTCGGCGTCGCTGTGCCTGAAGGCGCTTGAGAAGCGCCTTGATGCCGCCGCCGGCGCCTTTCTTGCGCAGGCGAGCGCCGCTGCCGATGAATAAAAAGCCAGTCTGCTCGATCGCGGCGAAATTCTTCATCGCACTTGTGCGCCTGTATCAGCTCACGTTTTCGAGCTGGACGGGGTGGCAGTGCCGCTTTATTCCGACCTGCTCGAACTACGCAATCGAAGCCTTTGAGCGGCATGGAGCTTTCAAGGGGCTCTATCTCACGACGATGAGGCTTCTGCGTTGTCATCCGCTGGGCGGCAACGGGTATGATCCTGTACCGGACGAATTTCACTGGAAGTGCTGGCGGCATGATCATGACGCCGGGCACTCGCAGTAGCTTTTTTTGATCTTTATTTCACTTATCAGGACCTGTTATGGGAAGTGATTTCAAGCGAACCCTTATGTGGGTGATCCTGTGCGCGGCCTGCTTCATGTTGTGGGACAACTGGCAGGTCTACAACGGACAGCCCTCGTTTTTCGGCGGCAGCGCCACGCAGACCGCTCAGACGCAGGAGCCGCAGCCGAGTGCGGATGCGGTTCCCGACAACAAGGGCAGCGGTGCCGAAGCTGTGGCCAAGGGCCTGATTCAAGCTTCCAAGCCCATTGAGGTCTCCAACGACCTGCTCAAGCTCAACATCGATGAGCAGGGCGCGGTCGTCACGCGTGCCGAGCTTCTCAAGGAGCAGCAGCAGGCCGAGTGGACGGATGTCGGTCTTGCCGGCCTGATCCTGGGCAACAAGGTGCCGCATCTGAAGAACATCGTCATGCTCGACGTCACGCCCAACCACGTCTACGTGGCGCAGAGCGGCCTCATCGGCGGCGACTTCCCCAACCACAAGTCCGCCTTCAAGTTCCTCGGCACCAAGGTCGAAAAGAAGCTCGACGCCGAGCAGAAGAAGGAAGTGAACTTCACCACCGCGACGTTTGAAAGCACGCAGGGGCCGGTGACGCTGCGCAAAACCTATGAGCTTGCCGACGGCCGCTATGCGGTCTTCGTGCGCAACGAAGTGATCAACAACGGCGAGGCCGCCGTCAAGCCGTCGATCTACTACCAGATCACCCGCGACGACGCCAAGCCCGAAGGCGAAAGCACTTTCTACTACACCTACAACGGTCCGGCGATCTACACGAGCGAAGACAAATTCCAGAAGGTTCCCTTCGACGACATTGGCGATCAGCCCGATCACATCACCAAGGCCGACAACGGCTGGGTGGCGATGATCCAGCACTACTTCATTACCGCCTGGACGGACGCCAAGGGCGACACGAGCAAGCGCGAGCGCGAGTTCTACACGACCAAGCTCGACAAGAACCTGTTTGCCGTGGGCTCCATCCAGCGTCTCGGCACGATCGAGCCCAAGCAGAGCGCGACCGCTTCCGCTCTGCTCTACATCGGCCCGCAGGACCAGCAGCGTCTGCAGTACCTCGCCGACGGCCTCGAGCTTGTGGTCGACTACGGGTGGCTCACGTTCCTCGCCAAGCCGATCTACTCGGTGCTGTACTTCCTCTACGGTCTTGTGGGCAACTGGGGCTGGTCGATCGTTCTGCTCACCTGCTTGGTGAAGGCGATCCTCTACCCGATCTCGGCTGCCGGCTACAAGTCGATGGCCCGCATGAAGGAAATCGGTCCGCGCATGAAGGCGCTTCAGGAGCAGTACGGCGAAGACAAGCAGCGCTATCAGCAGGCTATGATGGAGCTCTACCGCAAGGAGAAGATCAATCCTGTGGGCGGCTGCCTGCCGATCCTGCGGCAGATCCCGGTCTTCCTCGCCCTGTACTGGGCGCTGCTCGCGAGCGTGGAGCTCAGAGGCTCGGCCTGGATCGGCTGGGTCACGGATCTTGCCTCGCCTGATCCCTGGTTCATCCTGCCGGCGATCATGATGCTGACGATGTTCCTGCAGATCAAGCTCAATCCGAAGCCCGCTGATGCCATGCAGGCCCGCATGATGGTTCTCATGCCCCTAGTCTTCGGCGTGATGTTCTTCTTCTTCGCTTCCGGTCTGGTTCTCTACTGGCTGACGAACAACGTGCTCTCGATCCTGCAGCAGTGGTACGTCAACAAGAAGATTGCCGAGGAGCGCGCCAGAAGAATGAGCGCTGCCAACCACTAAAAAAGCCGCCCGAGCTTCCGGAGACATCCGGAAGCGGCGCACGAAAAAGGAGACTCTGCAAACGCTTGCAGGTCTCCTTTTTTTGTGGGGTATTTTGTAGGGTTGAAGCCCGTTGGACTCTTGTCCTGATGCCTCCAGAAAGCCGCCTGGAAGATGCCTAGAAGGGGCTCATGGGGACTTGATGGGTTCTTGATAGGGCTTTGGTGTCTGGGCTCGTGCCTCAGGCCTTCCTGCGGCCGAAGAGGTGCGCGGCGACCAGAAGCGGCCAGAGCCAGGCGCTCACAAACCACAGCAGGATCTGTCCGATCGCCATCGGCTTGCCCTCGGCATCCTTGGTGAGGACGAAGATGCTGATGGCGCCGACGACGGCCCACAGCAGCAGCCCTGCATAGATGAGCACGCGCGTGTTGTAGGTGTCGCCGAAGGCGGCGGCAAGAAAGGCCGCTGCAGGAACCGAGGCGACGACCGCGAGACACGCGCCGAGAAGCGCGGCGCCGAAGAAGGTATTTCGTTTGGTGGGAAGGCTCATTGGTTGTAACGTTTCCTTAGATGTTGCTTGGGGCCGGTCGGGGCTTTACGAGCGTTGCCGGTTGGTTGAGGAAGCGGTGCAGAGTGCCTCATGATCATACAACGCCGCTAATGGTCGTCAAAGGCCGTCAGAGGCGATCCAAGGTCGTTTGGGGGCCATCGATGGCGATCATGGGCAGGAGGATGCCGTCGACGGCAGGAGGGCGTCATGCGGCTCCGTGAAACGTCTGCAAGGGCTTGCAGGTGTACATCGGGGTCAAAATTATTTGCCCCCGTCCTGAGTCAAAATTAGTTGACCCTCTTGAGGCCGGGATGGGCGTTGTTGGGCGCGGTGCATTTTCTCGCTTCGCCTGTGGTGCGCTTTCTCATCTCGCCTCATGCTGCCTGCCGTATTCCCGGCGACGGGCAGCAAGCAAAGCGCGCAAGGTTTCTACAAAATAGCGGCACGAGAGAGTGCTTGTTGAAAACGCACAGAGCTCCGGCGATCTCGACATGGCTTTGCTGCGGTTCATGAACGGCACTGCCGACAAAAGAATCGAGGAAAAATGAAGGAGGCAACAGATGTCTTTCCTTAGCGCGACCCTTGAGATTATTTGATAAATCAAACACTAAAAATTTCTTTGTTTTCAATGAACAGCATCAAAATTATTTGAGCGGCAAAAGAAACTTTCATTAAAGAGTTTGATTTATCAAATGAGAATGAATTGATTTAGGACGCAAGATGAGTACGGTTTATACGGACAAGGATCCGATCATTGCCCGCGCAAGCGCGGCTGGATTCGGCGGAATCGGCATCATTCGGCTTTCCGGAGCGCCGGAAAAAATGACCGGGATGCTCGAGCGGCTTTTCCCGGGAAAAAAAGTTGAGCCGCGTCACGCCCATCTCTTTGCGCTGAACGATGCGCAGGGCTCGCTGATCGACCGCACGATCGTGCTTCACTTCCCGGCACCGGCCAGCTACACCGGAGAAAGCGTGGTGGAAATCCAGGCGCACGGCGGTCCGGCCGTGCTGCAGATGATCATCGATCGCTGCATGGAAGTGGGCGCAGATCTTAGACTGCGGCAGGCGCAGCCCGGAGAGTTTTCCGAGCGTGCCTTCCTCAACGGCCGCATGGACCTCGTGCAGGCTGAGGCTGTGGCCGACCTCATTGAAGCCTCGAGCCAGGCTGCCGCGCGTGCGGCGGCGCGTTCAATGCAGGGTGCGTTCTCGCACGAGGTGCACCGGATCAATCAGGATCTGCTGGAGCTGCGTGCCTATATTGAAGCCACCATCGACTTCCCTGAGGAGGAGGTCGACTTCATTGAAGACGGGCACGTCAATGAACGCGTGGACGTCATTGCCGGAGAGCTTGAGGCGCTTTCTAGAAATGCCATGCGCGGCAAGGTGCTGCGCGACGGTCTGACCGTGGTGCTCGTCGGCTCCCCTAACGTGGGCAAGAGCTCGTTGATGAATGCGCTTGCCCGTGAGGACGTCGCCATCGTGACCGACATCGCCGGAACGACCCGCGACAAGATCGATCACATGATCAATCTCGACGGCTTCTCCATGAATCTGATCGATACCGCCGGCGTGCGGCACACCGAGGATAAGGTCGAGCAGATCGGCATTGAGCGCACGCTCAAGGCCGTGGAAAACGCCGACGTCGTCGTGCACCTGACGAGCGCGGATCAGAAGGATCAGGCGGGCGAACAGGAGGCGATGGAACTCATTCGTCCGCGCCTTCGCGAGGGCATTATCTTTGTCCGGGTGATGAACAAGGTGGATCTCGTCGAAAGCTCCGCTGCTGCAGCGGGTGATGATGGCGTCATTGCCATCTCCGCCCGCACGGGAAAGGGCATGGACGTCCTGATCGAAAAGCTCAAGAAGATTGCCGGCATGAGCGGCGAGGTCCAGGGCGAGTTCCTTGCCAGAACGCGCCACCTTGAATGCATCGCCCGCGCGCTTGAGCATGTCAACGCGATTCGCGGCGGCGTCGGTGTCCGCATCGGACTTGAGATCGCTGCCGAGGAACTGCGGCTTGCCGGTCAGGCGTTGGGAGAGATTGTCGGAGAAACCGTGGCCGATGATCTGCTGGGCATGATCTTCTCCAAGTTCTGCATTGGGAAGTAGGCGGGCAATTTCTGTATCGACCGACCAGCGATTGAGCAGCAACTGTAAATAGGGGAATGTTTCACGTGAAACATTCCCCTTTACGCATTCTGACGTTCATGAAGGCTCCTCGAGAAAACCGATGACTTGAACGCACCTGCCATTAAAAATTTGATTGCCTTCATAATTTGTTTGAGCGATCAATCTTTTAGCAACAAAAATCGAACACTTCGCGATAACTGAGAGTGCTCGGAGTATCCGGTCTAGAAAGCGTAAAAATTACGCACCTTTAATCTCTGCGACAGTGACAAGCTTGAGGCGACTGCTTCTTACAAACACTTTTTACAGCGACTGCAGCGTGTTGAATGCGCGGGCATCTAGTCCCAAGCGGCCGGATATTCGGCTCACGACTTAAAAAACGAGGCGTGGTGCACCTTCTTGTTTCATCTGGTAACCGAGGATGCTGGTGATGTCGGAGAAGGGGACGTGATGAATCGGTGCGAACCTCGGTGGTTCGTTGGTGTTGGGATTTTCGCTGCTATCAAGGATGGTTCCCCCTGCCTCATGAGGCGACTTTGATGGCGTGACGGCAAGGTGCCGGCTGAGCGCACCAATCGGGCATGCGAGGATAAGTTGGTAAAAGTGTATATTTTGTAGCTAAATTAAAACAATAAAACGACAGTATTTATTTCTGCATACTTAATAAAATTTACGCAGCCTTCCTCGCCTTGCTGAGTACTTTGACTTGTATAAAGACACGGCGAAATAAACAGTTTGTCTGCGCTTCTGATGGATACGCGGATTGATATACTGCACTGATCCAGCATGAATTGTTCCACGTGGAACATCGTCTTCTTGGCGGCGTTGGCCGCCGTACTGATTCAGTATCAGAGGGTGATGTTCCACGTGGAACATTGCATGATCATCACGGGAATCAGGGCGCTCCGAGTCGGATGCTGTCCTCGGGCGGAATGGCCCGGCTGTTTCGGACACGTGGATTCGAATGTTCCACGTGGAACATTGCCCCGCCGCCCTTCCCGTATTTGTATATTTTTCGAACAATGTTCCTAGTGGATGCCGCCTTGTGAGATGGACTTGTAAGGCTGTCGAATGTTCCACGTGGAACATTGAAGGGAATCCCCAGCCGTATCTTCTCCCAGCAACACAAGCTACCCGGCGGCCGTTGTGAAACACAACGGCACTTGCATACCGGAATGTTCCACGTGGAACATCTGCTGTTGGGAAAAGATATTTGCTACGAATGTTCCACGTGGAACAATCATGAACTATCCAGAAGTATTTGATGTAATCGTTGTTGGGTGCGGTCACGCTGGTGCGGAAGCTTGCTTGGTCGCCGCACGTATGGGTGCCAAGACCTTGCTGATCACCCACAATGTCGAGACGATTGGCCAGCTCTCCTGCAATCCGTCCATCGGTGGTATCGGCAAGGGACACCTTGTCAAGGAAGTCGATGCGATGGGCGGCGCAATGGGCATCGTCACGGATCGCGCCGGCATCCAGTTCAGAGTACTGAACGGGTCCAAGGGCCCGGCGGTGCGAGCCACCCGTGCGCAGATTGACCGCAACCTGTATCGCGTTGAGATGCGCCGCTGCATTGAGACGCAGCCGAACCTGTGGATCTTCCAGCAGGCGGTCGACGATCTGATTGTTGAAGGCGAGACCGTCTGCGGCGTGGTGACGAAGACGGGAATTCGGTTTCAGTCCAAGACTGTTGTGATTTGCTCAGGAACGTTCTTGAACGGTCTGGTGCATATTGGTCTTGAACATTACTCGGCCGGCCGCGCCGGCGATCCGCCTTCGATTTCTCTTGCACAGCGTCTGATTGAGTTGGGGCTACCCAAGGGTCGATTGAAGACCGGAACGCCTGCTCGTATCGACGGCCGCTCGATTGACTTCAGCAAGTGCAAGGAGCAGCCGGGCGATCTGGATCCTGTTCCGTCGTTCTCCTTGATGGCGCCTGGCATCGAGCATCCGCGTCAGGTGCCTTGCTGGATTACTTATACGAACGAGCGCATGCACGACATCATTCGTGCGAATCTGGATCGCTCGCCCATGTACTCCGGCATTATTGAAGGCGTGGGTCCGCGCTACTGCCCGTCGATCGAAGACAAGGTGCAGCGCTTCAAGGATAAGACGAGCCACCATGTCTTCTTGGAGCCCGAAGGTCTCGACACCAACGAGTTCTATCCGAACGGTATTTCAACGTCGCTTCCGTTTGATGTGCAGCTCGACATGATTCATTGCATTCCTGGATTGGAGCATGCACATCTGCTTCGTCCGGGTTATGCCATTGAGTACGACTTTTACGATCCGCGCGAATTGAAGAGCACCTTCGAAACGAAGCGTTTGAAGAATCTTTATTTCGCCGGACAGATTAATGGCACGACCGGCTATGAAGAGGCGGCGGCTCAGGGGCTGCTTGCCGGCATCAATGCTGCGTCTCGCGTTCTGGGCCGTGAAGAATGGAAGCCGCGCCGCAATGAAGCCTACATCGGCGTCATGGTTGACGATTTGACGACGCGCGGTGTGACCGAGCCGTACCGTATGTTCACAAGCCGTGCGGAATATCGTCTGAGCCTGCGTGAAGACAATGCGGATGTTCGCCTGGCTGAACTCGCGCATCGCCTCGGTGCGCTGCCGGAAGAAAAATGGGCGCGCTTCTGCAATAAGAAGGAATCCGTCGAAAGAGAGCTGCAGCGCTTGAAGAGCACCTGGGTCAATCCGAGCCTTCTCAAGGCCGGTGAAGCCGACCGCGTGCTCGGTACGTCGATTGAGCGTGAATACAACTTGTCGGCGCTTTTGTCTCGTCCTGGTGTGAAGTACGACGATCTGGTGACGCTTGCAAAGACCGACGACTCGCTTGTCAGTCCTGAGCATCTGACGGATCCAATGCAGATTGAACAGGTTGAGATCGCGCTCAAGTATCAGGGCTACATTGAACGCCAGAAGGAAGAGGTCGAAAAAACGCGCGCGCATGAGACGATGCGCATTCCCGAGGACATCGACTACGACAAGGTGGTCGGTCTCTCCTTTGAGGTGCGGCAGAAGTTAAAGCAGATTCGTCCTGAAACGCTCGGACAGGCCGGACGCATTTCCGGTGTGACGCCTGCTGCGATTTCTCTGCTTCTGATCCACTTGAAGCGTTTGAAGTGGGGGAAGGAATCGTCATGATGCAATCTTTAGATGCTGCGAGCATCCAGAAGCGGGCAATGGAACTGCTTGCTATGGAGCTCACTGAAGATCAGGCGCAAAAGCTTTCGCGCTTTGCAGATCTTTTGATCAAATGGAATGCAAGCTACAACCTCACGAGCATCACGAGCCCGAAGGATGTGCTTGATCTTCATCTGGTGGATTCGCTTGCCTTGGCCAAATGCTCGGGCGACCTGCTTAACGGCAGCAAGACGGTGCTCGATGTCGGCAGCGGCGGCGGCCTTCCCGCCATTCCGCTTGCCATCGTTCGGCCGGAACTCGAAATCACCATGGTTGATGCCGTGCAGAAAAAGACGATTTTTCAGCGGCAGGCGATTTCCATGCTTCGCCTGAAAAACATCAAGGCGGAGCACACGCGCGTCGAACAGATCAAGGACCGGACATTCGATGTCATCACCAGTCGGGCGTTTGCCTCGTTGTCCGACATGATTCACTTGACGGAGCATCTTCTTGCTCCAGGCGGAGTATGGTTGGCGATGAAAGGCAAATTTCCGCAGGAAGAGGTGGATGCGCTTCCGCAAAACGTGTCGATTTCGACGGTTTTCACCGTCGAAAACATGAAAGTGGAGCGTCATTTAATTGCCCTCAAGAAAAATCTTTCTGGTACTTGATCACCTCGAGGCGTTTTATCGCGCTGTTGAATTTTTGTGATTTCTGTGGAAAAAATGTTGAAAACTGCGTTTTTCTGTGGAAAACATCACTGAGGAAAATTTTCTCGCTGCTGGATTTGAGAAAATCGAGAAAACTTGCGATGTTTTCGTGAACGTCAAGCGCTTTTTTCAAAAAGACGGCTCTTCGGTTGCTTCGTACGGGTTTCGTTCTGAAAGAATCCTGATATGGGAGTCTTTCACCGAGGCCGGTGCAAATTCAGAGTCAACCGCTTGACCGCAGGTCGCAGAATTTGCAAGACTCATCAAGAGCGCCGGGAACGATGCCGGCGGGCTGAGAATTTGAAATTGAATTTCATAAACAAACAGCAATCAGTCCGATCAGATACCGAGTGGAACGAATACCCTAGAAAACGAGTTTGAGTAATCAAACTTAAAGAAGTTGTCAAAGGAAACAAAAGGGATGGCTTATATCTTTTGCGTCGCCAACCAGAAGGGTGGTGTAGGAAAGACGACGACGGCGGTCAACACGGCTGCGGCGCTTGCGCGTCGTCGTCAGAAGGTGCTCCTCATTGACCTCGATGCGCAGGGCAATGCGACGATGGGCTCGGGCGTCGAGAAAAACGACTGCGAGCTCACCGTCTACCAACTTCTCATCGGGGAGGCGTCTTTTGACGAGGTCGTGAAGAAAAGTCCGAGCGGCGGCTATGACCTCATTCCCGCCAACCGTGATCTCTCGGCGGCCGAAATCGACCTGATGCAGTTGAAGAATCCGGACAAGCGTCTGAAGGCGGTGATCGATCAGATTGCCGATCGCTACGACTTCATTCTGATCGACTGTCCGCCGTCGCTTTCGATGATCACCGTCAATGCGCTTTGCTGCGCCCGCGGCGTCATCATTCCGATGCAGTGCGAATATTTCGCGCTCGAAGGTCTGAGCGACCTGGTGAACACGGTTCGCCGCATCCGCCAGAACAAGAATGCCGACCTGCAGATCATCGGACTTTTGCGCGTGATGTTCGACGCGCGCATGACGCTGCAGAAGGAAGTAAGCGAACAGCTCAAGGAAAACTTCGGCGACCGTGTGTTCGATACGTTGATTCCGCGCAACGTCCGTCTGGCCGAAGCCCCCTCCTACGGCGAGCCCGGCATCGTTTACGACAAGACCAGCCGCGGTGCGAAGGCCTATCTCGCCTTCGGCCGCGAACTCATCAAGCGCATGAAAAGCGCCGAGACCGCTCAAACTGAAGAGGAGTAATACATCATGGCTGCTACGAAGAAACCTCGCGGTCTGGGCCGCGGTCTGGATACGCTCCTGGGCGACGACGTGAAGGCTCATCCTGAGAAGACGCAGGCTGCAGCCTCGGCCGCGCCCGAGATACCGAGCGAGAACATCGTGGTCGAACTTGAGCTCACGCAGCTCAAGGCGGGCAAATATCAGCCGCGTACGTTGATCGAGCAGGAAAAGCTCTCGGAGCTTGCCGAGTCGATCAAGCAGCAGGGCGTGATCAGCCCCATCATCGTGCGCCGCACCGCAAACGGCCGCTACGAGATCATCGCGGGCGAACGGCGCTTCAGAGCTTCGAAGATCGCAGGCCGCAAGACGATCCCGGCGATCGTGCGCACGGTCGAGGACAAGGATGCGCTTGCCATGGCTCTGATTGAGAACATGCAGCGCGAGGATCTCAACGCCATGGAGGAGGCTCTGGGCGTCAAGCGCCTGATCGACGAGTTCGGCTACACCCATGAGCAGGCGGCAGATGCGATCGGCCGCAGCCGCTCGGGCACGACGAACCTGTTGCGCCTTCTGAACCTTACCGATCCCGTGCAGCAGATGCTGGTTGACGGCAAGATTGACATGGGGCACGCCCGTGCGCTTTTGTCGCTTTCGGGCGCAGAGCAGATTCAGGCCGCCAACGAGATCGTCGCCAAGGAGCTCTCCGTGCGCGAGGCTGAAAAGCTGGTTGCCCAGGCCGCTGCCAAGCCCCGCACCAAGAACGCCAAGAAGCCCGCCAAGGTCAACCGCGACGACCAGATTCTTGAAGAGCGGCTCTCGGAGTCGATCGGCGCTCCCGTGCACGTCGTCTACGGCCGCAAGGGCAAGGGACAGCTCGTGATCGACTTCGCCAACTTCGACGATCTCGACGCGCTCATCGCCCGCATCGCCCCGGATGCCAAGGAAGAAGCTTGAAAAAAAGGGGCGACTAGGGCTAATACCTACAAAGTAATATTTGAGATAAGCCCATCAGCCACTTGTTAAAAAGTGTGTGAATCCATAAAATTACGCCGTTTTAGGGACAGAAGCACGGTATGAATCGTGAAGACTTGATCCGTATCGTCGCATGGCAGTATGCGCTTGTCTGCGTGGTGGTTGCCGTTTCCTGGATCTTCTGGGGGACGGTCGCCGGCTTATCCGCGTTGGGCGGCGGTATGTGCGTTGCTGTACCCAACTCCATCTTCGCTCTCAATCTGATCATCGGTCAGATGATGAAGAGGCCGATGCGACCCATCGGCGTCATCGTCGGGGAGTTCCTCAAGATGATCGTCATCTGCGCATTGTTCGTGGCGATGGCGAAGATCTTTCCAGGTTTGAACTGGCCGGCCATGCTCGCGGGGATCATCGCCGCGGTCTTCGGCCAGTTTGCCCTAATCTTTAATAAACACTAAACCGAAGGATTGGTTATGGCTACGACTGAAGCTCTCAGCCCTACCGGGTACATGCTTCATCACCTTGCACATAATGCCTCAGGAAAAATGTCGTCGATCATCGACTTCTCGGTGATCAACTACGACACGATCGTGTTTTCCGTTCTCATGCTCTGCATCGGCTTGTGGTGCCTGTACAAGGCTGCCCACAAGGCGACCAACGGCGTGCCCGGAAAATGGCAGTGCGCGGTTGAAATGCTCGTCGAGATGGTCGAGGAGCAGAGCAAGTCGATCGTCCACGGCGATCGCAGGTTCATCGCTCCGGCGGCCCTGACGGTTTTCGTCTGGGTGACGCTGATGAACTGCATCGACTTGGTGCCGGTTGATCTGCTGCCCTGGTTGGCGGGATTTTTCGGCATTCACTACCTGCGTCCGCTGCCCACGGCGGATCTGAACGGTACGCTCGGCATTTCCGTGAGCGTGCTGGTTCTGTGCATCTATTACGGCTTCAAGGTCAAGGGCGCCGGCGGCTTCATGCATGAGCTCTTTACCGCGCCGTTCGGCAACAACATCCTGTTGTGGCCCTGCAATTTCGCTCTGAACATCGTTGAGTACGTTGCCAAGACCGTCAGTCTCGGCATGCGACTCTTCGGTAACATGTACGCTGGCGAACTGCTGTTCTTCCTGATTGCTCTTCTGGGCGGCTACGCGCTTTCCTTCGGCGCTGTCGGCGGTACCCTGAGCGCATTCGGTCAAGTCGTGGCCGGCCTCTGCTGGTGGCTGTTCCACATTTTGATTGTCCTTCTGCAGGCGTTCATCATGATGATGCTGACCTTGGTTTACCTCGGCCAGGCGCATGATTCGCACTGACGGAAATTTTTTCTTCCCTTAATCCTTTTTTCTTTCTTTCTTTCTTCCTCACGGAAACTTAAGGAGTTTGCAATGACCAACGTTGCTATGGTTGCCCTGGCCTGTGGCCTTATCATCGCCTTCGGTGCTATCGGCGCCTGCCTCGGCATTGGCATCATGGGTTCTAAGTACCTCGAGTCGGCTGCCCGCCAGCCCGAACTGATGAACACCCTTCAGACGAAGATGTTCCTGCTCGCCGGCCTTATCGATGCTGCCTTCCTGATTGGCGTTGGTGTGGCCATGATGTTCGCCTTTGCTAACCCGTTCGCTGGCTAATTCCGCGCGCGGAATTGCTTGAAAAAATCGTCTCTCTTTTTATGACGTCGTCGACGCCTGAGGGTGCTTTTACGCGCCTTCGGTGCGTCGACATGAACGGGGTTTAACAATGAACATTAATGCCTCACTGTTTGTACAGATGGTGGTGTTCTTCATCGGCTGCTTTATCACGATGAAGTACATCTGGCCGCCCTTGATCAAAGCGATCGAGGAGCGCCAAAACAAGATCGCCGAAGGTCTTGCTGCTGCCGACAAGAGTGCTGAGGCTCTCGCCGAAGCCCAGGTCAAGGGCAAGGAGATCGAGGCCGAGGCTCGCGCCCGTGCCACGACGATCGTGTCCGACGGCGAAAAGCGCGGGGCAATGATCGTTGAGAACGCCAAGGAACAGGCTCAGGTCGAGGCTGATCGCATCATCGCCAACGCCAAGGCTGAAGCCGCTCAGGAAATGCAGCGCGCCCGCGATCAGCTTCGCGACGAAGTCGCCGCTCTGGCCGTTGCCGGCGCTCAGCAGATTCTGGCTCGAGAAGTGGACAAGTCCGTCCACGCTCAGCTGCTCGAACAACTTAAGGCAAAGCTCTAATCATGGCTGAACTTTCGACGATTGCACGTCCTTACGCTCAGGGCCTTTGGAAGGCCATGGTCGAGCGTAATACCACGGCGCAGGCTGCTCAGATGGCGGATGTCCTCGATGCGCGCAGCGAGGTGACCCGCAATCCCCAGGTCGCGGAGCTTGTCAACGACCCGAAGATTACCGATGAAGAGCTGTATAAGGTGATCGCCGGTACGCTCGGTCAGGATCTGCCTGATCAGTTGCCCGGTCTGCTTCGTACAGTCATCGAAAACGGTCGTCTTAATGCTTTGCCCGAGATCGCCGCGCAGTTTCATGTGCTCAAGAACGAATCCGAGGGTGTCGCAGACGCCTACATCGAGACCGCTTATGCACTGCACAAGAAGGAAGTCGGGCAGTTGCTCGATGCCCTTTCGAAGAAATTCCCCGGCAAGAAGCTCAACCCGATAGTGACGATCAACAAGTCGCTCATCGGCGGCGTGAGCATCCGGGTCGGCGATCAGGTTCTCGACGGTTCTGTTCGCGCACGGCTTGCGCAGATGCAGCAGGCGCTCACCGCATAAATTTCGGAGCTCAAGAATGCAACTCAATCCTAGTGAAATCAGCGAGCTGCTCAAGCAGCGCATCGAAGGCCTCGGGGTCTCCGCTGATCTCCGCACCCAAGGCACCGTTGTGTCGGTGACCGATGGTATTTGCCGTGTTCACGGTCTGCACGACGTGATGCAGGGTGAAATGCTGGAATTCCCCGGCAACACCTACGGCCTCGCACTGAACCTTGAACGTGATTCGGTCGGCGCGGTTATTCTCGGCAACTACGAACACATTTCCGAAGGCGACATCGTCAAAACGACGGGTCGTATTCTTTCGGTGCCCGTTGGCCCCGCCCTGATCGGCCGTGTGGTCAACGCTCTGGGTCAGCCCATCGACGGCAAGGGCCCGATCAACACCAACGAATTCGACGTGGTCGAAAAGGTGGCCCCGGGCGTGATCGAACGCCAGTCGGTGAGCCAGCCCGTTCAGACCGGTCTGAAGTCCATCGACGCCATGATCCCGATCGGCCGCGGCCAGCGTGAGCTGATCATTGGCGACCGCCAGTGCGGCAAGACCGCCATTGCGCTCGACACGATCATCAATCAGAAGGGCAAGGACCTCATCTGCGTGTACGTCGCCATCGGCCAGAAGGCCTCGACGATTGCCAACGTGGTCCGTCAGCTCGAAGAGCACGGCGCCATGGAGTACACCATCGTTGTGGCTGCCACGGCCTCTGAATCGGCCGCTCTGCAGTACATCGCTCCGTACGCGGGTGCCACGATGGGCGAATACTTCCGCGACCGCGGCCAGGACAGCCTGATCGTTTATGACGATCTGACCAAGCAGGCCTGGGCTTATCGCCAGATTTCCCTGCTGCTGCGTCGTCCGCCGGGACGTGAAGCCTATCCTGGTGACGTGTTCTACCTGCACAGCCGCCTGCTTGAGCGTGCTGCGCGCGTGAACGCCACCTATGTGGAGCGCTTCACCAAGGGCGCTGTCAAGGGCAAGACCGGTTCCATGACCGCTCTTCCCATCATCGAAACGCAGGCCGGCGACGTGACCGCCTTCGTTCCGACGAACGTGATTTCCATTACCGACGGCCAGATCTTCCTGGAAACCGACCTCTTCAACGCCGGTATCCGTCCCGCCATCAACCCCGGCATCTCGGTGTCCCGTGTGGGTGGCGCGGCTCAGACCAAGGTGATCAAGAAGTTGGGCGGCGGTGTCCGTCTGGCTCTGGCGCAGTATCGTGAACTCGCGGCCTTCGCCCAGTTTGCCAGCGACCTCGACGAGGCCACCCGCAAGCAGCTCGAACGCGGCCGCATCGTGACCGAACTGATGAAGCAGCCCCAGTACCAGCCCCTGCAGGTTTGGGAAGAGGCCGTGACGCTGTTCGGCATCGAAATCGGCGCCTTCGACGACGTTGCCGTCAAGGATGCGCTCAAGTGCGAACGTGCCATGCGCGAGTACCTCAAGCAGCACTACACCGAGCTCGTTGACCGCATTGAAGAGCAGAAGGCCATGTCCGACGAAGACAAGGCTGCTCTCAAGGCCGCCGTCGAAGAGTTCAAGAAGAACGGTGCTTGGTAAGAGCGCACAAGAAACATTCTGAGAGGACCAAATGCCTAGTACAAAGGAAATTCGCGGAAAGATCAAGAGCGTACAAAATACGCGCAAGATCACCAAGGCGATGCAGATGGTTGCGGCCTCGAAGATGCGCAAGGCACAGGACCGGATGCGTGAGTCCCGCCCGTACGCCGACAAGATCCGCAACATCATTGCGCACTTGTCCGAGGCTCGCGTCGACTATCACCATCCGTTCCTCGTCAAGCACCCGACCCAGACCGGTAAGGAAGCCATGATTCTGGTGACCACCGACAAGGGTCTGGCCGGTGCGCTGAATACTAATATTCAGCGTCTCGTTCTCCACAAGGTTGGCGAGCTCCGCGCCAACGGCGTCTCCCTGCAGGTGACGGCCATCGGCAACAAGGCCGTGGCCTTCTGCGGACACGCCGGGCTCGAGCTCATCAGCCAGGTGGTGCAGCTCGGCGACCGCCCCCAGATTGATCGCCTCTTGGGTGCGATCCGTGTGCAGCTCGATGCATACGCTCAGGGCAAGGTCGACCGCGTCTACCTCGCTTACTCGCGTTTCATCAACGCCATGAAGCAGGAACCGGTGATTGAGCAGATTCTGCCGCTCACTGACGACAAGCTCGCTCCGCTCGGAGAAAAGCCGCGCGCATATTCGTGGGACTACATCTACGAACCCGATGCGCAAACCGTGCTCGATGATCTGCTCACGCGCTATGTCGAGGCTTTGATTTATTCGGCGGTTGCAGAGAACATGGCTTCCGAACAGTCCGCGCGCATGGTGGCCATGAAGGCCGCTTCGGACAACGCCAAGAAGCTCATCGATGAGCTGCAGCTCGTCTACAACAAGACCCGTCAGGCCGGCATTACTAAGGAAATCACCGAAATCGTCGGTGGTGCCGCCGCCGTGTCTTAAATGGATTTGAATACCGAGGATTAACATGAGTATCGGACAAATCGTTCAGGTCATCGGCGCCGTGGTGGATATCGAATTCGCCCGCGACGAGATGCCGAAGATTTACGAAGCGCTCGTTCTGGAAAAGGACGATGCGAACTCCCTGGCCGAGGAAGGCCTGACCTTTGAGGTGCAGCAGCAGCTCGGCGACGGAATCGTGCGTACCATTACGATGGGTACCTCCGACGGCTTGCGCCGCGGCATGAAGGTTCGTTCGACCGGCGCCGGCATCTCCGTGCCCGTCGGCCACAAGACCCTGGGCCGCATCATGAACGTGCTCGGCCGCCCGATCGACGACTGCGGTCCGATCGGTGAGGACGAACGTCGTGAAATTCACCGTGAGGCTCCGAAGTTCGACGACCTGAGCCCCTCCGTTGACCTGCTCGAAACCGGCATCAAGGTGATCGACCTGATCTGCCCGTTCGCCAAGGGCGGCAAGATCGGTCTGTTCGGCGGCGCCGGCGTGGGCAAGACCGTCAACATGATGGAGCTCATCAACAACATCGCCAAGGCCTACGGCGGCTACTCCGTGTTCGCCGGCGTCGGCGAGCGTACCCGTGAGGGCAACGACTTCTACCACGAAATGGAAGAGTCGAAGGTTCTCGACAAGGTCGCCATGGTGTTCGGTCAGATGAACGAGCCGCCGGGAAACCGTCTGCGCGTTGCTCTGACGGGTCTGACGATGGCCGAAGCCTTCCGTGACGAAGGCCGCGACATCCTGCTCTTTATCGACAACATCTACCGTTACACCCTTGCCGGTACCGAAGTGTCCGCCCTGCTCGGCCGTATGCCTTCCGCTGTGGGCTACCAGCCGACGCTTGCTGAAGAAATGGGCAAGCTGCAGGAACGTATTGCTTCGACGAAGACGGGCTCCATTACCTCCATTCAGGCCGTGTACGTGCCGGCTGACGACTTGACTGACCCGTCGCCTGCCACCACGTTCAGCCACTTGGACGCCACCGTCGTGTTGAGCCGTGAAATTGCCTCGCTCGGCATTTACCCGGCTGTCGACCCGCTCGACTCCACGAGCCGTCAGGTTGACCCCAACATCATCGGCGAAGAGCACTACACCGTCGCTCGCCGCGTGCAGGAGACGCTGCAGAAGTACAAGGAACTGCGCGACATCATCGCCATTCTCGGCATGGATGAACTGTCTCCCGAAGACAAGCTCGCCGTGACCCGAGCCCGTAAGATCCAGCGCTTTCTGTCGCAGCCCTTCCACGTGGCCGAAGTCTTCACCGGCTCGCCCGGCAAGTACGTTCCGCTCAAGGAGACGATCCGCGGCTTCAAGATGATCGTCGACGGCGAATGCGATGAGTTGCCCGAACAGGCGTTCTACATGGTCGGTACGATCGACGAGGCCTTCGAAAAGGCCAAGACGATCAAGTAATCCGCGCTTGTCTTTGTCCGCGTGAGCTTCGGCCTCGGCCGAAGCCCGCGCAGCAAGATGGTGACGTACCGATTTAATGGAGCAACTTATGGCTAAGATTATTGTTGACGTCGTCAGCGCAGAAGAGGCCATCTTCTCGGGTGACGCGGCCTTCGTCGCGCTTCCCGGTCAGGAAGGTGAACTCGGCATTCTGCCCGGCCATGTGCCTCTGATCACCCGCATCCGTCCTGGTGCCGTGCGCATCAAGACGCCCGACGGCAAGGAGGAGAACGTCTTCGTGGCCGGCGGTATTCTTGAGGTTCAGCCTGATCGCGTGACGGTTCTTGCCGATACGGCAATCCGTAGCAAGGATCTCGACGAAGCCAAGGCCAAGCAGGCGCTCGAAGAGGCCAAGCAGAGCCGTGCACGTGCGCAGAACAACCGCGAAATCGCCAAGCTCGAGGCGACGATGGCTGCTCTGGCCGCACAGCTTGCCTACATTCGCCGTATGCGTCACTGATCCCGTCGTTCAAACGACGCATTCAGTGTCTGGAAACGACGCTCGCAGAAGACGCCACCTTCAGTCTGAGGGTGGACGTGAGATCTGCGGTGCGTCGTTTTTTTATTGTCTTTCCCAGTATTCTTTGATGTGTCGGTCTTGCGGCGCGCCTTCGGGTTTTGGCGTCGGCGCCAGCCATGCGCTAGCATCACGACTACCAATCAAATAATTCGTGCGGTGCGCCGCCGGAGCTTTTCCGTCGATGGCCGCCGCGAAACCAACAAGCAAAAACAAATAGCTGAAGGAGCGTGCCATGGACGGCGTTAATCAGTTGACCGATGTGATTCAAGTCTGCACGGACGGCAGCCAGCTGTCGGAAAAGGGTGTGGATACGGCGGTTGAACTCGCTCAGAGTCTGAATCTGCCGCTTCTGGGCATGACGGGCGTTCCCGGTGCTCCGGTTGCGGGCGGCCTTGAGAAGGAAGATCCCAAGACGCAGGAGCGTCTGAAGTACATCCGCGATGCGGCCGAAGCCGCCGGCATCAAGTACGCGCTCGTGGCTGAGCACTGCCAGGCGCCCTGGCAGGGCATTCTCGCCGTCGCCAAGCGCTATGACGCGCGCTTCATCGTGATGGCAAGCCGCGGCCTTGGCTCGCTCGGGAGCCTCATTCTCGGCTCCGAAACCCAGAAGGTGCTTGCTGCGGCCGATCGCCCGGTGTTGGTGATCCGCTAAAGGAAAGCCTCCTGTGGTTTTCTTCTAAAGGTTGAGGTCTTCGTCCCCGGTCGGGTATGTTCCTGCCGGGGACGTACTTTATTGCGGCTCCAGAGCCGCGATGACGGCCTCAAGCGTCACGCCCCGGATGAGAAAGCGCTTGGCGCGAGAGGTCTGGCCGGAGACGAGCTCAACGGCTGATTTCGCCACGCCCGTGCTGCGGGCGAGAAACTGCGCGAGCGCCGCGTTGGCGCGGCCGTCCACGGGCGGCGCCGAGAGCGCGATCTTCAAGCGCCCGTCGTAGAGGCCCACCACGGTGTCGCGCCGGGCCCCCGGCTGGGCGTGAACGGCGACGATGACGCCGTCGGCCGTTGCGCTGCACCAGCTTAAGCCTGAGCAAGGCGCTGCCGTGTCACAATTGTGCCCGGCATCAACTCCCAATTTCTTTTTCGTTTTACCCATGAAGCCCGTCAATGATACGTTTCTGCGTGCGCTCAAGCGCGAACATACCGAATATACCCCTGTGTGGCTGATGCGCCAGGCGGGGCGCTATCTGCCCGAATACAACGCCGTCCGCACGCGGCTCGGCAGCTTCATGGCGCTCGCCCAGGACCCGGATGCGGCCTGCGAGGTGACGTTGCAGCCCGTTGATCGCTTCGGGATCGACGCGGCCATTCTCTTTTCGGACATTCTCACCGTGCCCGACGCGATGGGGCTCGGGCTGTCGTTCGTCTCCGGTAAGGGCCCGGTGTTTGCGCATCCCGTGCAGACCGAGGAGGCCGTCAACGCCCTCTACGTGCCTGATCCCGAGGAGAAGCTGCGCTACGTCACCGACGCCGTGCGCACGATCCGCCGCGAGCTCAACAACCGCGTCCCCCTGATCGGCTTTTCGGGCTCGCCCTTTACGCTTGCCTGCTACATGGTCGAAGGCGGCAGTTCCAAGGACTTCAGCACCATCAAGAAGATGATGTATGCGCGTCCGGACCTGCTGCACCGCATTCTCGACGTCAACGCCCGCGCCGTGACCGAGTATCTCACCGCCCAGGTGCGCGCCGGCGCCCAGGCGCTTCAGATCTTCGACACCTGGGGCGGAGCGCTTGCCGACGGCTGCTTTGAAGAGTTCTCGCTCAAGTACATGCAGCGCATCATCGAGGGCCTCATCCGCGAAAACGACGGCGAGCGCGTGCCCGTGATCGTCTTTACCAAGGGCGGCGGCGCCTGGCTTGAAGCCATGAGCAAATGCGGCTGCGACTGCGTGGGCGTCGACTGGACGGTGAACCTCACGAAGGCCCGCGCCCGCACGGGCGACAAGGTGAGCCTGCAGGGCAACCTCGACCCGATGGTGCTCTTTGCGGGCGAAGAGGCGATCCGCCGCGAGGTGCGCCGCGTGATCGACTCGTTCGGCACGGTCGGCAACGGCGGCCACGTCTTCAACCTCGGCCACGGCATCAGCCAGTTTACCGATCCCGAGGCCGTCGCCGTGCTGGTGGACGAAGTGCACAAGTATTCGCCTTGCCGCCATCAGTAACAAAGCGGTGATTTCAAAGGGAAAACTCGAAAGGACAATTTGAGTTTTCCCCGGGTTTTCCGCAAGTTTCCCTCAGGCTTTCCGCAGGTTTTCCAGTGCTTTTGCACACAGTTTCCCACAGAATTCTCCACAGGATGAAGGACTTCCGAGGAAGTGCTTGAGAAACGCTTGCGGCACCACGACAAAACGCCCGCACCGGGAATCCCGATGCGGGCGTTTTGCAGGTTGCCGCACGAAGGCTTTTGCCCGTAGGGGGCAAGGCCCGTGCACCAGAGGAGAGAAGGTTCTGCTTTTTTTCAGAAGTCGGGCGCTCGCTTTCTGGATTGAGCGCCTCTTTTCTTCAAAGCAGTTGGAGGAGGATAAATTTTCCGGGACCGGCGCTCCGACAAGACGCCGAACACAGATCAAGGAGATGTCTTTTTTTCGTGATCGCGAGAAAGGACGAACAGGCGAACACGGGGTGAGCATGCCGGGACCCATTTTCCGGAATGCTCAAGGTGCGTTGTTTAGGGCACCTTCATGTCGCGGAATTCGTGGCACTGATCGCACACGAGACGCGGCGGCTTGTGACCCTGGTGGCAGTCCGAGCACTCGATTTCGCCCAGATGCGTGTCATGCGGGTTTATGTCGGCGTCGGCCGTCTTCTCGGCGAGCTTGGCGTAGGAACCGCCGTGGCAGGCCAGACACTGCTTGGTGACGCCCTGAGCCTTGGGAGGCATGGGATTGTGGCAGGACTCGCACTTCAAACCGCGACCGACGTGGCGGTCGGCGAGAAACGCGTCGGCAGCCATCGAGGCGCAGGCCACGGAGCCGAGAACGGCGGCGAGCACGAGCTTCAAGGTAAGTTTGTTCATGGTGTTTCTCTGCTGAAGGATAGAAGGGAGGTCTTCGGAAGCGGGTCCCGAAGACCATCCCTTTTTTGAACGGGTAGAGGTTCAAAGGGTGGGGTGTACGTGCGTGCACCCCAAGCAGCTTTCAACGACTAGCCCCAGGGCTTTTCGGCAGCCACCGTGCGGCCGGCGATGCGGCCGAACACGCAGGCTTCCGAGTTGTTCGTGGCGCCCTGGTAGATGTGGCCCCACATCGAGCCCAGCTCGCCCGCGCTGTAGAGGCGCGGAATCGGCTTGCCGAGAGCGTTGAGAACCTGACCCTTCTCGTTGCGGCGCGGACCACCCTGGGTGTTGAGCAGCGTCGGGAAGAGCTTGGCGGCGTAGTACGGGCCCTTCTCGTCGAACGGCTCGCTGATCACCGGAGCTTCACGGCCTTCGAAGGCGATCTTGCCCTTCTTCTTCAGCGGACGGCCGAATTCCTTGTCGGCGCCGGCCTTGATGTTCTCATTCCAGGTGCGGAAGGTCTGTTCAAGGTTTTCAGCCGGCACGCCGATCTTCTCGGCCAGAGCCTTGATCGTGGGAGCGGAGACGATCACGCCTTTTTCGATTTCGGCGCTGTTGTCGCGGCTCCACTGATAGTGCTCGCGGTTGATGGCCCAGCCGGAGGTGGCGCCGCCGACGATCGGGCCGCGCTTGCGGGCCTTCTCATCGAAGACGACGAAGCAGGGGATGCGCGGATAGCGATGCTTGATGGCGTCGAGGTAGTTCACCGCATAGATGCAGGTGTGGTTGTCCATCTTTTCATTGCAGAAGCGCTTGCCGTCCTGGTCGACGTAGAAGTAGCTAGCCGACAGCATGTTGATCTGCAGAGCAGCCTTCACGCCGGGAACTTCGAGGCCGAGCGGGCAGGAGAGCGCGTTCATGTGCCAGAGGCCGGCACCGGCGGCCTGCGCCATGCGCACGCCGTCGCCCGTGTTGCCCGGGCAGCCGAGGCGATGGAACATCTGGCCCATCGTGTGGTTCTGCAGCAGCTCGTCGTCGTATTCGTAGCCGCCGGTGCAGAGCACGACGCCGCGGCGGGCCTTGACGGCCTTCTTCTTGCCTTCGATCTCAACCCAGACGCCGAGGACTTCGTCGTTTTCGCGGATGAGCTCAAGGGCGCGGGCGTTGTAGACCACCGGGATCTTGCGGGTGGTTTCAACGGCGTAGCGGGAGTTCTTGAAGAGCATGTCGCCGCCGCGCAGCTTCAGTCCCTTCGGGGTGCGGAAGCGCCACTTCTCGATGGCGTCCTGCTCGGGGATGTTGGTGAAGCCTGCGTAGCCGTAGATGTAGATCTTCTGATCGGGAGCGAGCGAGAGCAGGAATTCCTTGGACTTCATCGCTTCCTTGACGAAGGTGCGCAGCTGCTTGCGGTCGATTTCGCTGTTGGCAAACGAGTAGGTCTTCTCGAGATAGGTGTAGGCACGTTCCTCATTGTTGGGGATCATCATGCCGCCGGAAGATACGGCCGTGTTGCCGCCGCCTTCAGGGAGCTTCTCAAAGATCATGACCTTGGCGCCGGCATCGAAAGCCGTAATGGCAGACGACGCACCGGCACCGCCGTAGCCGATGATGGCGACGTCGGTCTCGATATCCCACTTGGCGGGAATATCGGCCTTCTTGGCATGGGCGGCGCCCACGACCGGCAGCGTGGCGGCAACAGCCGCACCCTTGAGGAAATTGCGTTTGGAGATGTTGGTCATCTTCAGGACTCCTTGATGAGTAAGGGGAGCGGAGTCCCGCAGCTTATGCAACCGGATGCAAGGGGAGACATGCAAGGCCGTCCCCGATCCAGGCTTCAGAACTCCGTTTATCACTGGCAGGCATCTTCGGTCCGATCGATACGTACGTACCTTGCGCAAGCGCAGGAAAGATGAAGGTTGTCTGAAGGGGACATTCAACGGCCGCCGCGGCCTTCCGGAGCGCGCCGCTGGGCTTGAAAGAATGGACAAAACCGCCTGCGGCCTCGGTCCCCCGGTTATCCTCAAAGTTATCCACAGCGCGCAGGAGGCCAATTCCGAGTAAAAGACGGGATTTCAAGCCCCTGCATTTCGGCTTGAAAAATGAAATATCGTTGATTTCAAAGGGCTTTTACGGATTTCAATGAAAAAATCAAGTGGCAGGCCGCGATGTTGAGAAAGGCCTTGAAAAAAGGACGCCGATAAGTTATCCGCAAAGTTATCCACACCTCTGAGCGGAACTTGTGAAGAGACTGTGGAAGAGTTGTCAAAAGGCTTGAAAAACAATGCCCGAGCGCTGTGGAGAACGTCGTTGACGGGGCTTCGGAACGCCCCCGAGAGAAGGCGCTGAGGGACTCTGAGGGGACCGTCGCCGCCCCCCTAGCCGCAGCGGGTTTTGCTGTACGATAGGGCACCTTCGGCAAAAAGCCCGCACGTTTCGTTTTTCCCGCACCCCCGTTTTTTCTTCATGACCGTCCGCTTTCTTGAAGTCCTGCTTGACGCACCGCTTCCTGCGCTTGACTACATCCTGCCCGAAGGCGAGACGGCCGAGCCGGGTGAGCGCGTTGTGGTGCCCCTGGGACCCAAGCGCAAGGACGTCGGGATCGTCGTGCGGGTGAAGGACTCGACCGAGATTGAGGAAAGCCGCATGAAGCCCGTCATCAGCGTCCTGCACGACGTGCCGGCGCTTCGCGGCGAATGGCTTTCCTTTACGCGCTTTGCGGCCGACTACTACATCAAGAACTGGGGCGAGACCGCCGTGGCGGCGCTGCCGCTTTTCTTCCGCAAGGTGCCCGGGGCGAAGTTTCAGAAAAGCCTTGAGAGCTTTCGTGCGATGCACGTCAAGAAAACCGAGCCCACGCCGCGGGTGGAGCTCAACGCTGAGCAGCGCGCGGCCGTCGAGGCAGTGGTGAGCCGCGAGGGCTACGCCACCTACGTGCTCTTTGGCGTCACGGGCTCGGGGAAGACCGAGGTCTATCTTCACCTGATTGAAGAGACCTTGAAAAAGCACCCCACGGGGCAGGTGCTCCTCTTGGTGCCCGAAATCAACCTCACCCCGCAGCTTGAAGCGCGTGTGCGCGGGCGCTTTGTCGACGAGCTCGTGGTGACGATGCACTCCAACCTGACGCCCAACGAGCGCGCCAAGAGCTGGCTCGCCGTCCACGAGGGCCGTGCGCGCGTGCTCGTGGGCACGCGCATGGCGATCTTTACGAGCTTTGCCGATTTGAAGCTAGTGCTCGTTGACGAGGAGCACGACCAAAGCTACAAGGCGGGCGAGGGACTGCGGTTTTCCGCGCGCGACCTTGCCGTGAAGCGTGCGCACGACAACAACATCGCCTGCGTGCTGGGGTCGGCGACGCCCTCGCTTGAAACCTGGGCAAGGGCCCAGGCGGGCGTCTATCGGCTGCTGCGGCTTACGCACCGCGCGGTGCGCACGGCTTCGCTTCCTTCAATGCAGCTCATCGACGTCAGCCAGCGAAAGCCGCGCGTGTTTGCGCCCGAAATCAAGGAGGCGATCGACGAGACGCTCTCGCGCGGCGAGCAGGTTCTCGTTTTCATCAACCGCCGTGGCTACGCGCCCGTGATCACCTGCACGAGCTGCGGCTGGGTGAGCCGCTGCATTCACTGCACGGGCTTTACGGTGTTTCACAAGGCGGGCCACGCCCTCGTGTGCCACCACTGCGGTGCCTCGTACCCCGTGCCCGAGCGCTGCCCGAGCTGCGGCAATCCCGAGATCATCGCCATCGGCACGGGCACGCAGCGCATCGAGGAGGGCATCGAGACGCTCTGGCCTCAGGCACGGGTGCTTCGCATCGACCGCGACAGCGTGCGCACGAAAAACGCCGCCGAGGCGGCCTTTGAGAGCGTGCATGCGGGCGAAGTCGACATCATCGTGGGCACGCAGATGATCGCCAAGGGGCACGACTTCAAGCGGGTGAGCCTCGTGGTGGTGCTCAATGCCGACGCGCAGCTTGTAAGCCCCAGCGTTCGCGCCGAGGAGCACCTCTTTGCGACGCTCCTGCAGGTTGCAGGGCGCGCGGGCCGCGACAAGCTTGCAGGCCGCGTCATGATCCAGACTCGCTTTCCCACGCATCCGATCTACGCCGACGTGCGCGCGCAGGACTACGAGCACTTTGCCGCGCGCCTTTTGTCCGCCCGGCGCGAAGCCTATGCGCCGCCCTACAGCTTTCAGGCGCTTCTGACCGCGCAGTCCGATGCGCTTGAGCGCACGCTCGGGTTCCTGCGGTTGGCAAAAAAATGCGCCGAGGAGCTCGACTCCCCCGACATCGCGGTCTACGACCCGGTGCCGATGGTGGTCATGCGGCTCAAGGACGCCGAGCGCGGGCAGCTTCTGATTGAATCCCTGAAGCGCCCGGCGCGGCAGGCGTTTCTGCATCAGTTTGCCGAGGCGCTCAAGGCCATCAAGGAGTTCCCGGATGTCTCCTGGTCCATCGAGGTCGACCCGCAGGATGTCTAAAGCGGGCCTTCCTGTATAATGGCTCCCCTTGAACATGCTCTGTCGCCGTAGTTCAACTGGATAGAATATGGCCCTCCGAAGGCTGTGATGTGGGTTCGAGTCCCGCCGGCGGCACCATGACCGTGCGAGAGAGAAGCCGCACCCGGCTCAGGCCTTGATTCCTTCGGGATTCAGGGCTTTTTCGTTTCATGTCCGGCCTCGCGCCGGAAATTTTTGCGGATCATTCCCTTTCCTCGCAAAGAGCCTTTGCGCGGGGAGTGAGCACCGTCCCCAAGCAACACCGTCTCAAGGATGATTTCATCATGCTGACTCCCGTGGACATGAGCCTGCACAACAAGAGCCGTCGCTTCGACATCGCGTACGAAGACGGCAGCAGCTACTCGTTTACCTTTGAATTCCTGCGCGTGTTCTCGCCCTCGGCCGACGTTCAGGGCCATACGCCCGACGAAGCCAAGCTTCAGGTCGGCAAGCGTGACGTCACCATCGTCGCCGCCGAGCCCGTGGGCTCCTACGCGCTGCGCTTCGTCTTCTCCGACGGCCACGACTCGGGCATCTACAGCTGGGAGTACCTCGCTGAGCTCGGCAAGCAGCAGGAAGGCCTTTGGGAAGCCTATCTCGAAGACCTCAAGCGCAACGGCGCAAGCCGCGACCCCAACGATCCGGCCAATACGCGCTTTGCCGACAAGCCCAAGGTAACCTGCCCCTCGCACCAGCACTAAGAGCCGCGCGGGCTGCGTGCCTATTCCTGTTGCTGCAGCCGCCGCACCAACCGACAATCATCAGAGCCCTTTATGAGCGAAGAAAAGAAGTCCGACCTCAACGCCGGCGGACAGCAGACAAGTTTTGGCTACCGCCAGGTGCCCGAAGACGAAAAGGCCGAGGACGTCCGTCAGGTATTTGACTCCGTGGCGCGCCGCTACGACCTCATGAACGATCTCCTGAGCCTCGGGCTGCACCGCTGGTGGAAGCACGTCTGCGTCAAGGAGGCGGGCATCCGCTCGGGCGACAAGGTGCTCGACATCGCCTCGGGCACGTGCGATCTGGCCATCCGCTTCGGACACATCGTGGGCAGCTCGGGTGAGGTCTGGGCGACCGACATCAACCGCACGATGCTTTCCGAAGGCCTGCGTCGCCTGCACGCCACCGGTACTCGTGCGCACGTGGTGCAGTGCGACTGCGAGGCGCTGCCCTTTGCCGACAACACGTTCGATGCGGCGGTGGTCTCCTTCGGGCTTCGCAACATGACGCACAAGGACCGCGCTCTGCGGGAAATGACCCGCGTGGTGCGCCCGGGCGGACGCGTGCTGGTGCTTGAGTTCAGCCGCTGCCGCCGCTGGGTGAAGCCCTTCTACGATTTCTATTCGTTCGTCTTCATGCCGTGGCTGGGCGCCAAGATTGCTGGCGACCGCGAGAGCTACCGGTACCTTGCCGAGTCCATCCGCATGCATCCCGATCAGCCCACGCTTGCGGGCATGATGCGCGAGGCGGGTCTTGAAGAGGTGAAGTGGCTTGACTTCACCTTCGGCATCTGCGCGCTGCACGAAGGCATCAAGCCGGCGGCCTAAAAGACGCGTTAAAAGCCAACCGTAAGAGCGCTTGACGCCGGAGCCCTCCGTGCCCATCCCTTGACGGGGAAAACGCTGAAAAACTTGGACACAAAGTACCCCTTTGACGGTTCTCAATCAAAGGGGCTTCGTCCGATACAATGCAAAAACCTGCGAGGCTGTGCGGCCAATCGCACATCTTTCGTCAGAGACTGTTTTTTCGAGCTTACCGTCTGGTTGGATACCTCTTACGCATGTTCAAGAACCTTCTGGCTATTTTTGCCGTCGGTCTGGTTTTGATCACGACCGCTGCTGATGCTGACGCCGCGCGCCGTTTCGGCGGCGGTTCCTCCTTTGGTCGTTCGGCGCCGACGCTGCGTCAGGCGACGCCGCCGCAGAGCGCTCCCGCCCTGCAGGGCCAGCGCCAACAGCAGCAGGCCCAGCGTCCTGCAACTGCCGCCAATCCCGCTGCCGCCGCTGCGGCCAAGCCCAGCCCCTGGCGCGGTCTTCTGATGGGCGCGGCCGCCGCGCTCGGCATCACGGCGCTTCTGAGCGCCCTGGGCCTTTCGCCTGAACTGGGTCAGTTCCTCATGATCGCCCTCATGGCGCTCGCGCTCTTTTTCGTGGTCCGCATGGTGCTCGGCCGCATGGCCGCCAAGCGCGCCGGTGCGACGCCTTCAGCTGCGGGCGGCGCCCCCTTCGGCGCAGCCGGTGCGCAGCGCGAGGAGCCGAGCTACCGCGAGCCTGCGCGCTTTGAGTCCGCGCAGCCTTCCGCCGCTTCTGCCACGTCTTCCTCTTCTGCTCCTGCCGCGGGCGGCTCTGCCGGCCAGATGATGGGCTCGACCGGCTCGGTTTCGGGCAGCGTCATGGATCTCTTCTCGCGCGGCGCGGCGCCCACCTCCGCCTCCGGACAGACCGAGGCCGCGGGCCCTGCCATTCCCGAAGGCTTTGACAAGGCGGGCTTTGAAGCCGTGGCGAAGGAAAACTTCCTCAAGCTTCAGAAGGCCTGGGATTCGGGCAACGTGGTTGAGATTAGCGACTTCACAACCGACGACTTCTTTATTGCCGTCACGCACAAGCTGCGCGAACGCGGCAGCAACCCGCAGACCTCCGAGGTGATCAACCTCTCGGTGAATCTGCTGGGCATTCTCACCGAAGGAGATGAAAACGTGGCCGTCGTCGAGTTTGACGGCGCCATGAAGGTTGCCGGCGAATTCGAGCAGGTGCGCGAGCGCTGGGTGCTCGTCAAGAAGGCCGACGACTCCACCGGGTGGCTGCTTGCGGGCATCGAGCAGGTTGAGGATCCCGAGGCCGCCAAGGCCTAAGGCAAACCGAACGCTCTCAATCAACGGCCGCTGCCGCTTTCTGCATGATGCAGAAGACGGGGCGGCCGTTTTGCTTTCTGCGCAAAAGCAAAAAAGGACGCGTATTTCAAACGGTCGAAAAACCTCCTTGATCCACAAATTCCTCTTTTGTGATATTTAAATCCTTTCGTAAAGAGGGATGAAAATGCTTGAAAAATGCCCTTTGAGGGGTCATTTTTGAGGTGTTTGCGGGTGTCGATTTTGCACGACGCCCGCGGCCTCTGCGAAAGCCCCCGGCGGCGCCCTCGGGGGAAGGTGAAATTTCCTCGCAGGATCAAGGGGTTGCAGGGGCTTTTCCGACCGCGTGGAAGGGGGAATTTTTTGCAACACCTCAAGGGGCTTTTCTGAGGGATTTTGACTAGATGGACGGGCGAAAAAATCGCCCTTATTTGATATCGATGAAAGTTTTGCCGATA